>CBCPMX010000024.1:0-5262 GCA_965120355.1 uncultured Oscillospiraceae bacterium
GCTTGCGCATACGTATTGATGTCAGAATAAATACTGTTATAGAGATAACTCTCGTCGGTGTTCATAACTGCATTGCTGGGATAATCATACTCATTATCTCCCTGTCCCCAGATCTCCAGCGATGCCATCTGCGCATCCGTATAGGTGGAATACATTCTCTCTGGTATGCTGTATCCAAGGAACACTGTCGCGTACATCGCCAAACCAAAGTTCATGTTCTGCGCTTCTGTAATTAATTCTGACAATTCCGGTTCGCCATTTTCGTTATAGTAGAACCCTTCTCCCTCGACGCCGTAATTGAGCAGCAGGATCCCCTCGTCCGTATAGCGATAGTTTAGCCACAGTGCAGCAACCTCTGGATATTTGCAGGTGGTCGCTATGACTTCTCCGCCGCTGCCAGCCAATTCCGCCGCCGCACTAATAGGGTTGACATCTCCTGAATGTTGAACTGCATCTTGAACCGGCCAGATGGCAAATGAATCGTCCTCACTAAACTGCGTATCAAATTCGTGCATTCTGGCCAATTCACATTGCCACAATCCCATATTATTGGTTGTGATCAAATCTACAGGCGCCGTGTTTGGATCCGTAACAGTATAAAAGTTCGGGTCGATCAGGCCCTCTGCATACCATTGATGCATCAATGTCAAATATTCTCTGAACCCGTCTTCGATTAATCCAAAATGCACCTCGCCATTGACTTGATAAAACGGCGCGTCCATTTCAGAAATATAACCATTGACGCCAAATCCGGAACAGAACAGATTTCCGTTCATAACACCATACATGCCCAAGCTCATTGGGGCAGACGCACCCATCTCGTTCTTAAACGCGGTCAAAACCGTATGATATTCCTCATAGGTTTCGGGATAGTCCATCCCCAGTTGCGTCAACCAGTCGCTTCGGATTACAAGCCCAAAATTTGCCGGTGTGTTTTCCCCATACATACTGATAACACTCAAATATCTCCCGTCTGAACTTTGGGCAGCACGCATATATTCCGTGTTCGTTCCCAATATCGCGTAGTAATCTTTGAGATACGTATCTATATATGGTGTCAAATCAATGGATATTTCTTGCTCATTGGCCTGTTCAGCGGATAAATTACCACTGGCAGGGAAAACATCTACATAGTCGCCCGAGACAATCATCAGGTCAAAATCCTGCCCCATATTAAACGGGGAAGATTCAACATATTCCACTTGCACCCCCGTTGCTTCTTCCAATGCACGATAGACAGATGCATCCTCTGCCGCGCAAACGGAAGACAAGTCCGGATTCCAGGAAATCCAATACGAGATGGAAATCTCTTTATCCTCAATGGGCAGCGAATACGCTAGGGCTTCTGGTTCTGTAGGTTCTGCGCCATCTTCAGCGCTTGGCGTCTGTGTTTCTGTTTCCACGTCCGAAGCGCTTGCTTGTTCCTCCGCCACAGCACGTTCCTCCTGTTCCTGTGTGGTGGATGCGGGTGTAGATTCGGTTTGCGCTTCTGCCGCGGTCGTTCCTCCGCCGCATCCTGCAAGAAGCGCCGTCAGCAGGAGCAGTACCAGCAGGAAACTCATTTGTCGTTTGTACTTCATGTTATCCTCCTTTGCTGTGTGATGGATGGTCCTATGGTCGTTATCTAATTGGGAACTTTCAAAATCGCGCTGCCGAAATCACACCCTGGCCAAATATTTCCCCAACTCCCTGCCCAAGGTCCAGGCGATGCCAATACTGACACCGGCCACCGGTGTAGAGTACTGGACGCCGAACCGGCGGCCACAGCAGTTTCCCGTGGCATACAGGCCGGGGATCACATCCAAATTCTCGTCATAAACTTGCTGGTGATCGTCCGTCCAAAGGCCGTCTACGGTCACCATCGGTCCCATGCCGCCGCCCTCGCGGCGATCGGTCAGCATGCCGTAATACGGCGCTGTATCCAGTGGAACCAGCAAAGATGGATCCTTCCCGAAATCCTCGTCGCGCCCCTTCGCACAAAGCGCATTATACCGCGCCACAGAATCCAGTAGATTTTGCTTCAGCTTCCCGCTGAAGCCCAGCAGATCCGCCAGCTCTTCCAGAGAATTTGCGGCATAGAGCTTCGGCGATACCGCGCCTTTGGGTGCACGGGGGTCCGGTGCGGCATAGCCCTGTGCACCGGCCTTCCGCGCCCCCTCCAGATAGTCCAGGGCAGTCTGCATTCGTGGGTCCGCCGGATTGTTGATCCAAAGGGAGCCATGAACCGGCGCCTGTCGCTGCAGCAGGTCCTCTACCTTGCCGTCAAACAGGTTCACAAAAATCCCGGGCTTCTGTCTGGCGCCTTCGATCCCGGAAAACTCGCCATCAGCAAATCCTTCATTGCAATAGCGTTGATTTTCTCCGTTGAGCCACAGCGTCGCCGTGATGTTCAGCGGAGAGTTGGGAGACGCCGTGTTGCCGCCCATACAGGCGATGGGGCCGGGCGCCATGCGTCCGCCGGCCCAGACGCCCATCCGGATGCCGCTGCCGTCGCGGCTCAGACCACCGATTCGCTTTGTCTTCGGTCCGGCCAAGGTCACCAGCTCGTCGCACAGATCCCGCATCATCTCTTCATTGTGCCCAAAATCTCCCGCTGCCAGGACCACCGCCTTGGCTGCCCGAAAACGCACATATCCGCCGTGTTTCTCCCGTGCAATCACTGCGGTGACACGTCCATTTTTCTTTTCCAGCTGTTCTGCCACAGTGGAAAAGAAAAACTTCGCACCACGTTTCTTTGCCAGCGCAATATTGGCCACCACCGCTTCGGTGATACCCTTGTCATGCCACAGTTCCTCCGGGAAGGTCGCAGTGCCGATCCAGGACTTGATGCCGTTGAGCACACCGGCATAGTGTTTTGGCGCAGGCCAATACCGTACCTGTACATTTTCCCGCTGCTCCTCGCTCAGCGCTTCCAGGAACCAGTCAAAGCAGTCTCCGCAGTTCCTCACAAACTGCATAACCAACCGGGGATTGCTGCGATTGCCGCTGCGCAGCTGCCAGTCGTTAAAGAACTCCAGTTCATCTACCTCCGGAACTCCCTTTTCCCGGAGAAAGCGGGAATTGATATGTCCAAAGTCAATGCCATAGGCCCAGTAGTTTTTTTCCACCATGGTCTCCAGCACATGGACCGACAGGCCAGCCTCGGCACATGCACGGGCTGCCGCCACGCCAGAATGTCCCGCCCCAACAATGACCACCTCGGCTTCTCGCTCCGTCTGGATTTGTTCTTCCGGAATGGGCGCCGGCGGCGTTCTCCAGGAGTGTGTTTCTTTTTTCAAGCCGTGTCCTCCTCTCCTGCTTTTTTGTGTTTCCATTATAAAGGGAGTCCTTTTTCGCGAAAAGCGACAATTTTTTAAGGAGTCATGCGCAGAAAAATTGTGTCCTTTGCACAAACAGTGTACTACCGCAGGCTGGCAGGCCGCCGTATGGCGGTTCCTGCCGGCCTGCGGGAGTACGCATCGTCCGATTTCTCTATTCCGACACACCTTCGCCGCGAGCTGCCTTCCGGTACTCCGACGCGCTTTTCCCCTCCAATTTGCGAAAAGTCCGGTTGAATGTGCGGCGGTTGGTATATCCGCAGCTGCTCCAGATTTCATCAATACTATTCTCAGAATTTTCTAGCTTTTCCTTGACGTGCACCAACCGCTGCGTATGGATAAAAGTCAGAACGCCAATGCCGTAGATCTGTTTAAAGGATCGGGAGAGATAAGACTGGTTCATGTCAAACAGATCACAGAGCTTTGCCAGGCAGAGATCACAGTCCGCATAATGTTCCGTGATATACCGGGCGATGTCCTCGATTTTGGACTGCTGCGCCTGGTCAGAGTCGCGCATCCGCGTCTCCAGATCCTCGAACAGTTCCCGCAACAGCTCCAGCAGTTCCTCTTTGGTGTCCAAGGGGCGCAGATACAGGTAATTCACGTCAATGGCCGAAATGCCAAGAACGTTCAGCAGCCCCTCCATATGATTCAGAAACCGCAGCTTGGCCAGCTCAAAAGGCAGCTCAGGCGTCTGCAAATCCCGAACCGTCAGCTTTTCCAGCACCATCTGAGCCATTTCAAAATCGCGGCTGAGGATATACTGATAGAATTGCTTTTCCAGCTTGGCGTCCGGCGGCGGCGCTGCGTCGGAAGGCACCGGATGGACTTGGCGAGTATTGGCGATCCGGCGGACACTGCACTGCTGCCGAATCAAATTATTCACTGTAATACGGGCATACGGCAGCTTTTCATGGCCCTGGACAATGGGACTCATGGCCACAACCAGGTTTACGCCGTAATTTCGCGCAATCAAAGCGACCGTGTCCTGCATGGCAGCGTCCAGAGCCTGCAGCATGCGCTCCTCTGCCTGGTCCTCGTCCGGCAGATTGATGAGAATATTGGCAAAGGCCGTATCCGACTCGCAGCAGGTGGCAATGCTGTAAGGCCCCAGCGCCGCTTCAAAGACGCCGTAAATGGCGCTTTTCATCATCTCCACATACCGCTGGGAAAAGCGGCCGGAATCATTGTCGAAAAACAGCTGAGATTTGTCCACCAGCTCCATGGCTGCCACAATGAAGAATTCTGACTCGAAGCCGGCGCCCAGCAGCGCCGTGTCGTCGGGCGGCGGCGCTTTCCCATAGAGCATCACCTCTGTGTTGGCCCGGCGAAGCATCATACGCGCTTCCCGGAGATCCTCTTCCTGCTGCGCCACGATGCTCAACAGCGCATCAAGCTGGTTTTTGATTTCAGACACAACACCGGACGTTGCCTTGCTGCTTGGAGACAATGGTGCAAACGGAATTTCCATGAAGCTTCTCCTCTCTCGGCTGCTGATAGTTTTGCTGCCTATGTTTTTTGAAAACTGCGCAAGAAATTGCCGAATTTATTATAACACAGGCATAAAACTTGGGACAGTTTTTTTCAACAGACCCATTCTTAAAAAATGCGTCTTGCTTTCCGCGGGCCGTGCAGATAGTATAAAATACGGAATCGAAACTGTGTCAGGAGGAACTTTTATGGAAACACCGTATCCACATCTGCTAAGTCCATACAAGGTCGGCAATGTTTGGTTTAAAAATCGCATGTTGGCAGGCCCCCTGGGATTCTGCGTGCCCAATCAGGGATACATCCACGAACACAATCTGGAGTTTTATGAAATTCAGGCGTCCGGCGGCGCCGCCCGCGTGACCACAAACGACTATTCCGTCTCCGGCGGCGGCCTGGGCGGCCTCGATTTTCATGGGCCAGTGGATATCGAGATGGAAAAATGCCTCCAGGAATA
>CBCPMX010000025.1:0-11516 GCA_965120355.1 uncultured Oscillospiraceae bacterium
CAGGGAGGAGATCCGCACCTCTTTGGAGTAGGTGAAGTCCTCCACATAGGCCTTCCCGTCATTGATGGAGGCAAAGGTCATGCCGTCCGCGCCTATGGCGTAAAGCCGGGTTACCAGGCTGGTGGTATTCACCACGCGCTCGATGGATTTCATGTTCTTTTTGTAGGCGAACAGCGCCCCGTTATCCGAGCCGTACACCGTGTACAGATGCACCAGATGGTTGGCACAGTCAAAGACAAGGTCCCCACCGTGCAGGTCAGCCGTCTGGCGCAAAATGGCGAGGGCGTTGGTTTCCGAACACGTCCATGTCCGCTTGGTGGACGGCTCCACCGTTCCCACGGCCCAGTCCGTATCGGCAAGGGCGTATTCCATCTCCTCCGCGGCCGTCGCGGCGTCAAATTCCTTTTCCTCCTTGCGCACGGAATACGCCAGGTCATAAAACTCCGCCTCGGCATACACCTGTGTGACGATCTTACCGGATGCGTCCCGTGTATCCGTGATCGTGCGGATGCGGTAGACGTCGTCCACGATCTGGACGGATTTCTCGTTTTCCAGATACTTCCGCTTTTCATCTGTAAAGGGAAGGGAGAAGTTCAGACAGTCCTCGCCGTTGATCTCGCTGGTTACGATCACGTCATAGGCGTTCTCCAGTACCGCTTCCCAGGCGGTATTTTCATCCAGCACCACAGGGTAGGCATAGCCGAGCCTGCTGTAGGCGGACTTTGGGATGTCATAGAGCCGGATGGCGGTCACTTTCGGGGTCCGGCTTGTATCCGTGGTGGCAAGCGTAAGCCGAAAGCGGATGTATGCCCGGTTGGGCGATACCATCTTTCCGCCGGAATCAAGATCAGACCAGTCGCTCCAGTCCTGAAGATCGTCCGAGGTGGAAGTCTGGATCTGTGTCACGGCGGTCACGCCCGATACCGTCTCGCTTGTGACCTGCACCCTGCCTGTACCGGAAAGGGCGCATTCTGCCGCCTTGGTGTATAGCGTGCCTTCCGTAGGATAAACGCCGCCTGTGGCACGAAGCGTCGCCGCCCCGCTTTCCGTAACCGCGTCCACGTTATCGCCCGTATCGCCGCCATTGGCACATAAGGAAGCGTAAAAATAGTTCCGCAGATCCTCTGCCGTAAGAGACGAATCCGTATCTAAAAACCAGTCGTCAAAGCCGCCCGCGTACCAGTAGGACGAGGACAGCATCCCCCAGATCAGATCCGCCGTACAGGACCGGTTCAGCTCCCCCGTAAAGGTAAGCGCGTCAGAAATCCACGCCGCGCCGCTTTCCCTGTCCCCGACCACATAGAAAGCCTGCTTGTTATCCGGCTCGATGACAGCGGCGATAAAGTACCATTTGCCGTTCGCCAGCGTAAAGGGCGGCGTCACCGAAGCATCCAGGATCAGTGTGCCGGAGGAATTGTAGAGCATGAGCCGCGGAAGCCCCCGTATCAGGGACAGGTAGAAAACCGGCTGTCCGGGACCGCCCCTGGTGCCCACGATCGGCGTGTAGGTATTTCCCACGGAATAGGTGGTGGGCTGTATCCATCCGCCGCAGATGATCCGCTCCCCAAGGTTTGCAAACATGCTCCCGTCATTGGTCACCTTCAGATAGTTCTGCTCGGTGGGCGGGTCCACGATGTTCATGCGGAAATAGTTTCCCAGGGAGCCTGCAAGAATCCGCGCGCTGGTGCCGCTTCGGTTATTGACGGCCGCCGCCCGTCCGTTCCCGGAGGAATCCAAAAGGCAGTCGTCGTCATCCGGGTCGGATTCGTTGAACCGCCACAGCCCGTCTTTTGCCCATTCTTCCGGGAACTCGCCGGTAAAGTCCGTCTGTTTGTTCAGTATCGTTTTCAGAGCCATGCGAAGCCCACCTCCTTACAGCCAGCAGCTTTTGGCGGATATGGTAAGCGACTGGAACGTCCCGCCGTCCGCGCTCATGGTAATGACCGAATCCCCAACGGAAAGATAGGGGAAATTCAGCTCAGAGATCAGGCCGAGCGCGTTGCGCACCACCCCGGCGGAGGTCTCTATCCACGCGGTCATGTTGTCCGTGTTGATATAAAGCGCCTCGCCATCCGCAAGCGGCCCGCAGACCGTCACCTCACTGCCGTCCACGGCGAAGGTCAGCGTCTGGCTGCCGTCTGATAGGACGCCGCGGATCTCATAAACGGGATGCGACTGCGCGTTGCCAAGCGTGCGGGTAACGGTTCCGTCCTCCGTCAGGACGAACACCTCGTCCTTAATGGCATAGGCGTAAGGATCCGGGCAGAAAAAGGGGACGCTGAAGCTGGCGGATCTTTTTGTGATGCGCTCAAAAGAAACACCGTCCCTGAGCCTTGCGTAGTACATGCGGTCAGGCTCTGTGTCAAGGATCAGCCCGCATACGCCCTCGTCGGGGTTCAGCCATTTCGACAGACTGTCTTTAAGCGCCAGCAGCTCCGTTACTGTTTTGCAGTACGGGATCAGGCACTCGATATCGATCTGCCGCTCCGAAAACCTGCTCCCAAAATCCACCGTGCCGTGCTTGCCCGCTATCTCCGCGGTAGAGTTGCGCAAAGAAGGGATGCGGTTCTCCACGGTCATCCGGCTTGGGATCCCCATGCTCTTTGAAGATGTGCCGTTAAAAGTAAATCCCATAGGAAATCCCTCCTTACGTGGTGTATCCCATCGCCCGCCTGCTTCTCGTAAGCTGCGAGTCAAGCTGCTGGGAGATGCTGCGGATGTCGTCCTGGCTGCGCACGGTCATCTCCTGTATCTGTATGAGCGGACCGTTAAAGGTACCAAAGCCGGAAGATGCCGAACTCTCCGCGCTTCCCGCAGCTGCAGCCGCGGCGCTTTGCGCGTTCACCGTCGCGGTCGGGTTGATGGTCATATCGGCCGCCACACCCTTCATGGCGTTTTGCACCAGGCCGCGGCTGTTCTCGATGCCCTTGGCAAGTCCCCCAATGAAATCCGGCATCCAGCTTTCATAATCCGTAAGCGGCCCCTCATCCGGCACGGAGAAGTGCAGGAAGGAACGGATCGTATTCGCCACACTGGTAACGGCGCTTGTAATATTGCTGATAGCGCTCTTGATGCCGTTCACGATGCCGTTTATGATGTCGGCGCCCCAGCTAAAAGCGGAGGACGCCAGGTTCTTGATGAAGCTGACCGCGTTGTTGAACCCGGTCTTTATGGTGTTGTAGATGCCGGTTATGGTGTTCTTGATCCCAGTCCATACCGCAGTAAAAGCATTGGTCACCGTAGTCTTTATCGTAGTTACCACACTGGATATGGTGCTTGAGATTGCGTTCCATACCGTCGTCACCACGGTTTTTATGGTATTCAATATCGTGGAAACCACCGTATAAATGGCGTTCCACACCGTGGAAAACACGGACTGGATACCGCCAAGCACCGTGGAGAAAAAGGTGCTGATGGCATTCCACACCGTGGCTGCTACCGTCTGGATGCCCGTCATCACACCCAAGAAGAAGCTGGTGATGCCGTTCCAGATCCCCTCGAAGAAGGTTTTGATCCCGGTCCAGACTTCCTCCCAGCTTGTGCCGAACCACCCAAGCACCGCGTCCACGATCCCGATGATCAGATCCAGCGCCGCGGACAGGATCCCTGTGATGCCGTCCCAGATGCCGCCGAATACTTCCTTGACGCCCGTCCAGAGCTGCTCCCAGTTCCCCGTAAACAGGCCGATAAATATGTCAAGGAGGCCTGTGATGACATCCAGCACGGTGCCAAGCACGGCAGAGACCACCGAAAACGCGGCCTCAAACACGGGAGCCAAAAGAGAGCAGAAACCGTCCCATATGGCTTTTAGCACATCCACAATGGACTCAAAGTCAAAGCCTAACGCGTTCAGCCTCTCAACGATGCCCTGGCAGAACTCCTGCACCTTGGCAACGATGCCGTTCCAGATGTTCGTGATGGCTTCCCGGAACTCCTCATTGGTGTCCCACAGGTGCTTGAACGCCGCTGCCAGCGTGGCAATGACTGCGGCGACAGCCAGCATGGGAGCCGCAACCGCTCCGATGGCGCTGCCCATGCTCGTAATGCTCCCGGTGCCGCCCGCCACTTTAACGCCAAGCGCGGCGATCGATGTCGCCAGCTTGGAAATGCCCGTCATGGCGGAGCCGACCGTGGAGGTCAGCTTCCCGACAATGATGAGCAGAGGCCCGATAGCCGCCGCAACAGCCGCCACCTTTATAATGGTTTCCTTCTGCGCGTCGGAGAGGTTGTTCAGATAGTCCACCCAGGACTGCACCTTTTCCACGATTTTCTTAATGATCGGGAGCAGCAATTCCCCGATGGAGATGGCAAGCCCTTCCAGGGCGGATTTTAAGATGGTGAGCTGCCCGGAGAGGTTGTCAAGCAGGGTGTCCGCCATCTGCTGCGCGTACCCGGACGAATCGGTGATAGCCGACTGTATGTCATCCCACGCCTCGCCCGTATTGGCCAAAAGGGCGTTCACAGCGGCAAGGTCGGTCTTGTTAAAGATAGTGGAGATGATGTTGTCCCGCTGTTCGGAAGTCATCCCGTCCAGGCTTGTATTTAAGTCGCCGAGGATGTCGTTTAGGCTCCGCATCTCGCCGGAGGAGTCGTATACGGCTACCCCCAGTTCATTTAAAAGCGCCGCCGCCGAATCCGTCGGGCTTTGCAGGGAAAGGATAACGTTTCGCAGATGCGTGCCGCCTTCCGCGCCCTTGATACCGTTGTTGGCCAGTATCCCAAGCGCGGTATTCAGCTCTGCCGTGCCGCCCCTGATGGACTTGGCGGTCGCGCCGATCTTCAGGATGCCTTCGCCAAGCTGTTCTACATCGGTGTTCGTAGTGGAGGCCGTCTTGGCCATCTGATCCACCATCATCTGCACCTGGTCCGTACTCATGCCCAAAGCGGCCATGGAGTCCGTGACCATGTCGGAGGCCTCGGCAAGGTCAATGCTGCCCGCAGCCGCAAGGTTCAATACGATCGGCAAAGTGTCGCACATCTGCTGCGCGTCGTATCCCGCAAGCGCCAGATAATTAAGCGCCTCGGCGCACTCCACCGCGGAATAAGCTGTGGAAGCGCCCAGTTCTTTGGCCAGGGCGGACAGGGTATCCATCGTGTTGACGCTCTGGCCGTCCACCTCAGACATGGAATCCGCCGTAACGCCCATCGTGGCCTGCACCTGGGACATGGCGGACTCAAAATCTGACGCTGTGGATACGGCCGCCGTACCGACAGCCGCGATTGCCGCGGTAACCGGCAGGAGCTTAGTCCCCACGCCGCTGATGGAATCCCCTACGGACTTAAGCTTGGTGCCGGCCTCCTCGATCTTGGCGATGGTGGTATTAGTGGCAGCCGCCTGTTTTTCCAGCGACTTTAACTTCTCCTGTGTTTCCACGATCTCACGCTGGAGGGCATCGTACTGCTCCTGTGAAATTTCCCCGCCTGCAAGCTGCTCATTGGCGGACTGCGCGGCCGCCTTAAGCGTGTCCAGCTTTTCTTTCGTCTCCTTAATGGCGTCCGTCAGGAGCTTCTGCTTTTGTGTCAGCAGCTCCGTATTGGACGGGTCCAGCTTCAGGAGCTTTTCCACGTCTTTTAGCTGCGACTGTGTATTCTTTATTTCAGTATTGACGTCTTTCAGGGCAGACTGCAGTCCGGTGGTCGAGCCGTCGATCTCTACAGTGATGCCCTTCAGCGACCTCGAAGCCATATGCAGCCACCCCCTTAAGGTCAGAAGTTATCGAAGTCCGCCTGGCTTGCGACAGCTGCGTACTTGTAATCGTCATTGTTCAGCTCGATGTACATATCGTTGACCAGGCCGATGGTAAGCAGGTCAAGGTCGCGGATGCTTACGCCGATCTGGACGCAGCGCAGCAAAAAGAGCGGGGTCGTCATTTCCCGCTCACTGCGGTCAGGTTTTTTTTAGAATCTGCCTGCTGCTGGACGTTCAGTCCCCACAGGTCGATGATCTGGGGCAGGACCTGGTAGATGGAGAAAGTGTTGAACTGCTCCAGCCACTCATCCGGCTCATGGGGAGTATTCTGCGGGTCCGCGTGGTAAGCCATGATAAAAGCGATATTCTCAAACAGCTCCAGACTGAAGGTATCCAGACCGGATGTTTCCTCATCGCTTTCGTTCACGCTCTTTTCCAGACTGAGCAGGTCCTTATAGATATCCCGCCCGAATTTCAAACGGTACAGGCGGGGGACCGCGGCGCTTGCGCGGAAGGTCACATCAATGCCGTCCACATGGATCGTCTTTGTCAATGCCATAATCTATCCCTCCTTAACCCTCGCCGCCTTCTGAGGCAGTAAAGCCGTCCGGCGTATAGACTTTCGTAAACCAGCTGTTGTATACCTCGGTATCCACATCCGCCGTGGTCTTGACTTTTACATAACCGTTGGCAAGGGCAGACGCGGTGATATCCAGCTCATCGGTGGCCGGCTCGGCGCTGTCCTCCTTTGTCTCGCTCTCGATAGACGGGCGGTTCGCCACGCAGTTATACAGACAGTGGCGGGTCTTGTGCTTATCGCCGTCAAACTCAAAGAGCAGGGCGAAAGACTCGATCTCCGTGCCGTCCACTTCCGCAAGAACGCCGTTGCTGTCCAGTTCCTCGTGTAGGATATCCGTCAGGAAGGAATCCGGCAGAAGGGCAATCTCCAAAGTCCCTTCATAAGACGCGGCGCCGGTAAGCACCACATACACCATGTCATCCGCATACCACGACTCAATCTCCGCGTTGTTGTCCAGCGACAGGCTGACCGCGCCCGGGATGCGGACGGGTGTGCCGTAGGTTACATTGTTGTCGTCATCAAAGGTGGCCTTTGCGTAGTACACATTTTTCAGGCCGTACTTGACCTTGTTCTTTGTATTCGACATAATTAACACCTCCAGATTGGTAAATGAAAAGCCGTATGGGTCATATGCCGACCTCATACAGCACCTCGTACAGCTTTTCGCTTTCAATCCACACCTCGGATTTGGTGTAGAACAGTCCATGCGCCGTCAGGATCTCCTCTACGGCGGCTTCCTTTTCGGGGTCTTTGTAATCCGTATAGACCTCGATATGAAGGGCGGGGCTTTGATGGTAGACGACATCGTCCGCCCCAAAGGTATCCGTCCTCGGGTAGAGGAAACAGATAAACGGCGGGTCGGGGGACTCGCCCTCGGCAAAATGGTCGTAGGCGTTTGGCAGCCCCATTCCCTCTACCATCGCCACAACATCCTCATGTGTCATCCTTTAAGCGCCTCCTCGATCAGATTTTCCAGATAGGTTTCCCCGGCTTCTTGGGCGGGAGCTATATGGGGGAAAGCCCTTGCGCGTCCGCCGCCACGAAGCGCGTGGCCATTTTCCAGAAGGTGCGCCAGCTGGTACTTATTCCTGGAGTAGACCGTGTACTGCACAGAGGTGGAATCCTCGTCTGTTTTTTTGCTCGTCCAGCTCTTGGCGTAGGCTCCCGTCTTTTGCGGGGCGGTTGCGGAGATTTCCTCTTTTACAAACTTTGCCGCCTTTTGCACGGAGGATTTCATCTCATCCGTGGCAAGGTCGTGGTATTCTTCCAAGATCTCGTTGATGGCGTCCGCCATATCATCTATGCCCACTGTCTTTGTGCTCATTGCCGCGCCTCCCTTACCGCGTGGAACTTAAGCTCCTGCCGCCGGTAGTTCACCATGTCCACGGACTGGATGTTGTAAATCTCCTCCTGGAAACGGATGCGGTGGGTGGTAGATGAGACGCGCGCAAGCTCCTTGCAGTACCGGCAGTAAAAGGTCACGCTGCGCTCCTCGCTCATTACCTCGCCCTCCGTTTCTCTGGCCGTATAGGTGAACGCGTAAGTAAAGCAGGAGTAGCAGTCCTCCCAGATGTTTTTGTGGTTTCCGGCTGCGTCCGTCGTAACAGCAGCCTTCTGGAAGGTGATCCGCTCGTTCATTCTTGAGATATTCATGATTAAAATACCTCCTCCTTGCGGATGCCAAAGAGCAGGGAGCGCAGCGTCAGGGTCAGCGCGTGGTGGTCCGCGTCCTCACGGTGCTCGTAAAGATAGGCGGCCGCGTACAGGACCGCCACCCTGGCGTTTTCGCTTTCCGCCTCCAGCAGTTCCTCCGCCGTAACCCTGGCGACGTTCGCGCACAGCTCTGTCGCGGAGGCGATGAGGCGGCGGATCAGCTCGTCGTCGGCATCAAAATCCACACGCAGGTAATTTTTCATTTCGTCAAGCTCAATCGTCACCGCCCATCATCCTCCTTTACCGCGTCAGCCCTCGCCGGAACCGCTGACTTTAAGCACCTGCACCGCTTCGGGCAGCACCAGCTTGCCGTCCACACGTTCCTTTGCCACATAGCCGATCATGCCGTTGCCCGCGAACAGTTCCCGAAGCTCCGCGAAGGAACGGGATCCCCTGTCGCCGATGTTGTAGTAGCTGTAGTCCCCGAAGGCGATGGCGTCGTCAGGGGCATAAGCGGAGGTATGCACCGCGTATCCCAGCAGTCTGTCAGGCTCCTCTGCCTGGTAGGACGGCTGCCAGATATACGCGCCGTTGCTGTCCTTTAAGGTGCGGATGGCGGCGATCGTTTTGTCGTTTAAGATAAAGGACGCCTTTTTGCGGTACGGGCGCTTCAGCGCGTACACGAGATTGATGATGCTGTCAGAATCGATCGCTGTCACAGTGTCCGCCACGGTCGCGGAAGTGAAAAGTCCCGTAGGCTTGCCGGATCCGTCGCCGTTTAAGAAAGCGTCCTCCTCGGCATTTGCCAGGGCCTTGCCGAACTGCGTAAGGATATAGTTTTCCAGGTTGAAAGCGTTGTCGTAGAGAAGCTCCTCGGTCACCTTCACGGCGACATGCAGCTTGAAGGCGTCCAGATAGATCTGGTCAAAGGTGGCGTCGCCGAAGGTCAGCGCGCCGCCTTCCTCAATCCATGCCGCGGCGGGCTTGGTGGCCGCGATGTTGATCTTGTGCTGTCCGCTGGTGGTAATCTTCGTACCCAGTTTCCTTAAGATGTTCTCCTCATCCAGCATATCGATCAGCCGTTCGTCATACTCCACCGGGACAAGGTAGCCGCCGTCCGCATCCACGCCTTCCTGCAGGACGTTTGAGACGTTGCGGAAGTTCGAGCGCAGCGCTGAGAGCATGGCGCTGCGGTACTCGTCAGACGCGCGGCCGCTTTTTGCTTCCTGCGGCTTATCCTTTTGCGGGCGGGCCACAAGGGGCGTGTTCACCGGTTTGGACAGCTCGCGCTCCATCGCTTCTGCTGCCTGCATACGCTCGATCTCCGTGCTGTAGTCCCGTACCTTCTGCTCCATAGCGGCATAGGTCTGCGCGTCTTCCGCGCTCAGCAGCCCGTCCCCGTCCTTCTTTGTTTCCACGAAAGCCTTCGCGGCTTCCCAGGCGTTTCTGCGTTTTTCCATCAGGTCTAAAATCGTCATATCCGTTTACCTCCAGTTTTTAATAAGGCTTAGCCGCTCCAAAAGGAGATCGGCTTTGGTTGTATTCGTATCAGCAAAAGCAGGCCTTTGCTGGATACGGCAGTGCTTCGCGATCCGCTCCATGAGCGAATTCTGGACGGTCGCTTTCAGGTAAATCCCAAAAGCCGCGGACGGCTCCTCGTTTTCCCCAAGCTCCGCCCTTTTGATGATCTGGTCCGCAAATCCAAGCTCCACCGCTTTCTTCGCGTCCATCCATGTCTCGGCGTCCATCAGGCGGGAGAGCCTGGCGCGGCTCATGCCCGTCTTGATCTCATAGGCATTGATGATGGATTCCTTTACTTCGTCCAGCATGGCGATGGCTTTTTGCATCTCGGCGGTATCGCCCATCGCAAGGGTCTGCGGATTGTGGATCATCATCATGGACACCGGAGAAACCAGCACCTTCGTGCCGGCCATAGCGATAACGGAAGCGGCGGACGCCGCAATGCCGTCGATCTTGACCGTGACATGATGCGGATAGTCCATCAGCATGTTGTAGATCTGGGCCGCCGCCACACAGTCGCCGCCGGGGCTGTTGATCCAGACCGTGATGTCGCCGTCCCCGGATAGCAGCTCCTCCTTAAAAAGCTGCGGCGTGACCTCATCGTCAAACCAGCTTTCCTCGGCGATGGTGCCGTTTAAAAACAGCGTCCTTTCTATCTCATGCGTCTGCTCTGCCGCCTGGTTTTTCCATTTCCAGAACTTCTTCATCGGATTTTCCTCCTCTTCCTGCACAGTCCCGCAGCTTTACGGGATCTGTCTGGGCGTTGTTCGAATAAGCCGCCCCCGCCCGTGTAAGGGGCAGCATGTTGCCGTTGATCAGGTACAGATCCCCGCCGGCTTCAGAAGGGATGCGGTCAAGGTTTTCAAGCTCCCGGATGTCGTTCGCGCTCATCCAGCCGTTCTGCCTGCCCACCGCATAGCCGTTCATGCGGCTTTGGTAATCGCCCCGCAGAAGCCCGTCCACGTTGAACTTGACATGGTATTTTTTCTTCTCCTCCCCGGATAAGAGCCTGCGGACAATGGACTGCTCCCACCTTGCCACCCACGGGTCCAGGGTATATTTCACGAACTCCAGCGACTGCTGCTCGATGTTGGAGAAGCTGGACTTTTCCAGGTCGCCTACCATGTGGGGAGGCACCCTGAAAATGCGGGCGATCTCATTGATCTGGAACTTCCTGGTTTCAAGGAACTGCGCCTCGCTGGGATTGATGGAGATGGGCGTGTATTTCATGCCTTCTTCCAGGACAGCTACCTTGTGGGAGTTGGCGCTGCCGCCAAATCCCCGCATCCAGCTCTCCCGTATCTTATCCGGCTCTTTAACCGTACCGGGATATTCGAGGATGCCGGAGGGCGTCGCGCCGTTGGCGAAGAACTTGCTGCCGTACTCCTCCGTGGCAATGGCAAGCCCGATGGCGTTTTTTGCCATGGCGATGGGTGAATAGCCCACCAGGCCGTCAAACCCAAGCCCCGGGATGTGCAGCACATCACTGGGGCTTAAGCGGACCGTGGACTGCTTGTTGACAGGGGCTTCATCGGAACTTGTAGTGTATTCGTAGTAGATGGATCCCTGTTCATTCCGGTCCACCGTCATGCGGTTTGGCATGAGCGGGTATAGCGCCACGACCTCGCCTTTGCCGTTCCGTATGACCTGCGCGTAGGCGTTTCCCCACAGCAGAAGGTGGGTCATCAGTGTCTCCCGGAACAAAAAGGACGTCATCTCTGGGTTCGGCTCATCGTGCAGTAAAAAATACAGCGGATGCTCCGCCGCCTTCCGGCTGCCCATATCCGTGTATTCATAAAGATGGAGCGGGAGCAGCGCGATGTCTTCAGACAGTATCCGCACGCAGGAATACACTGCTGTGATCTGCATGGCGGATCGTTCGGTTGCCCGCTTGCCGAATGCCGTACCTCCCATGAAAAAACGGTAGGCGCTGCCCGCCGTGCGGTCTTTAGGCTTATCCCTGGAACGGAAAAGCCCGGAAAAGATACCCATGAAAATCACCATCCTTCCTGCAAATGGGTATAAGAAAAACACCTACCTTGCGATAGATGCTCTTCAAAAATATGATTGTTG
>CBCPMX010000026.1:0-16691 GCA_965120355.1 uncultured Oscillospiraceae bacterium
TATACGTCTGTACACGGTGCCTGCGTTCCAATAAGGTAACCCGCGCGATCTGACCTCAGCACAGTATACCCAATACAGCGCTCTGAAAAGGTGATGAAGCTCCGATGGAGATTCATCACCTTTTGTGTACCCGCCCTGCGGAGCAGGGCGGGCTTTGATGCTCCGTCTGACCGCCCGGAGCGGCTCTCCATAGTTTCGCGGCGCAGCGGGGGCTCCCTGCTGCGCCGCGAATATTTGGGGGTAAATTGGGATATATCAGCTCAGCGTATGCTGGCCGGTATACAGTTCATAATAGCGGCCGCCCAAGTCCAGGAGCTCCTGATGGCTGCCAAATTCGATGATCTGGCCTGCCTCAATTACGGCAATCTTGTCGGAATTACGGACTGTGGACAGGCGGTGGGCAATGACAAAGACCGTGCAGCCCTCCATCAGGCCGTCCATGCCTTTCTCGATCTCCTTCTCTGTGCGTGTGTCAATGGAAGAAGTGGCCTCATCCATAATCAGCACCGGCGGCTCAGCCACCGCGGCCCGGGCAATGTTCAATAGCTGCCGCTGGCCCTGGGACAGGTTGGAACCGTCGCCGGTAATATAGGTCTGGAACCCATCCGGCAGCCCCATGATGAAGTTATAGGCATTGGCCGTTTTGGCCGCCGCAATACAGTCTCCGTCGCTGGCGTCCAGTCTGCCATACCGGATATTTTCCATAATGGTGCCGCTGAACAGGTGGGTATCCTGAAGAATGACCACCAGCGAGCGCCGCAGATCGTCCTTGGCGATGTTTTTGACGTCAATGCCGTCATAGAGGATCCGCCCCTCCTGTACATCATAAAAGCGGTTAATCAGGTTGGTGATGGTGGTCTTACCCGCACCAGTGGAGCCCACAAAGGCCACCTTCTGGCCCGGCAGGGCCTCCACACTGACGCCTTTGAGCACCGGTTTGCCCTCCACATAGTGGAAGTAAATGTCCTCAATCTGCACATGGCCCTTCAGTTCCGTCAGACTGTCGCCGTCCTTCCAGGCCCAGTGGCGCTGGCGGCTGGAGGAGACCTCATGGAGCTTGCCGTCCTTGCCGGTCTCCACAGGCACCAGCGTCACAGTCCCTTCATCCACCTCCGACACATTGTCCATGACGTTGAACATGCGCTCCGCGCCGGCAATGGCAGACAGCAAATTGACCACCTGGTTGGAAATCTGGTTGATGGGCTGCGCCACCTGCTTGGAATAGGTCAGATATGTCGCCATGGAACCGACGGTAAACACGCTGCCCATGAAAACACTGCCATTGATGACCATCAAGCCGGCGGCAATGGTGGTAATGGCATAAATGATCCCCATGAACTGGTTCAGCACAGGTCCCATGATCATGCCAAAGAAGTTGGCCTCAATCGCCGCATCGCGATACTCCACGTTTCGGCGGCCAAATTCCTTCTCGGCGCGGTCCTCGTAGTTGAACGCCTTGACCACCTTAATGCCTTCCACCATCTCTTCGATATAGGCATTGACAATGCCCAGCGCTTTCTGCTGCTGTTTGAACATCCGCTTGGACCGTCCGCCCACCTTTTTGACCAGAAACACGTCAATGATCAGGGCCACCAGCGTAAACAGGAACAGCATGTAATTCAGCCGGATCATCATGACAATGGTACCTACAAAAGTCAGCACAGAGGAGATAAACATGGTAACCGTCTGCTCCATGGCCATCTGAACCGTGTCGGCGTCGTTGGTAAAGCGGGACATAATCTCGCCATGATTGTGGGCATCGTAATAAGAAATGGGCAGGGTCTGGAGTTTGTCAAACAGATCGCTCCGCAGCTTGTTGATGGCCCGCTGGCTCAAGTGGCACATGACGGCCGACTGGCCATAGTTCGCCAGCACACCCAGCAGATAGATGACAGCCAGCTGCAGCAGCTGCATGGCAAGGCCGGACCAGTCCTTTTCTACAGCCGTGATGTTGGGGATGATATATTCATCCAGCAGCGGCTTCATGAGATATGTAGCAATGAGGTTGGCGCCAGTAGACAGCAGCATCATAATCAGCACAGCCACCAGCAGCAGCTTATTGGAGACGATGTACTTCAACAGTCGCAGCAAGGTGCCCTTGGTGTCTTTTGGTTTTCGGTAGTCCTTGCCGCCGCCGGGACCCCGTCCGCCGGTGGAATAGTCGCCGTCTTCCTCTTCTTCAGCAGGGGAATTGGCCTTGCCTTTGGGGTCCACGGCAGGGGTTTGTTTCTTATTCGCCATCGTTCAGGGTCACTCCTTCCTGCTGAGATGCATAGATCGCTTGATACACAGCATTGCGGGCCATCAGCTCATCATGGGTCCCCATATCGTTGAGGGTCCCATCTTCCAGAACGATGATCTGATCGGCATACTGCACCGAAGAGATGCGCTGGGCCACCAGCAGCACCGTGGTATCCCGGTATTTATCATAGAAGGTATTCCGGATCAGGCTCTCCGTGGCCGAGTCCACAGCGCTGGTGGAGTCGTCCAGAATCAGAATCGCCGGATTTTTCAGCATGGCACGGCCAATGCAAAGCCGCTGTTTCTGACCGCCGGAGACGTTGACGCCGCCCTGATCGATCTGCGTATCCAGTCCTTCGGGGAAGCGGGAAATGAACTCGTATGCCTGGGAGTCTTTTGCCGCCTCCATCAGCTCCTCGTCGGTGCCCTCCGGTGCGCCCCACTGGAGGTTGTCGCGGATGGTTCCGGAAAACAGGACGTTGTTCTGCAGCACCATGCCAACGTTTTCCCGCAGGTGGTGCAGGTCATAGTCCTTCAGATTGACACCGTCAATATATATTTCACCGGAGGTTGGATCGTAGAACCGCGGGATCAAATTTACCAGGCTGGTTTTCCCTACGCCGGTGGCGCCGACAATGGCCACAAAGGAGCCGGCCTTAATCTTAAAGGACACATCCTTGAGCACCAGATCCTTCCGCCCTGCCTGCGGATATCTGAAGGAGACATGGTCAAATTCAATCTCTCCCCGCAGACGGCCCTCGTGTTCCTTGGGCTGGGTGGGAGACTGGATATCCGCCTGGTGGTTCAGAACTTCTACCACGCGCTTGCCGCAGGCGGTGGCCCGGACCGTGGACATGAGGATCATGGAGAACATCATGACAGACATCAGAATATTGTTCAAATAGTTGATGAACGACACCAGCTGGCCGGAGAGCATCTCGCCGTTGCCCACCAGATGGCCGCCGAACCAGTACAGCGCCAAGGTGGTTATATACAGGATCATGGTGGTGGCCGGATTCATAATAATGATGCGCATGGTGGCGGAGATAGAAGTCTTCATCAAGTCGTCGTTGGCAACCTTGAACTTCTTCTTCTCATAGTCTGTGCGCACAAAGCTCTTAACCACACGGATGGCAATCAGGTTCTCCTGAATGGAGGCATTGAGATTGTCAAATTTGGTCTGCATCAGCGTGAACAGATGGTGCGTGAACTTCATAATGGTCAGCACGACAATCATCAGCACCGGAATGGCCACGAAATAGACCAACGTCAGTTTTGCGTTTTGCCGCAGGCAGATAATCAGAGAGATAATCAGCAGGCTTGGCGCGCGGATCAGCACCCGGCAGATTTCCTGCGCCGTCTGCTGCAGGGTCTTGACGTCGGTGGTCATACGGGTCACCAGAGATGCGGTGGAGAATTTATCCACATCTGCAAAGGAAAACGTCTGAATCTGCCGGAACTCGGCCTCGCGGATGGAGTAACCGAAGCTCTGGCTGGCCACGGCGGCCCATCGGGCGGCGGCCACACCGGCGACCAGACCTGCAATAGACACCAAAATCATGGCGATACCGAACAACCACACCAGATGCGGATCATTCTGCTCAACGCCCACGTCCACCACGCGGCCCATGAGATAGGGCAGCAGCAGCTCGGCCAAAGCCTCGATGATCACCATGACCGGCGTCAACAGGAAATACTTTTTGTACGGCGCAGCATATTGCAGCAGCTGCTTAAACATGTGTTCATTCCTCCTTACTTGGGGATGCCTGGAGATCGGCTGGGGAATCGCTGACGGAGATCTGCTCCAGATTGTCGATCATACGGGAAAACAGCGCGCAGGCCCGGGCCCGTTCTTCCGGAGAAAAGCCGCGATACATACCATGATCCAACCGGTCAAACACCGCGTCAACCTTCTCGATGGCGGCAAGGCCCTTCTCGGTGATGGTAATGCGCTTGCGTCGCATATCATTTTCATCCGGCAGCCGCTGGATATAGCCGCCGCGCTCCATGGATTTCAGGGAGGCGGTAATGGTGGCCGGCGACACATCCATGATGTGCGCCAACTCCTTCTGCGACTCAATGACGCGGTCCGGTGCGCAGCTTAACAGCGCCAGGATAATTGGCTGACCCAGATCGCCCAGTCCGGCACGGTTGAGCAGCGTATCCTTGACGGCGCGGTGAGTATGATCCAGCCGGCGGAACAACTCCTCCGGGCTGCCCTGCGCAAACGAGTGCTTCACAATCAGTCGGCCTCCTTCATTTCATTCTTCAAATCCCATCGACTCCGAAAAATCATTCGTCAGCAAACATTTAAGGTGCTAACAGTTAACCTGCTAACATTCAGGACGGGAACTATTCTACTGCCATAGTGCACCAATGTCAAGCAATTTTCTTCCGTTGAAACGTGCTATTTTTGTCATAGCCCCAGCAGCACTTCACAGTTTCTTAATAAAATTCACAATTCCTTCGCATTCCATTCATAAAATTTTATATTTTGCCCAAATCTATATAGACATTTCGGAGGTTATCTTGTATAATACGCAGGAAGACGCCCGTGGAAGAAAACAATTTGTGCTCTTTCATGCGTCAGAAATTACAGAATAGCATGGCATATTCTGAAAAAAGGGAGAAGAGACTATGAAAACCTGTAAACGACTGACTGCTTTGATGCTGACGGTGCTGCTGCTGGCGGGTATACTGGCCGGCTGCAGTTCCAGCACAGCCGCCCCCAGCACCACCCCCGCTGAAACCGAAGTTCAGTCCGAAGCGTCCGCGTCCGAAAGCGTCCCCGTCGAAGAGCCGTCCGAAAGCCCGTCCGAGACGCCGTCCGCCGAAGCGCCCGCCGAGACGCCTGCCGAAGAAGAAGCTCCTGCCGAAGAGCCGGTTCTGGATGCCGCCAGCCTGCCGGAAATTGAGCTGCCTTTGACCGATACTCCTGTGTCCTTTACTTATTGGTGCCAGAAACCCGGCGGCGCAGTGTCCTCCGTGGCCCCCAACGGCTACTTTGACTATCCGCACTGGCAGCGCGCCGCAGAACTGACCGGCGTCTCTCTGGACTTTATTCAGGTGGAATTCATGGTGGCCAACGAGCAATTCGGCCTGATGATCGCTTCCAATGACTATCCGGATTTCATCGGCAACTTTAACTCTCTCTACAACGCCGGCGATGACCACGGCGTAGATCAGGAGATTATCCTTGCTTTGGAAGACTATGTGGATCTTTATCCCCACTATGAGTACTACCGTACCAGCTCCAAGTTCCTGGAGTCCGCCACCGTGACGCAGGAAGGCCACATCACCGGCTTCTATGAGCTGATGAGCGATTTCATTGGTCCCTTCTTCGGCATGATGGCCCGGGGCGACTGGATGGAAGATCTGAACATCGAATCCCCCACCACCTATGACGAGCTCCACGACATGATGGTGGCCTTCAAGACCGAAAAAGGCGCGTCCTACGGCATCTATCTGGACCAGGCTGCTGTCGGCAACGACAATTTCCTGGCTGCCGGCTACGGCGTCCCCGTCATGCTGGCCACCAACGCCAAAGAATCCTACTGGTACGTCCAGGACGGCGAGGTCAAGGCCGGCATTGTGGGCGAGGGCTACCAGGATTATCTGCGAATGCTCCACCAGTGGTATGAAGAGGGTCTGATTTCCACCGACTTTGCTTCTGCCCAGGGTGCTATGAGCCCCGACGGCATGGGTGAAATCACCAGCGGCAAAGTGGGCGTCTTCTTCAATGGCGCGCCCATGATGAGTATGTATTCCGCCATGTCCACCGATCCCAATCTGCGAATCGTCGGCATTGCCGATCCCACCATTGAAAAAGGCGACAAAACACATCTGGACACCACCGAATACGACTTCGGCGCCGAACGCATGTCCATCACGACCCAGTGTGAGGATCCGGAGCTGGCCATCCGCTACCTGAACTTCTGGTTTACCGACCAGGGTATTCAGCTGGCCAACTACGGCGCGGAAGGCATCAGCTGCGAAGTGGTAGACGGTGCTCCTCAGTTCACTGACACGGTACTGAACAATCCCGACCTGGCCCCTGGCGATGCCATCTCCTTCTACACCGGCCGCAACTCCACCCCGTCCTGGAGCTCCAACTCCAAGCTGCTGGTTTCCTTCAACGAGGATGAAGCTGCCGCCTTTGAGATCTGGGCCGCTTCCCGGGACAATCGGGACGTCTATCCCTTTGTCGCTGCCCTGACCATCGAAGAGGCCGAAGATCTGAGCGCTCTGGCCAGTGACTATGAAACCTATGCTCTGGAGTGCCGCGACCGCTTCATCGTCGGCGATATGGACATTGAAACCGAGTACGCAGCCTATGAAGAAGCCATCCACACCATGGGCCTGACCCAGGCGCTGCAGATCAAGCAGAGTGCCTATGACCGCTATATGAGCAAATAACGCATCACGCTTTCACAACCGTACCCCCAGCAGCGCAAAACGCCCGCCGCAGAATGCGGCGGGCGTTGATTCTGTTTGACTTATTCAGCCACGTAGGGCAGCAGGGCCACGTGCCGGGCACGCTTAATGGCCACGGTCAGCTGACGCTGATGCTTGGCGCAGGTGCCGGTGGTGCGCCGGGGCAGGATCTTGCCGCGCTCGGACATGTAGCGGCGCAGCTTGGCGGTATCCTTGTAGTCCACCTGGGCGATCTTGTCCACACAGAAGCTGCATACCTTCTTGCGCTTGCGGCCTCTGACTCTATCGTTCGCCATAATACGGTTCCTCCTATCTTTCAAAATGGTATCCAGTCACGGAAAAATTCAAATCAGAAACAGATGCTTCAGAACGGCAGTTCGCTGTCATCGTCCTCCAGCATCGCAAAATCAGAAACCGGTGCGGCAGGCGCCGGCTGCTGATAACCGCCGGTGCTGTGGCCGCCATAAGCCTGTGCCTGGCCGCCATAGGACTGGCTGTAGCCGCCGTCGGACTGACTATCGCGCTTGGAGTCGCCGAAATACACATTGTCGGCCACCACTTCTGCACTGCGGCGCTTATTGCCCTCTTTGTCCGTCCAGCCGCGAATTTGCAGCCGGCCGGAAACCACAGCCATGCGGCCCTTGGAGAAATACTTAGACACAAACTCCGCCGTGTTTCTCCAGGCAACGATGTCGATGAAGTCCGTTTCCTTTTCCCCGGTCTCACGGTTCGTGCCAAAATCCCGGTCCACTGCCAGCGTAAAGGACGCCACAGCGATGCCGCTGGCCGTCCGGCGCAGCTCCGGATCCCGTGTCAAGCGGCCCATGAGCACAATGTGATTCAGCATACCAGGGCCTCCTTACTCTTCAACAACCGTAATCAGAGACCGCAGAACGCCGTCGGTGATCTTGAACACGCGGTCCAGCTCGGCAGGCAGCTCGGGCTTGGCCTCGCAGTTCATCAGGACATAATAGCCCTCGGTCAGATCGTTGATGGGGTAGGCCAGGCGGCGCTTGCCCCACTCGTCGATGTTGGTCAGAGTCCCCTCCTGCTCCACCATCGCCTTGAATTTTTCCACGAGAGCCTGGATGCCTTCCTCACCCTGGGCGGGGTCGATGATATAGAGGATCTCGTATTTTGCGGAAATCTTAGCCATGTGATTTGCACCTCCTTTTGGTCGTATCGGCCACCGGTCGCGCCGGTGGCAAGAAGTACCTGCCTCTGGGCAGGCTTATCCATTTTACAGGAACGGTCACAAAAAGTCAAGCAGTTTTTTCGTCCCGTATCTTGCGGGCGGTTTGCGTCATAGTTGTGTTTTATGGCAGCGAATCCGCGCAGCTCTTTCCATCATCACGCGATCACAAATTCCCAGGCCGCGTCGCGCACGGCGCTGACAGGACCAGCTTCTTTCTGTGCGTTCCATTTGGCAATTCTCTAAAAAGCGCGCTGCCGCCACCCCTTCCTGGCGGCGGGCAAAAAAGCCGCAGGGGACGTTCAGACGTCCCCCTGCGGCTTCCGTTTACGGATATGGCGAATATACAACGCTCCAGCCAGCGCAGATACGCCGGCCACCGCGGCGTTGAGCAGCAGGGTCAAGACAACTGCCCCGGACTCGGCATCCGATGCCGCGCTGCCCAGCAGCGTGGCCGCCAGCAGGCGGGGCAGGGAGCCCAGCAGGCTCCCCAGTACATACCCGCCATACGGCAGCTCCACCGCTCCCAGCGCCAGACTCATGACGTCAAAGGGAACCACGCCGATGGCCCGCATCAGCGCCGCCGAGAGTATACCCTGCCCCGTTTGGCCGGACAGCAGCAGCCCCAGCTTGGGATATTTGGCAATCAGGTTTTCCGTCATGCCCCGGCCCGCATGCCGGCCCGTCCAGTACGGAATCGTCACTGCCGCCGCCAGGCCCACCAAATTGACGCAAATTGCCACAGGTCTGGTGAACAGCAGTCCGCCGGCCGCATAGAGCGCCGCCAGCGGCAGCACAAAGGAAACGCTTTTGAGGGCATACAGGGCAATCAGGAATACCGCCGCCAACGCCGGCTGTTCCGGCACATAGGCCAGCAGTTCCTCCCACGACAGGCCGCTGCACAGAATGCCCACCGCCAGAATGAGAAGCACCGCCAGCGGCAACAGCCGCCGGACCCATTTGCCCCAGGTCTTCATAGGCGGCCCCTTTCATCCGCCGCTGGCCTTCCGGTCACTGCACCGCCGCCTTCTGCGCGGCTTTTTTCGCAGCCTTCTCCTCCTGACTTTCAGTCCACAGGCGCTGTGCCGTAGGCGTCCAGTTCTCCGCATACTGTACGCACTTGGCGCACAGGTGCTCCGCCGACTCCGGCGACTGGAGATCTGTGGAGTGCGCGCCGGTCTCGGCGACAATTTTCTGCAGCAGCTCCGGATTTTCCAACATCGGACATGGCTTCAGGTGATTTTCATTAAACGGCTGATTGTTGTAATAGGCCATGAAAATGGGCGACTGAAGCGCCTCCAGCAGAGACATCTCGCGGATATTGGCATTGGAGTAGTGGATGAACACGCAGGGATCTACATCCCCGTTGGCGTTGATGTGCAGATACCGCCGGCCGCCGGCAATGCAGCCGCCCACATATTCGCCGTCATTTTGGAAGTCCATGGCGAAGAACTTGTTGGCACGGATCTCCCGCACCTTATGATACATATACTCCCGCTGCTCCGGCGTGGGCAGCAGTTCCGATACGGCGTCATTGCCCACAGGCATATAGTGGAAGTACCAGACAAACCGGGCGCCCCATTCCATCATCTGGTCAATGAACGCGTCGGAACTGATGGAGTCCAGATTTTGACTGGTGTAGCAGCACGACAGGCCAAAGGGCAGGCGCTTCTCTTTCAGCAGCTGCATAGCCTGCACCACCTTGTGATAGGTACCGTCGCCGCGGCGGGCATCCGTGGCAGTCTCAAAGCCCTCAATGCTGATGGCAGGGATGAAATTCTTGACCCGCAGCATCTCGTCCGCAAACGCCTCATCAATCAGCGTTGCGTTGGTGAAGCACAGGAACTGACAGTCCGCATGCTTGTTGCACAGCGCAATCAGATCCGTCTTCCGCACCAACGGCTCACCGCCTGTATAAATGTACAGGTAAATGCCCAACTCTTTGCCCTGCTCAATAATGCTGTCAATTTCGTCAAAGGTCAGATTCAGCCGGTTTCCGTATTCTGCCGCCCAGCAGCCGGTGCAGTGAAGGTTGCAGGCGGAAGTGGGATCCAGCAAAATGGCCCAGGGAATATTACAGTGGTATTTCTTTCGGTTTTCCTCCTGTACCGGCCAGCCCAAAATATTGGCGTTGACGAAGAAATTCTCAAAGGTGACCTTCATCACCTCCGGGTCGATTTCCTTCATTAACCGCATAATGTATTTGTTCATTCCGTTTTCCGGATCTTCCAGGATCCTGCGGACCGTGGCCCGCTGCGTGGGGAAGCTCTCCGGGCCGTTGCCCGCAAGTCTGTCCACCCAATCCATCAGCTTCAGCGCATTGGTCTCCGGATCCTTCTCCAAATAGTCGAAGGCCGTTTTCAGTGCAACCTTTTTTATCGTACTCGACAGTTTCACAATTACCGCTCCTTCTCAATAAATACAGTACGGCGCACAGTTGGGAGCCAAATGCGCAGCGAAAAACCAAGCGTTTCCAAACGCTGCATGCCCGCAAGCCGCATTCTCTCACAGCCTCGCACCGCCCCCTATTTTATTTTCAGTATATTTGCCAAATTGAAAAATAGAAATACCCAAAACACGCCGTCTGTCCAATTTTCAGACAAACGGTCGATTTTGGGCAAATTTAATACAGTTTTGTGATTTTGTATGTCGCGCAGGCGGCGCATAAAAGGTATAATAAAGAAGGTTACTTTGTGTTCCTGTCCGCCGCTTCAGCGGGGCCGTCCTGGGCCGCTAAAACCAAATGCAGATCTCCGTAGACCCGCCCGGCAGACTCAAAGAAATACTGCTCAAACCGATGCTGAAGAGACTCCGGCGTCTCCCGCATACCTTCCCGAATCCAGTCCAGGACAATGCCCACCAGGCCGTACCCTGTCATGGCGACAAAGAACTGCTGTTCGTCTTCCTTCAGGCTCTGAAACCCGGCGGCGTTTTGAAATGCCTCTTCCACCAGCGGCATGACCAGCTTGTTGATCTGCGCCGAGATTTCGTCATCCCGAAGCGAAAACAGTGCATTGAGGATGAAGCTCCGATTTTCCTGCAAATACTCCAGTACATTTCGCAGCCCCTGCTGCCAGTTCTCCAAACTGCTGTTGCCGGTCAGGATGCTCTTGCAGTCCTCCACCAGCGTGTACTCTATCAAGTCGTAAATATCCCGAAAATGGTAGTAAAAAGTTTTCCGGTTGACGCCGGCCTCGTCGGCAATATTCTGTACTGTAATACCACTCAGAGGCGAACGCGCCAGCAGCGTTTTCAAAGATTGGGCAAGCGTCCGTTTGGTCAAATTGCTCATTTGGTTCTCTCCTTTTTTTCAGTTTACCACGATTCGAGCCGTTTCGTCAACCTCCCTTTCTAAAGCAGGCGGTGAACGGACTTTTCCGCCAAATTCCGGAAACGCTGCCCGCCATGGTCTTCGCGCCAGTCTTTCATTTTTGACAGGTATGTTGACAAACCAAATGGCATATGGTACAGTTTCCTTAACACAGATATTTTACAAAATATGCCTGCCTCTCCCGTCCGGGGGATGCAGAAAATCGTGTGGGATCAGAGAGGAGAAAACCCTATGAAAACCGACGAGTTGGCACAGGCAGATGTCTGCGCCCCCGCGCCGGCGCAGGAACCCGTCTGCAACGGCGCCCCGCCCCAGATCCGTCTGGAGGATCTGAGCATTGAACTGCTCCAAGCGGTCAGCGAGACGGAGGAGGCCATGCAGGCCGACTATGTGCAGTTGGTCCGGGACGCCGCCCAAGCAGGGACCTTGGAAGCGCTGGATCAGCAGGTCAGCAGCGCTGTGGAATCGCTCCGCCGCACTGGCGCCAACCTGAGTCAGGCTGTTCTGCGCACCTGGGCAGCGGAAGACGAATTGAGCGCCCGCTTTGAAGACATTCGAAAGAGCCAGGACCGCAAATGGTACCGGGCCAATCCCCCGGCCAACGCAGAAATCGACCTGGAAGAGAAGCAAGCCAAACACTTCGCCCAGGGCATCAACCTGTATAAGCTGTTTTTAGTGTGCTTTGTAGGCAGCTTTGCCGGCGTGGTGGTAGAGGTGCTGTGGTGTCTGGTTCGCAACGGCTATATAGAAAGCCGTTCGGCCCTGGTCTACGGCCCGTTCAACCCGCTGTACGGTGTGGGCGCGGTACTGCTGACCGTGACACTGTATCAATACCGGAACCGGCGCAAACGATATTCCTTTATTGGCGGCTTCCTCGTCGGCAGCGTCCTGGAATATGTCTGCTCCTGGGGACAGGAGTTGATCCTGGGTTCCCGATCCTGGGACTACAGCAATATGCCCTTTAACCTGAACGGGCGGATTTGTCTGCTGTACTCCATCTTTTGGGGGATCCTTGGCGTCATGTGGATCAAGGACATCTATCCCCGCATGGCCAAGTGGATTCTGAAGCTGCCCAACCGGTTCGGCAAAATCCTGACCTATGTGCTGGCAGTATTTTTTGTGCTGGATATCGCCGTCACCTGTGTGGCTGTGGGCCGCTGGGTCCAGCGTCTGGACGGCCAGCCTGCCACCAATGCATTCATGGAGCTGATTGACGAGCGGTTCCCCAACGAACGAATGGAGAAAGTCTTTGCCAATATGGAATTTATCGAAGAAGAAGAATAGATCCTGCTCCGGCACAAACGCCCCATTCCGTGGGCAGTCTGCCTATGCGGGACAGGATCCGGGATCCGCAGCGGCAAGGAGGAGACCAAAACCATGCTGCAAACTGCATTACCGTATTTGATCTTTGGCTATCTGTCGGGCAGCGTGCTGTATGCCCGTATCTTCAGCCGGCTCTTTCATCAGCGGGATGTCACCAAAGACAGCAGCGACGGAAACCCTGGCACTGTCAACGCCTTTCTGTACGGCGGCTTCTGGTGCGGCGTTCTGACTCTCTGCGGCGATGTGGCCAAAGGCGCCGCTCCGGTATATCTGTATTTGCACCGGAGCGCCATTGCCGGCCACGAGCCGGCCCTGATTCTGGTAATGGCCGCGCCCGTGCTGGGGCATCTGTTCCCGCTGTTTTTTGGCTTCCGGGGCGGCAAGGGAATTGCCGTATCCTTCGGATGCCTGGCGGGGCTGTTTCCGGTCCTGGCACCGCTTTGCGTTTTGGCCAGCGTATTCGTGTTCTTTTCGCTGGTATGCAAAATCACCCCCAACTATTACCGCACGCTTGTCACCTATGTCATTGCGCCTGTGGGTGTTTGGTTCCTGACGGACGACCGTATTGCGGCCATGGGCTTTGTGCTCATCAGCGTACTCATTGTTTTGAAGCTGCTGCGCAGTCCGGAGGATAAGGGCACCCCGCAAATGGAGGTTTTATGGAAGCGTTGATTCTGACCTGCGGCACCGGCGGCGGGCACAATACGGCGGCGCAGGCCGTGGAAGAGGAGCTGACCCGCCGCGGCCACCATGCGGTCATCTTGGACCCCTATACCCTGATCGGGGAGCGCGCGGCCCGGCGGGTAGGCGGTGCATATATTGCCCTGGTCCAGCGCACACCGCGGCTCTTCGGCCTGGTCTACGCCATGGGAAATCTGTACCGGCGGCTTCCGTGGCGTTCACCGGTATATTGGATCAACGGCCTCCTGGCGGACCGCATGGCCCAATATCTTCGGGAGCATCCGGCAGATGTGGTGATCTCCACGCATTTGTTCCCCATGGAGATTCTGGCCCATGTGGAGCCGCGCCCCAGAACCGTCTACATCGCCACGGATTACACCTGTATCCCCTTCACAGAAGAGACCCAGTGCGACTTATACATCATTCCCTCCGCCGAATTGACGGAGGAATTTGCCAGATGGGGCATCCCGCGGGACAAGCTGCTGCCCTACGGCATTCCGGTCCGCGCCGCTTTCCGTTCGGGGCAGACAAAGGCGCAGGCCAGGCAGCAGCTGGATCTGCCGGAGACAGGCACCTGTATTCTGCTGGCCGGCGGCAGCATCGGCGCCGGCGGCATTCGTCAGGCTGTGGACGTGCTGTTGGACTATCTGCGCAGCCACGAAGCATGCACGTTGACGGTTTTGTGCGGCAGTCACGGCCGGCTTTACGACCGGCTTCTGCGCGCCTACGACGGAAACCCGCAGGTGCGTGTTTTGCGCACCACGCCCGAAATGGCCGCCTGGATGCGGGCCAGCGACTTGTTTATCACAAAGCCCGGCGGACTGTCCTCTACCGAAGCGGCAGTCGCTGGCGTTCCCATACTTTTGATTTCTCCCATTCCCGGCTGTGAAAGCCGCAATGCCGCATTCTTTGAATCTCACGGTATGGCCCGGCAGGTCCGCCGCCTGCGCCGGCAGCTTTTACCGGCGGCAGAGGCGTTGAAAGATCCGGCTGCCGCAGCGGAAATGACCGCACGGCAACGTGCGGCCATCGACGGGGAAGCTGTTTGCAAGATCTGCGACGAGCTGGAGCGGGAGGCATAGCGTTTTTCGCACGCGGCACAGGCGCGCGTTGCGCGTTCCGCACATTTCCATCGCCCTCAATTGCTCAGAAAAAAGGAGGCGCTCCACATGTTTTCCGTCACCGTGATCTGTATTGGGAAGCTGAAAGAAAAATTTTACATTTCCGCCGCCGAAGAGTATTTGAAGCGGCTGCGGGCCTATTGCGCCTGCACGCTGTTGGAATTGCCGGAACAGCGCCTGCCGGACGATCCCAGCCCGGCCCAGATTGCCGAAGGGCTGCGCAAAGAGGCGGAATCCATTGAAAAAAAGCGTCCCAAAGGCGCCTGGTTCTGCTGTCTGACGCCGGAGGGACGGAGTTTGACCTCGCCGCAGCTGGCCCAGACTATGGCGGCGGTCAAGCTCTCCGGCCGCGGCGGCGCAGTGTTTCTCATCGGCGGCAGCCACGGCATTGACGAAGGGCTCAAACAAAAAGCCGACCTGCTGCTGAGCATGTCGGCCATGACCTTCCCCCACCATCTGGCCCGCGTCATGGTTCTGGAGCAACTGTATCGATCGGAGACCATCCAGGCAGGGACAAAATACCACAAATAACTGTATTCCGAACACCCGCCCCCTGGGATCCCGCGGTAAGCTGCCGCAGGGTCCCAGGGGGCTGCACATCTGCATCGCAAAATGACCACATGGCGGGCCGCCCGCGCAGATCAAAATACAGCGGCCGAAAACAGCGCCGCAGGCGCTGTTTTCGGCAAGCTGAAACACAAATTGTCCCATCTCGACGAACACCGGTTCTTGTGGTATACTAGAGCATATAAAATACGCCAATACGGCGCGCCGGATGGCTGCAAGCTGTCAGCCCGATCCGGCGGAAGCGATGTTTTTACGGCAGGAGGCATGTCTATGGGCAGCCAGACAAAAAATTCAAATCCAGTCAAACGGATTTGTGCGGGTCTGTTGGCCCATGTGTGAGCTAAAAGACGGTCACAACTGCTAAATAAAACTGAATAATGCAATAAAGCCGCTTATTTTTGGAATAGGCGGCTTTTTAACTTACTGGTTTTTAACTTACTAAGGCCATTCAAGGAAACTTGAGTGGCTTTTTCTGTTTTAAGGAGGAATTGATCTTTGAATACTCAAATCATCGCCGTCGCCAACCAGAAGGGCGGCGTCGGCAAGACAACGACCTGCGCCAACTTAGGTATTGGGCTGGCCCAGGCCGGGAAGAAGGTCTTGCTGGTGGATGCTGACCCGCAGGCCAGCCTGACCATCAGCCTGGGCAACCCGCAGCCGGACAAGCTGCCCTTCAACCTCTCGGACGCAATGGGCCGCATCCTGATGGATGAGCCGATCAAACCCGGCGAGGGCATCCTGCACCACCCGGAGGGTGTGGACCTCATGCCCGCTGATATTCAGCTGTCCGGCATGGAGGTGTCGCTGGTGAACGCCATGAGCCGCGAGACCATCCTGCGGCAGTATCTGGACACCGTGAAGGGACAGTATTCCCATATTCTGATTGACTGCCAGCCCTCCCTTGGGATGCTCACGGTCAATGCGCTGGCCGCCGCCAACAGGATCATAGTTCCCGTCCAGGCGGAGTATCTGCCTGCCAAGGGTTTGGAGCAGCTGCTGTCTACCATCAACAAGGTCAAGCGACAACTGAACCCCAAGCTCCAGATCGACGGCATCCTGCTGACGATGGTGGACAACCGCACCAACTTTGCCAGGGAGATTGCCGCTCTGCTGCGGGAGACCTATGGCAGCAAAATCAAGGTGTTCGGCACCGAGATACCCCACTCGGTCCGGGCCAAAGAGACCAGTGCCGAGGGCAAGAGTATTTATGCTCACGATCCCGGCGGCAAGGTGGCCGAGGGGTACAAAAATCTGACGAAGGAGGTATTGAAACTTGAAAAGCAGCGCGAAAAAAGTAGAGCTGGCATCGGTCGATGACTTGTTCTCCACCGAGGAAAGCCGGACCGATGCCCAGCGGGAGAAGGTTATGGAGATACCGCTGTCTGAATTGCATCCTTTCAAGAATCATCCCTTCAAAGTCAAGGATGACGATGCCATGATGGATACCGCAGACAGCATCCGGCAGTACGGCGTGCTGGTTCCTGCCATTGCACGGTCAGACCCTAACGGAGGCTATGAACTGGTAGCCGGACACCGTAGGCATCGTGCCAGTGAGCTGGCGGGCAAAGAGACCATGCCGGTCATTGTTCGGGACTTGGACGACGACCAGGCCACTATCATTATGGTAGACAGCAATCTTCAGAGAGAAAGCCTTCTCCCCAGTGAGAGGGCTTTTGCATATAAGATGAAGCTGGAGGCCATTAAACATCAGGGAGCCAGAACAGATTTAACTTCGGCCCAAGTTGGGCCGAAGTTGACCGCAGCAGAGAAAATCGCAGAGAACAGCCCTGACAGTAAATCT
>CBCPMX010000027.1:0-24319 GCA_965120355.1 uncultured Oscillospiraceae bacterium
AGGGGGGGAAAAAGGGGGGGAAGTGTGGGTGGGGAAAAAGCCGGGAGGGGGAAAACCCAGCCGGCTCCCCCCCCGCTTAGCTTATCAGTTCTTGAAATGGTTCTGCGGCGCTCCGTTCTGTCCTTACTGGACGGACAGCACAATCTGCCCCTTATATGTGCCGGGCGCAATGGGCGTCTCCACGCCGTCCACCGTCATGGAAACCGCCTTGCCTGCCGGAGCCTGCACCTGCGCGCCGGGCTCCAGAGTCAAGCTGGTCAGATAGCTCTGGCCAGTGACGGTCCAGGCAGACTTAGCGTCCAGACTCACCAGCACGCCGTTGTTGACCGCAGGGCAAGGCGTATTGGTGACCATGCCCAGCTGATAGTAGTCAGCCTTGGTGATATGCTTCTGGCCATGTACCGCCTTGGATGCGGAAATGACGCCGGTCACCTGGGTGCTGCGGAAGGTCAGAATCAGGTTCACCGGGACTTCTGTGGATTTGCCCGGCTCCGGCATGCCGCCCATGGGCGGCATCTCGCCCTCGGGGGGCGGGCCGTCCATCTCCGAACCGCCGGGGCCTTCCGGCGCGCCATGGCCATCAGGGCCCTCATCGTGATGCATGGCAGGCATGACCATACCCACGCCCTGCCGGTTGGTGGTACCGTTGTAAAAGTCGCCTTCAACCGTCATATTCTCAAAGGTGGCCTGCGCGTCGGTCAGCAGCTTTTCCACCGGGTATCCAAACAGAATGGCCTCGTGGTAGTTGGGGTTGGCGGGATCGTGCCCCTCCACAGGAACAGGGACTTCCGTATCCACATCCACACCCTCACCGGCAAGGCCAGGATCGTCCAGATCGATCATCTGGAGGATGACCTTGTTTTTGGCATTGAGGACAGAGTCTTTTACCTGGATATTGGGATAGCAGCCCTTAATCAGGAACGGCGCCATCTCGGTATTGAAGGTGGCATGGTCCAAAATCAGCTCGCCGCCCTGGTTCTGATGCCACATAACGCCGAAGCGCTTGGAATTGACCACGGTACCGTTGATGAACCGGCCGGAGGCATACTCGTTGGCCGCCACCAGCGCGTAGTCCGGGACGTTGATGACGGTGTTGTCAAAGGTGTTCCGGCAGGAGCCGATGGTATAGGAGCCATAGCCGCTCTCGCCAAACAGGTCCACCTCACAGTTTTTCGTGTCCAGCGTCACAGTGTAGTCGCCCAGCTTGTCGGGGGAATCCACGCCGTCGGTGGACAGGACGCCCCAGCCCTCGGCGCGGATTTTGGAATTCTCGTAGGTCACATGCCCGCGGCCCACTACATTCGTAGCCCGGTTGTTGCCGGTCAGGCCCAGCACCCACGGCACGCCAAACATGCCGCGTCCAATGGCCGCTTTGGCCGCTTCCACCTGGGCCTCGCTGCCGCCCAGGGCTTCAATGTCGGCATTCTTCACGGTCAAATGAGCCGTACCGCCCACTACCACGGCGTTGCGGATCACGCCCGCGTTGCGGACCTTCAGGCCGTCTACGGTCACGTCGGCGTCGCCGCAGGCCACCAGAGCCGTACCGATACCGGCGAAGTCGTTGCCGCCAAAGCCGTTCATCGTCACATCCAGGTCCTTGATCTCGTACTTTCCGCCGTCCACGATGACGCCGGTGAACATGGGGCCCTGTGACTCGATCTTGAGATCTTTGGCCGAAGCGCCATCATAACTGCCGCCCTGCAAAGCGGCTGTGACGGACCGCTCCGGGACCACCTGGCCGTCCTTGATGTACAGCGCGGCACGATAGCCTTCCGCCCGCTGGTGCTCAACAGGCGTTTGATAGTCCTCCGTCACGGTCAAAACAGCATTTTTGTATTCACCAGGAACGGCGGCAGTCTCCACACCGTCCACCGTCAGGGTGACCATCTTTCCCTCCGGAGCCTTGATGCCAGCCCCCTCCGCAATGGTCAGAGTGTCCAGCGCCGTGGATTCCTCCACCAACCAGTCTTCTCCACCCGCGATGATCTTGTTCATGCATACGTCACTCCTTTTCCGCCCGCAGACTGCGGGCTATGTAACTCGATTATATCACAAAAAGCTATGAATGAACAGTGCATCTTTGCACATCGGGCTTGCACAAATGCTAAATTTCTATTGAAAACCATTTATAAAACATGTTATACTGAAAATGGGTGTCAGCACAGTATTTTGGATTGGTGGTGGCGAGATATGGAAATGGCGCGCAAGTGTGCAAAGCATCTTCGATCAACTCCTATTTTGGCATCTCCGCCTATACCGGATAAGCGGCCCGTAGCCCTGTTTCACCGCCTGTTCCGGCTGCTTTTCCTGACGGTATGCCTGCTGCTTTTCTCCGGCTGCAGCCAGACGGAGGCGCTTCCTGCTGCCTCTGTGGCAGACGAGTCGCCCACTGTGGAATCCACGTCAGAGGCGTCTTCCCCCGTGACAGAAGCGCCGCAGCCGGATCCCGCAATCACTTCCAGCGAAGAGGTTCCCGAAGCGGAAACGCCCGAAGAGGAACCCGGCAATTCCGCCGAGCCGGAGCAAAACGCCGAGCCGAAAAGCTATACGAACACCGAATTGGATAGCATCCTCACCAAGTTGGCGACAGCTATGAACCGCGTAATTCGGGATAATAGCAAAGCCATCAAAGACGGCGAAACAGAGTTTGTGGTAACTTTTTACACCACTCGTATGCAAATTGATTCAGATCGAAGCCGGATTGTCATCTCTGTCTTTGAGTTGACGGAGGGAAAGGTCCAGAGTTTTGTGGAACTGTGCGAAGAACCGGAGGCTCTGGTGTTTGAAGACGACAGCGGATATTCCTATACCGGCCGCATTCTGGATCCCGGCCAGTGGAAAAGCAACAGCGGAGACCGCATCGTCTGGCTGGAGGCGGTGGAGGGGCTGCCGTGGCCCTTCGACATCGACCCCGGCGGTGACAACCGGATGAAGCTGTTCCTGAGCTATACGGAGGAAATGGCCCAATGGTTCGAGGACAACGGCCCCCTGGAGGAAGGGCAGCTGATCACTGTCTACGGCTCAGAAAGCTTTCAAGTGACCTCTCCGCCTGCACACAGGCCGTTCCGCATCGAACGGTATGAAGGCTAAAATAAATTCAGCCAATTGCCCGGCCGCAATGGCCGGGCAGCTTTTTTGCAGCAGCTCTGTGTCCCTTTTCGAAGGAACAGGTTACATTTTGACCACGAATTTGTCATCAAAATGTAACAAAAGACACTTTACGGCGCTGGGCAAGTATGGTACAATACAGGAGTTGACATAATCGGACAAGCCTCGTCTTGTTTCGGAAAGGATACTCGCCATGAGACGTGTTTTTACCCTGTTTTGCCTGCTCCTCACCGCCGTTTTTTTGTCCGCCGGCGCCCTTGCGGCGGATACCGCTACGGTCTATCTCTATTCCCAATCCAGCGGTCAGTATGAGGCCGCCACCGCCGGCACCGCCTCCCTGGAAATTGACGGCGAGGCTGTGGTCACAGATGTGGATCCTTTCATTCTCAACGGGCGAACCCTGGTGCCGGTTCGGGTCGTTTCAGAAAATCTGGGGGCGGAGGTGGACTGGAACGCTGCCACCCAGCAGGTCACCATTACGACGGAAGAAAAGACCATCGTTCTGACCATTGGCAGCGCCATTGCGCAGGTCAACGGGCAGTCTGTCACCCTGCCGGACGGCGTGGCCCCCACCCTGGTCTGGGTGGACGGCGGCGCGCGCACCATGGTTCCGGTTCGCTTTGTCTCCGAGCAGCTGGGTGCGGAGGTAGACTGGGACAATAATACCCGCACCGTCATCATCACCCCTGCCAAGCCCTCCGGCCAGATTCTGTCGATCACCCAACAGGGAAATCAGATTTTGGTGGAGACAGACGGCGCCATGGAGCCCTCCGTCTTTTCCCTGACGGACCGTCTGGTGGTAGATCTGCCGGGTATGGTGCTCACCGGCGCACCCGGCGGCCAATTGGATCTGACCGGTCTGGCCGCCTCAGCCCTGCGCTACAGCCAATATGACACAGGCTACACCGGCTATGACCGGGTAGTGCGGCTGGTCTTTGACCTGAAAGATGGCGCCTCCGCCGACGATGTCTCCATTTCCTGGGACGGTACTACACTGGTCTGTACGCTGACCACCTCCGATGATGCACAGATTGTCCAGATTTCCGATGAATCCGCCAGCTCCGGCGATGATCTGCCCACAGACGAGCTGCCTGACGAAAGCGGCGCGCTCCTGACCGGCGATGAAGAGGATCCGGAGGAACCGGCATTTTCCGGCAGCCAGGAGTCCTCCGCTGTTTCCGACGCCAGCGATGCGCTGCCTTCCGACACCTGGGGCGATATCGTCCTGGATCCCAGCCGCACCTCCATTCTCCTGGACGCCGGACATGGCGGCAGCGACCCCGGCTGTCAGTACTACGGCGCAGATGAACGGGATATCACGCTCGCTGTAACTCTGGAGTTGGGCAGCATTCTGGAGGATATGGGGTATCAGGTGCTGTACACCCGCACCGATGATACTTATATTTCCCTGACTGACCGGTCTGACATGGCCAATCAGCTGGGCGTCACGCTTTTTGTCAGCGTCCATGTCAATGCCGCTGAGAACACCGATGCCAACGGCATTGAAACATATTACTGGACCGAAGGTACTGCCGATGAGCAGCTTTTGGCCACCCTGGTACATCAAGCCCTGCTGGAAGCCACCGGCGCCAACGACCGCGGTGTCCGCACCGCAAACTACTGGGTCTGCCGGAAAACAGACATGCCCGCCATTTTGGTGGAAACCGGGTTCTTGAGCAATTACAGTGAATGGGCCAATCTCACCAATGCCAGCTATCAGCATCAATTGGCCCAGGGCATCGCCAACGGTGTGGATGCATTCCTGCGGCAATATCTATCCTGAATTACAGCGCACACGCCCCGCCTTCCGGCGGGGCGTGTGCGCTTCGTCCGAAACCTGCGAAGCGGCTGTCTGCGCTTGGCAGCCCTCCCGCGGGATTTTTCGGTTGCCTCCCACCTCCCCACAGGAGACTACCGCATACGCGAAAAATGTGATACAATATACGAAAACAACCGCAGCGTTTTCCTGCGGAATATTTTGGAGGAAATGCCATGCTCCCTGCGTATTACGAGTTTCAGAATTCGGCAAAGCTGCTGTCCGGCCGCTATGCCATTGACAACATCCCCTATGAGTTGAGCCGCCTGGAGGCTGAAAAGCCTATGCTCCTGTCCGATGCAGTGCTGCAGGAGCTGGGTACCATGGACATTGTGGCCAACGCGCTGAAGGCGGCCAACGTCACCATTGGCGCAGTATTTACCGATATTCCCGCCGATTCATCGGTGGAGGTGGTCAACCAGGTGGCGGCGCTGTACCGCCAGAGCGGCTGCAACAGCATTGTCGCCGTAGGCGGCGGCTCCGTCATCGACACAGCCAAGGGTGCGCGGATGGTCCTGAGCCAGGACAGCGACGATATTTTGGCGCTCATGGGCTGTGAGACCCTGACCCGCGGCAAGCAGATTCCCTTTGTGGCCGTCCCCACCACCTCCGGCACCGGCTCTGAGGCCACAGAGGTGGCGGTGATTCGGAATCCGGAGCGGAAATTGAAGATGGAGTTTATCTCCCACTACCTGCTGCCCGACGTGGCGGTACTGGATCCGCGCATGACCCTGACGCTGCCGCCCAAGACCACTGCCGCCACCGGCATGGACGCCCTGTGCCACGCCATCGAAGGCTGCACCTGCCTGCAAAATAACCCGGTCAGCTTCGCCTACGGCACCGCGGCCATCGACCTGATCCGGGAGAACCTGGTCAAGGCCGTCACCAACGGCAAGGATGTGGACGCCCGTCAGGCCATGGCCAATGCCAGCTATCTGGCCGGAGCCTGCTTCTCCAACTCCATGGTGGGAATTGTCCACGCCATCGGGCACGCCCTGGGCGGGGTATGCCGGGTTCCCCACGGCGAGGCCATGGCCATTCTCCTCCCGGCCTGTATGGCCTACAATTTGGAGAAATTGGACCGGGATTACGGCGAGCTGCTGCTTCATCTGGCCGGGCCGGAGGTCTACGCCGCCACGCCCCAGAGCCAGCGCGGGCAAAAAGCCATTGAAGCCGTGCGGGATTTGCGGCACACGCTCCACGAGTTGTGCGGTCTGCCGGAAACGCTGTCCCAGCGCGGCGTGGACAAAGCGGATTTCGACCGCGTCGCGCAGACCGCCCTGGACGACGGAGCAATTATTGTCAATCCCAGAGCCGTGGGCATCGGCGATGTACAGAAAATTCTCGAAGAAGTGTATTGAAAGGAGGCGCCCCATGGAAATCCAGGAATTGATTCAGGCGCAGCGGGCCTATTTCGCCACCGGCGCAACCCTCGATGTGAACGCACGCAAACAGGCCCTGGACGCTCTCTATCAGGCGCTGCTGCGGCGGGAGGACGACCTGAATGCCGCCCTGCGGGCCGACCTGAACAAGTCCCCCTTTGAAACATACATGACGGAAACCGGCATGGTGCTGTCGGAACTCCGCCATCTGAAAACCCATGTGGCCCGCTGGGCCAAGCCCCACCGGGTGCCGACGCCGCTGGCCCAGTTCCCCTCCCGCAGCTTTGAGCTGCATGAACCATACGGCTGCGTGCTGATTATGGCTCCATGGAACTATCCGGTGCAGCTGGCGCTGGAGCCGCTGGCCGGCGCCATTGCCGGCGGAAACACCGCCATTGTCAAGCCCTCGGCTTACGCCCCCGCCACATCCCACCTCCTGGCAGAAATTCTGGGGGAATTGTTCGATCCCGGCTTTGTGGCTGTGGTGGAAGGCGGCCGGGAGGAAAATAAGGCCCTGTTGGATCAGAAATTTGACTACATCTTCTTTACCGGCGGCGTCGCCACCGGCAAGGTGGTCATGGAAGCCGCCTCCCGTAATCTGACTCCGGTAACCCTGGAGCTGGGCGGCAAAAGCCCCTGCATCATCGACCAGACGGCGGATCTGAAGATTGCGGCCCGGCGGCTGGCCTTCGGCAAATTTTTGAACGCCGGTCAGACCTGCGTAGCGCCGGACTATCTGCTGGTGCACCGCAGTGTAAAGGATCAGGTGGTGTCGCTGTTGGAACAGGAGATTGCCGCCTTTTTCGGCCCGGACCCCCTGTCCTGTGAGAACCTGCCCAAGATCATCAACGAAAAGCACTTCCGCCGGGTCTGTGGTCTCATGGAAGGGGAGACGGTCCTGCTGGGCGGGCAGAGCCGGGACGGGCGCATCGCGCCGACGGTGCTGGAGCTGAAAACCCCAGACTGTCCGATTATGCAGGAAGAGATCTTCGGGCCAGTACTGCCGGTACTGACCTATGAAAATTTACAGGAGGTTCTGGACTTTGTCTCTGCCCGGCCCAAGCCTCTGGCGCTGTATCTGTTTACCAGAGACAAGGCCACGGAGCAGACCGTTTTGAACCGTCTGTCCTTCGGCGGCGGCTGCGTCAACGACACCATTATCCATCTGGCCACCTCACACATGGGCTTCGGCGGCGTCGGAAACAGCGGCATGGGCAGTTATCACGGCAAATACTCCTTTGATACCTTCACCCATACCAAGAGCATTGTCAAAAAGGCCACCTGGCTGGATCTGCCCATGCGGTATCATCCGTATACAAAGTCCAACGAAAAACTGATGCGGATATTTTTGCGGTGAAGCACCGTATGGCATTCTGTTCTGGAACCCCGGTGCACGAATCTCAAACACAGCACCGGGTGCGGGCAGCCAGCGCAGACCCCTTCCTGCGTTCCGGAGCTTGCCTGTGTTTGTGATGCGCACTGAGCGCGGGAAGGGGGCGCGCATGTGGGCTGGCCCAGCCCACGCGCTCCTGCGTGCATGGCCGCGCCGCTGAAACCGGGCTGGCAGAAGTGCCCTCGCCCGGGCAATTGAAATCCTATTGATGAAAAATGCGACGGACCGCTTGGGAGAAACGAACAGGCCGGTGCAGGAGACATCTCCTGCACCGGCCTGTTCGTTTGTCGAAAAAGTGCCTGCGGCACTTTTTCGACCGCTGTATTTCGATCTGTTTGGGCGAACTAAATTCGCCCAGTATCACGCTCAAACCCTTGCGCAGCAGGGATTCGCCAATTTGGCGGCCCGGCTGCCTGGGCTTCACATCCGAAGACTATATTGCAATCGCAGTTTGCAGCACAAACCAGGAAGCTGCCCATGGGCAGCGCCAGAAAGGCGCGTTTTCAGAGGCCCATCATATCGGCAATACGGGAAATCACCTCTACAGTGCCGTCTACGCCCAGCAGTTCCGTGTCCAGGCTGACATGGTAATTCTCTGCGGCACTCCATTCGCGGTGCGTATAGAAATTGTAATATTCAGCCCGCTTCTTATCCTGTTTTTTCAGTGTTTTGTCCACCAACTCCGGCGCAATGCCGTAGTTGCGGATTGCCCGTTCCCGGCGGGCTTCCAGGGGCGCATGAAGATACACGCTGAGGATATCCTTCCGGTCGCGCAATACATAGTCGGCGCAGCGGCCCACAATGACGCAGTCTCCTTCGGCTGCAACCTTTCGGATCACATCAAACTGGGCAAAAGCCAGCTTTTGGCTCAGCGGCAAGACATCACCGGTAGAAATGGCGTTCATATACATGCCGTATACCAGAGAACTGGTTGGCTTTTCGTCATATTGACGCATGGCAGCCTCGCTCATACCGCTGGCTTCGGTCGCCATGGTCAGCAACTCTTTGTCATAAAAGGGGCAACCGCGCAGTTTTGCCAGCTTCTCGCCGATCTCCTTGCCACCGGAGCCATATTGCCTGCCAATCGTAATGATCATATCATCTCCACCTTTCTGTGAATTGGTAATTACAGTATAGCACGTCTTGGCGCTATTTACAACAGATTGTCAACATACGAACGATTAATTTGTCTATTTTGCTCAATCCCGCTGGCTGCTTTCTAGGCAAACTCCCCAGACATTATGATGACTCATTTATCTGTGATTTCCTCCACTGTCTCCAAGCGGAAAATCACCGGGCGGATACCGTCATTGCAGCAGAGAATCTGCGGTCCGCCGCCGGGGCCGCCCTGTCCCTGGGCAAATCGCGCGGCTTCCCGCGCAATGCTGCTCCACCCCACCTTGCAGCGGAAATTTTCCGGCTGCTCACCGTGATCGGAATAGAAGACGTCTCCGCAGGCGCAGAACGGGCAGGCGCCGTAGTCCGGATCCGGCACATACTGCGCCTTCAGCTCGGCGTCAAAGAGGCATTTGAGAACGGTCACTTTACAGATTGGCATGCGCGTCACATCCCTTCATTTTCATCATACCACATCCAAATGGCGTTGTATAGTGGGCGCACACGCGTTTCCCCGCAAAATTCTGGCCAGAAGCCGCAATTTTAAACCTTTTTTTATCGCTTTTCCGGCGCAAGTGTGGTATACTGCAAAAAGCATAGCCCAAATACTATTTGCCCCAATATAATGCCGGCAGGTTCTGCCGGCTGCGCGGCCTGGCCGGGCGAGACGCCTGCCAGGACTTCAACCGCGCCGGTCCGAACGCGGCCTGGCTGCCTTGGACCGGTCTGTATAAGGAGAGAGAACTTTGGAGAAAAAACGTTTCGGAGACCGGCGGGATGCACGCCGTGTGCGGGAAATCGACGGGATGCACGCCATCATGACCCATCTGATGAACAAACGCACCGATGCAGAGGTCTATCTCAATTTCCAGGTAGACGTGACGGAGGCGCTGGCGTACATTGCCGAAAAAAATGCGGCGGAGACGGAATATAAGGCCACCCTGTTCCACTGCGTCATCATGGCTGCGGCTAAGACCGTCTATTTTCGGCCTCTGCTCAACCGCTATATCTCCGGCCGCCGGTACTATGCGCGCAACGCCATCACTGCCGGCTTCACCGCAAAAAAACGGTTTGAGGATCACAGCGAGGAAACCCTGATTGTGGCAGAGATTGGCGAGGAGTGGACGTTGTCCGATGTCACCCGCCGGGTAGTCGGCACCGTCCACAAAGCCAAGGAAACCAAAAGCTATGGCCTGGACGGCACACTGAATCTGCTGAAAAAACTGCCGTGGCCGGTGATGATGTTCCTGATGTGGATCTTCCGGACTCTGGACTTTTTTGGCCGGATGCCCCGTGCCCTGACGGAGAGCGACCCCAATTATGCCACCCTGTTTCTGTCCAATCTGGGCAGCATCAAAAGCCCCAGCGTCTATCACCATCTGAACAATTACGGAACCAATTCCATTATGATTACCATCGGTACCATCCACAAGGCGGAAGTCCTGGACTCCCAGGGCGTACGGCGTGTCCGGGACGTGGTGGATGTAGGCGTCACTGCCGACGAGCGAATTGCAGACGGCTTTTACTTCGCCCGTTCTCTGAAACTGGTGGAATATCTTTTGGCCAATCCACATCTGCTGGATCTGCCTTTGAAGGAGGATATACATTATGCGTTTTAAAACGTCTGCGCGCCGCTCGGAGCCGTCTCAGGAGCCGGTGAAGGCGCCCTGGCTCAGCTCTTACAGAGATATCCCGGCGCATTTGGACTATCCGGACGGCTCCATGTATGATGCCCTGGCCCGCTGCGCCGCGCAATATCCAAATCTGACAGCCTGCATTTTCATGGGCCGCAGGACCAGCTATAAGCTGCTGCTCCATCAGGTGCATCTGTGCGCCCGGGCCTTGAAGGCCATTGGCATTCGGGCCGGCGACCGGATTACCATCGCCATGCCCAACTGCCCCCAGACGGTCATTATGCTCTATGCCGTCAATCTGGTAGGCGCTGTGGCCAATATGGTCCATCCGCTGTCCAGCGAAAAGGAGATTGAGTTCTTTCTGCGGGAGTCCAACTCCATCTCTGCCATTACACTGGACCAGTTCTACCATAAATTCGAAGCCATCCGGCAGAATGTGAGCCTGGACAACATCATTCTGGCCAGCGTGAAGGATGCGCTCAGTACGCCGGTAAAGGCGGGCTACATGCTGACCGAGGGCCGGAAACAGCAGAAAATTCCCAAGGACGCGCCGGTTCTGCGCTGGCAGGAGTTCCTGCGGCGCGGCGTCTCTTATCATTGGAAATATCAAGCTGATGTGAAGGCAGAAGATCCGGCGGTGATCCTATACAGCGGCGGCACCACCGGCGTAACCAAGGGGATTCTGCTGTCCAACCGGAACTTTAACGCCCTGGCAGAGCAGGTCGTGGCCACCAACGCCATTTACCGCCCCGGCGACAAGATGTTGGCTGTCATGCCCATGTTTCACGGATTCGGCCTGGGCGTATGCATTCATACGATTTTGACCCATGGCGGCTGCTGCGTACTGGTGCCCCGGTTTACGCCGGACAGTTACGCCAAACTGATCCTGAAATACCGCTGCAATCTGATTGCCGGTGTGCCGACACTGTATGAGGCGCTGCTGCGGCTGCCGAAGATGAAAAACGCCGATTTGAGCTGTCTCAAGGGCGTCTATTCCGGCGGCGACAGTCTTTCTGTGGAGCTGAAAAAACGGCTGGACAAGTTCCTGTTCGACCACAATGCCAAAATTCAGGTGCGGGAGGGCTATGGTCTGACAGAGTGTGTCACAGCCTCCTGCCTGACGCCGCACCATATCGCCAAGGAGGGCTCCATTGGCATTCCTTTCCCGGACACATATTACAAAATCGTCAAGCCCGGCACCCAGAAGGAGGTGCCCTATGGCACGGAGGGCGAGATTTGTCTGGCGGGCCCCACAGTGATGATGGGCTATCTGAATCACCCGGAGGAGACGGCTCAGACGCTCCAGACCCACGCCGATGGTCTGACCTGGGTCCACACCGGCGATCTGGGGATCATGGATGAAGAGGGCTTTGTCTATTTCCGCCAGCGGATCAAGCGGATGATTATCACCAGCGGCTACAATGTCTATCCCTCTCAGCTGGAAAACGTCTTTGACGCCCACGAGCTGGTACAGATGAGCTGCGTCATCGGGGTGCCGGATGATCTGAAGATGCAGAAAGTCAAGGCCTTTATCATGCTCAAGCCTGGCGTTCTGCCCTCAGAAGAGAATAAACAACTGCTCCTGGCCTACGCCAGAAAGCACATTGCCAAATATGCCATGCCTTATGACATTGAGTTCCGGACTGAGCTGCCCAAAACCCTGGTGGGGAAGGTGGCCTACCGGGTGCTGGAAGAGGAAGAGGCGGCGCGGCGGCAGGCATAAGGAAAAGCCGCCGCTTGGATATCCTTGATGGGCGCCGGTTCCTATGCGACGGACGTTTGCAGAAGAATGGTCTCTTGTCAATCCATAGAAACACACAAAAAGTGATATGGTGCCGAACCACGGCTCCATATCACTTTCAGCTTGCCGAAAAAAGTGCCTGCGCACTTTTTCGACCGCTGTATTTTGATCTGCTCGGGCGAAATGAATTCGCCCGGCATAATTCGCAAATCCTTGCGCAGCAAGCCTTTGCGAATTTGACGGCGCTGCTGCGCCGACTCGCCCTGCACGGGCTTCGCAGCCTAAAAGTGATATGGTGCCGAACCACGGCTCCATATCACTTTTCACTTTTGTGTTTGTGAACATATATATTCTTCCTCCAAATAAGAAGCCGCCGCAAAAAAAGCGCATATCTTACTGTAACTGGAACTGAGCTGCGCATATTGGGCCGCCTCCAGAGGATTTGATTCCGCCCTGCGAAGAGATTCCAGCATTAGTTTATTTTGCGCAACTGCCTGTTCGTTTTGCGCTTCTTGCCGGTGCCTGGTAAAAATCCTTTTTCGCTGCTGTGGCATCAGGATGTCCAGGGTTTCTTCCATGCGCCGGATGTCCGCTTCCTGCTGGATGGAGTGCAGTATCCGGGAAAAGGACGCAGGCCCAGAAGCCATAGCTGCATAGAGGTATTGAATGGCCGTAAGCTTATTGCGATATGGCGGCGGTACGAAATTGACCTGGTAGCTTTCCTGCAGCAGAGCCTCCACGGTTTCCAATTCTCCGCTCCAATAGGCGTCCTGCGCCTTTTGTTTGCGGAGCAGTTCAGATATTCTGGGCAGATTCCCCGCTACACGGGCACGCTCTTCCGCATTGTACGTATTGGCCTGCGTATTCCAGACCATGATCTCTTCTTTTCTTGAGGAACATGCAAGTTCTTTGTAAAGCGCACAACCGGAAACGAGCAGGAGCGGAACGCCTGCCATCATGCAAAAAGCGCATAAGCCAGGGGATGTCAAGGCCGCTGCCATCATCTCCAAAAACGGGGGCCGGCCTTCACCGCTGCCTAAGTGGCGCAAAGCATACAGGAAAAGCAAGAGGCCCATGGCAACTCCACAGATTGCAGCCGCCTTTCTCCCGGGTGAATGCTCTTTCAATGGCGTTGGTTCTATATAGTGGGCAGTTCTGAGCTTGTCAATTTCCTGTTGATTCAGATTCCAATCTTGTATCCGTTGTGTTGTTAGTACAATTTTTGTAAGCTCCAGGTCTCTGAGATCCCGCAAATTCAGGAGCACCGCCTTACGATCCATCGATTCCGTTCCTCCATGTTCATTGGCCAAGCGAAATGTTTGTTTGTGGTTCTTTGTACAGTGTTTGCCGAAAGCGCCTTATTTAGATTATAGAGTACATTCTAATAGAAAGCAATAGCATTCTTTTAGGTAATTTTATCTTGGGCATAAAAAGCATAAAATAACGGCAAGAAAAACACAAGAAGGTGATGGTATTTCTCGGGCCATTCCAATTAAAGCTGAAAATGCGGAGCGCTATATAATGCTGGGCTTAAATATTTCTTATTACAGGAAATTATCCGGTCTGACGCAGGAAGCTCTTGCAGAAAAATGTGATATTAGCCGTTCTTATTTGAGTAGTATTGAAGCCCCCAACATTGTAAAAACAATCTCGCTTGAAATGTTATTCCAGATTGCGGACGCGCTGCATGTGGAGCCATCCAAATTGCTGGAGTTCAGAAAATAGGTCTGCGCAAGGAGGCCATCTCCTGCGCTTTCGCAGCGCTGCCCAGCGGTACCCACTGCCCAGTTCAGAATAAAACAAAACATCGTGAATCAGGCGGTTGCCCGATTCACGATGTTTTTTAACGTGGGTTCCCGGATTCAGAAATCCACTTCCTCGTCATAGAAGCAGCAATGCAGCAGCTTTTCCATCTCAGCGGGCGTAATCGCGCGGGGATTGGTGCCGGTACAGGCGTCGCCCACGGCCAGCTCGGCCACCTGGGGCAGCTTGTCCAGGAACTCCTTCTCGTCGATGATGCCGCCTTCGTAGTCACGGATGCAGGTGGGGATGTTCAGCTTTTGATTCATGGCCTGGATGTGGGCGATCAGCGCCTTGCTGGTGGGCTCCAGCCCCAGGAACGCGGAAATTTCGCCATAGCGCTTTTCCGCCTCCGGCTCTTTGGCGTTGTACGCAATGACCTTGGGCAGGTACATCGCGTTGGCACAGCCATGGACGATGTGGCCGCCGGAATAGGCTGCGCCGGTTTTGTGCGCCATGGAGTGGACGATACCCAGCAGCGCATTGGAGAAGGCCATCCCAGCCAGGCACTGGGCGTTGTGCATCCTGGCACGGGCAGCCATATCGCCGTTATAGCTGTCCACCAGATCGGCAGAGATCATTTTAATAGCGTGCAGCGCCAGCGGATCGGTATAGTCGCAGTGCATGGTAGACACATATGCCTCAATGGCGTGGGTCATGGCGTCCATGCCAGTGTGGGCTGTCAGCTTGGGCGGCATGGTCTCGGCCAGAGCCGGATCCACAATGGCGACGTCAGGGGTGATGTTGAAATCAGCCAGGGGATATTTGATCCCCTTGGAATAGTCGGTGATGACAGAGAACGCCGTGACCTCTGTGGCGGTGCCGGAAGTAGAGGGAATGGCGCAAAACCTCGCCTTGGTCCGAAGCGTGGGGAAATTGAACGGTGTACACAGGGATTCAAAGGTGGTATCGGGGTATTCATAAAAGGCCCACATGGCTTTGGCCGCGTCGATGGGAGAACCGCCGCCGATGGCCACAATCCAATCGGGCTGGAACTTCCGCATGGCTTCCGCACCCCGCATAACGGTTTCCACAGAGGGATCCGGTTCCACGCCTTCAAAGATCTCGACTTCCATGCCAGCCTCTTTCAGGTTTTCAAGGACCTTGTCCAAAAAGCCGAACCGCTTCATGGAGCCGCCGCCTACAACCACCATGGCACGTTTCCCGGTCAGCGTCTTCAGGGCGTCCAATGCGTTGGGACCGTGATATAGATCCCGTGGAAGAGTAAATCTGCTCATTTTGCAACCTCCTTGTGGCTCGGGCCGCTGCGTCCGCGCGGCGGTGAAATTTCCGATAATGGCACAGATTTAGTTTGTTAAAGATTTCACAATCTTTGACCATCTGCATCATACCATTGCAGAGCCAGTTTGTAAAGAGGGAATCTATTGGCAATTCCGTATAAATTTTTGTGTCGAAATTGCGCAAAAAGCCGAAACACCAGGGCTCCTGCTCTGCGCAGGCGGCTCCTATGCCAAACGCTCCCCACTGGAGGCGGGGAGCGTTTGGCCGCTGTGGAACAGGGCCCTGCACCCGTTGTTTCACAACTGGATTTGCTCTGTCCGAGCAAACCGGTTTCTGCCGGCCGGTTTTACAGAGTGAAAACCGGCTGCCTGTCCGGGCTTCGCAAGTCAAAAACGGGACGTCCTCACTTAACCCGGAAAACTCGAAAAAGAAGCCCCGGCGCAGCAAAAGGCTGCGCCGGGGCCATTACAGAACGCGGCTGAATTTTATTCCTCGGGATCGATGAACTCGTCAGAATCCATATAGCCCACAGCCTCCATACCGGCGATACGACCGGAGTTGATGGCATAGGACATGGTGGAGCCGGGATGATAGAAGCAGTAGGAGTCGGCAAAGACCGTGGCAGTGTCGGTGCCGCAGGCGTACAGGCCGGGAATGGGATCCAGGTCGTTGTTCAGGCACTGCATGTTCTCGTTGACCGTGATGCCGCCCAAAGAGCCGTAGCCGGAGGGGAAGTGCCGGGCCACATAATAAGGACCCTTCAGCAGCGGCTTCAGGAAGCGGTGATCCTTGGTAAACTGCCAGTCATAGCCCTGCTGGGCGCCATTGCACATGGCATTGTATTCCTCAATGGTCTTCTTCAGATTTTTCAGGTTGATGCCGGTGACCTCGGCGATCTCCTCGATGGTCTGGCATTCAAAGAAGTTCTGCTCGGTATTCTCCCCGTAGGAAACTTCCTTGTCCTCGCTGGCGAAGACGGAGTTGCCGCCGGCATCCTTGGCGCCGGAGAAGTACAGCTCCTTCTCACGCTCCCAGTTGTTCATATTGGTAACGCCGTGGTGATAGGTGATATAATCCAGACCGTGCTCCTTGTAGTAGTCCACGATGGTGGAGTCGATGATGGAAATGCCCATATGCTTCTTCTGGAGCAGCAGGGAGTTGCCGGTATAGGTGGTGTTGTCCATAATGGCCTCGTTGATGAAGCGCTTGCCGTCCAGGTTCACCATCAGGTTGGGCTGACGCATGACCTCGGACAGGGTCTTGAACACGTCGGTGGTGCCGGGGGTGTTATAGGTGACCTCCATGTTGATGCTGGCCTTCTTGCCGCCCACGTTCCAGACCATGTTCATGCCGTCGCCGTCCAGGCCGGGAATCCGGAAGGTGAACATATCTTCGCCCCACTTCCAGCCCATATACTTCTCAATCATTTCCACATTGTTGCCGATGCCGCCGGTGGTGACAATGACAGCGTTGCAGAGGCACTCGATTTCTTCGCCGTCCGGTCCCACTGCGATGACGCCGCGAGCCTGGCCCTGAGAGCCCACCAGAATCTCCTTGACGGAGGTGTTCAGATTGAACTCCACGCCAATTTCCCGGGCATAGTCGGTGACGGTCTTAATCATAATGGAGGCGCAGCGCTCCGTGGGCTTATTGGAGCCGGGGACCTTGACCATATGCTGCGTCTCTTTGGAGTTCTTGAAATACTTGAAAACGCCCAGGAACTCTACACCCTTGTCCTGCATCCACTTGACAGAATCGCCGGACATATTGAACCAGCGGCGGACCAGCTTGGCGTCGGAGCGCCAGTGGGTGTATTCCATAAAGAAGTTGAAGGCCTCGTCCTTTGTGTAGTTGTTGGTCATGGACTCTTTCTGCATCTGGGACTCCACGGCAAAAAACGCCATGCCCATGTTGGCCGCGCCGCCGATGGTGCTGGACTTCTCGAAGACGACAACGGAGCCGCCGCCGGTAGCGTTGAGGGACTCCTGCGCCTGTGTAGCCGCGCAGAGGCCGGACATACCGCCGCCGACGAGGACTACATCAGCTTCCATGTGTTTCATAATGAGAATCCTCCTACAATAGATTCTAGATTGCCAGTTCTGTTCGCAATCTAAGTGATTTACCAAATTGTATTTTACACGAAAGGCAAAAAAATAGCAACTGTTTCAGGCGGTTTTTTTCGCAGAAAGACGGATTTTTGCAGGCGCTCCGGCCACCTGCCGGACAGTTCACGGGGCCTGCCGCTTCTCCACCTGCGGCGCGGCAAGTCTGTCCCACAGATCCCAACCGGCCACTGCCTCCGGCGAAGCGTCCCACGCAAATACCTGTGCCCGCTCCTCCGCCGTCAGGAGGGCTGTCGCCCCTCTGGGCAGCCGGTCCAGGATCAGGCCGCCAATGGCCAGCCGTTTGAGGTACCGGACGTGCAGATGCCGCTCCCAGAGCATCCGCCGCACTTGGTGCCGCTTCCCCTGGCTCACAGCCACCAGGCTGCGGCCGGGCCCCAGAGGACGCAGGCCGGCTGGCGCGCACCGCAGGCCGTCCCGAAGGGTCATACCGGCTGCAAAAGCGGCCACGTCCCCGTCACCGGCAGTGCCATAGTGTTCTGCGTAATACGTTTTGACAATGGGCACGGCCGGCTGCAGCACCCGGTGGGCAAAGCCGCCATCATTGGTCAGCAGAAGCAATCCCTCGGTCTCCTTGTCCAGCCGCCCAATGGGGAACAGGAACTGGTCCCCATACGCCGGCGGCACCAATGACAGCACCGTGGGCCCTCCGCCGGCCGTGGCGCACAGATATCCCGCCGGCTTATGGAGCATCAGCACCACCGGTTCCCGCGGTACAACGGGCACGCCCTCCACGCAGACCACATCCGCTTCAGTCAGCACCCGCTCCGGCGCGGTCACCACATGGCCGTTGACCGTTACCGCGCCGGCCTTCAGCAAGTCCGCCCGCCGCCGCAGGGGGCCCACGGCGGCCGCCGACAGATAGTCGATCAGCCGCACAGCCCTACCGCCCCACGGGCACAGTCCGCATGGCAGTTCCCGTCACAACGCCCGTCACCTTTCCGGCAGACAGCTCCGTCAGGCGGGCCAGAAACGGCTGCGTCTGTTCCTCCGGCAGAAGCACCGTCAGCAGGACCTCCGCACCAAAATCCGTGTCCTCCACCACGCCGCCGGCGCTCTCCGTCTCCTGCCGCAGCCGGTCAAAGAGGTGGTAGGGGCAGGGCACCTGCATCCGGGTCCAGACCCGCTGCACGCTGACGCCGGCAGCCGTCAGGGCGTCCTTGGCGCCTCTGGTATAGGCGCGCGCCAGCCCTCCGGTGCCCAGCAAAATGCCGCCGAAATACCGGGTCACCACACAGCACAGGTCTGTGATCCCTTCCCGCTGGAACACCTCCAGCATGGGCTGGCCTGCCGTGCCCTGCGGCTCGCCGTCATCCGAGTACCGAACCGTCCCGTCCCGAAGCACATAGCACCAGCAGTTGTGGCGGGCGTCGTGATACTTCCGTTTTGTCTCGTCAATGCGTGCCCGAGCCTCCGCCTCCGTGGCCACAGGCCAGACATGGCCGATGAAGCGGGAGCGCTTTTCCACAAATTCCGACTCCGCCTCGCCGCTGAGAATCCGATATTCCTCCATGGTGTCTCCTCCGTATTCTTCCGGTTGGATACATGGTAACAGACCATCCGGCGGAAGTCAACGGCAGAGCGGACAGGTCTCGAGCCACAGCACTTCCTGAGAAGGGGGCCGCCGTTCTCGCAGGCGTCTCCCGCCTCCTCCTGTGACATTTCCCGTCATACATTGTGAAGATCTCATGAATATTGTCCCTTGTTCCCTAAATCAATCCGTGCTATAATGCCATGGAGATTGTGATATCTTTAACAATTTTAAATAGAAAGATGACAAATGAATGGAGTGTGAAGCGGTTGAGCCGGCTAAATATTTCCACGCCCGACAAGTCTCAGACGATTGTGGACAGTCTGTATGAAAACCTGGAGCACCGCATTGAGGTGGCGCCGCAGGGCAACTGCCCCGTGGAGCTGACGGACGCCTTTCTGCGGCTGTGTCTCGCCCAGAGCTGTGGCAAATGCGTGCCCTGCCGCATCGGCCTGATGCAGTTGTCCGCCCTGGTGGAAAAAATCCTGGAGGGGGAGGGCATCCGCCAGGACCTGATGATTCTGGAAAAAGCGGCCCGTGCCATTGCCGATTCTGCCGACTGCGCCATTGGGCGCGAGGCGGCAAAAATGGTGCTGAATTGTCTGAAGGGGTTCCGGGACGATTTTATGTCCCATTTGAATACAGGACGGTGTATGTCCAACTTCTCTGCCGTGCCCTGTGTCACATTCTGTCCCGCCCATGTGGACATTCCCGGTTATATCGCCCTGGTGCGGGCAGGCCGGTATTCCGACGCCGTGCGGCTGATCCGGGAGGACAACCCCTTCCCCAGCGTGTGCAGCCTGATCTGTGAGCATCCCTGCGAATCCCATTGCCGCCGGAACATCGTGGACGACTCCGTAAACATCCGCAGCCTCAAGCGCGTGGCCGTAGAGCAGGCCGGTCATGTAGATCCGCCCGCCTGCGCGCCGGCCACCGGCAAAACCGTGGCAGTCATCGGCGGCGGCCCCACAGGGCTGACAGCGGCCTACTACCTGGCCCTCATGGGCCACAGTGTCACGGTCTATGAAAAACACAAAAAATTCGGCGGCATGCTCCGCTATGGCATTCCCCGGTACCGTCTCCCTTCCAAATTTCTGGATGAAGACATCAATGTGATCCTTTCCACCGGCATCCGGGCCTATACCAATGTGGAGATCGGCAAGGATATTACCTTCAGCGAGATCCAGGAACAATTTGACGGCGTTTATATTGCCATTGGCGCGCATTCCTACAAAAAGCTGCACATCCCCGGTGAGGACGCGGAAAATGTCCTGCCGGCGGTGCAGCTGCTGGGCGCCATGGGCGATGATGAGCCCATGGACATGACCGGCAAGCGGGTGGTGGTCATTGGCGGCGGCAACGTGGCCATGGATGCCTGCCGGACAGCGCTGCGTCTGGGCGCCAGCTCTGTGCGCTGTGTCTACCGCCGCCGCCAGGAGGATATGACCGCCCTGTCCGCGGAGATCGAAGGCGCCATCAGCGAAGGCGTGGAACTGGTCACGCTCATGGCCCCCGTGTCCATCCGCACCGACGCCGACGGCAGAGCCTGTGCCCTGGTGGCCCAGCCCCAGATTCCCGGCGCTTACCGCAACGGCCGCCCCGCCCCGGTCAGCGCCCAGGTGCCGCCGGTGGAGCTGCCCTGCGACATCATTATCACCGCCATCGGCCAGGCCATTGACTTCAGCCACTTCGCCGAGTGCGGCATCGGCGCGTCCCGGGCCGGCACCCTCCAGGCAGACACCTCCGGCGCGGTGGCCGGCGCCAACGGCATCTATGCCGGCGGAGACTGCGCCTCCGGTCCGGCCACGGTCATCAAGGCTATTGAAGCCGGTAAAACCGCCGCCGCCAACATTGACGAATACTTTGGCCTCCACAGCCAGATTGACTTTGATGTGGAAATCCCGTTGGCAGCTTCCACGTTCCGGGATGCCTGCGGCCGGTGCAATATGACTGACCGGCCCGCGTCGGAGCGCGTGAAAGACTTTGAACTGATTGAGAACTGTATGACCGGCGAGCAGGCCCGTCAGGAGTGCTCCCGCTGCCTGCGCTGCGACCACTTCGGCTACGGCTCGTTCCGGGGAGGGAGGAAAACGGCATGGTGACATTGACCATCGACGGCCGCAAAGTCCGCGTCAAGGAAGGCACCAGCATTCTGGAAGCAGCCCGGCAGGTCGGCATCCGGATTCCCACCCTTTGCTATCTGAAGGACCTCAACGAAATCGGCGCATGCCGTGTCTGCCTGGTAGAGATCGAAGGCGTGGAACAGCTGGCAGCCGCCTGCAACGCCCCCTGTGAAGACGGCATGGCGGTTCACACCAACACCGCCCGGGTGCGCAGCACCCGCCGGCTCAACGTGGAGATGATCCTCTCCCGCCATGAGACCAGCTGCACCAGCTGTGTCCGCAGCGGCAACTGCACCCTGCAATCTCTGGCGCGGGATATGAACGTGCTGGAGCTGCCCTTCCCCCAGAAGCCGGTGTTCCGGCCGTGGGATCACACCTATCCGCTGATCCGCGACATGTCCAAGTGCGTCAATTGCATGCGCTGCGTCGCGATCTGCGATAAGGTGCAGGACATGCATGTCTGGGACGTCACCGATACCGGTACCCGCACCGCCGTGGCGGTCCGGGACCGGAAAGATTTGATGGACGCCGGCTGCACCTTCTGCGGCCAATGTATCACCCACTGCCCCGTGGGTGCCCTGCGGGCCCGGGACGATACCTTGAAAGTCTTTGACGCCCTGGAGGATCCGGATAAAATCTGCATTGTCCAGGTGGCTCCCGCTGTCCGGGCCGCCTGGGGCGAGGACCTGGGCCTGTCCCGGGAAGAGGCCAGCGTGGGCCGCATGGCAGCGGTATTGAAGGCCATAGGCTTTGATTATGTCTTTGACACCGATTTTGCCGCCGACCTGACCATCATGGAAGAGGGCAGCGAATTTCTGGAACGGATGAAGCATCCTGAAAAATATCAGCTGCCCATGTTCACCTCCTGTTGTCCCGGCTGGGTGCGGTATGTGAAGATCCGCTATCCGCAGCTGGCAGAGAACCTGTCCACAGCCAAAAGTCCTCAGCAGATGTTCGGTGCGGTTGCCAAGACCTATTTCGCCCAGAAGCTGGGCGTCGATCCCAAGCGGATCTTCTGCGTGTCCGTGATGCCCTGCACGGCCAAAAAGTACGAATGCGCCGTGGAGGCGGTCAACGACGCCGGGGCAGGCCGGGATGTGGATCTCTCCATCACCACCCGGGAGTTCCTCCGCATGATGCGGGTGTGCCAGATTGACCCGCTGACTGTGGGCGAAGCGGCATTTGACGACCCTTTGGGCGAGGGCTCCGGCGCCGGCGTTCTCTTCGGCGCCACCGGCGGCGTCATGGAGGCGGCGCTGCGGACTGCGTCCTATCTCATCACCGGACAGAATCCGGATCCGGACGCTTTCAGCGGCATCCGCGGCATGGACGGCTGGAAAGAACGGACCTTTAAAGCCGGCGACGTGACCATCCGCACTGCCGTGGCCAACGGTCTGGCCAACGCCACCAAGCTGATTACAGCCCTGCTCCACGGAGATGTGCACTACGACTTTGTGGAGATCATGGCCTGCCCCACCGGCTGCGCCGGCGGCGGCGGCCAGCCCATCAAAGACGGTCTGGAACAGGGCAGCGACCGCGGGCACTATCTGTACCATCTGGATCGGGAAGCGCCGGTGCGCTTCTCCCATGAAAATGAGTCCGTCCAGAAGCTGTATCAGGACTATCTGGGCAAACCCCTGTCTCACAAGGCTCATCAGCTGCTGCACACGGACATCCGCCAATGGAAACTGTAATGCCGGTCTCTGCCTGAATATCCACAAACGCCGCCGCAGAAATTGCGGCGGCGTTTTCCGCTCCGGAATCCCAAGGCAAAATTCTGCCGCCATATCGAGAAGCCGGAGTCCCCATATGCGCTTAACAAATTGCCCCGTATCTTCGCCGGCTGTCAGAAATCCACTGTACAAACTGCCCGGAAATTGCTATAATAACAATCAGATTCGGGGTGCATTGCCCGCACGCGCGCCCCTTCTGTGAGAATTTCAGGTATTGGAGCTGATCATATGTCTGGTATTTCTGCCATCCTCTTTGTTCCCGACGACACGGCCAAAACCGGTGCGCCCCTGCCCACCATGCTTCTGCCGGTGATGGGCTGCCCGCTGCTGCGTTGGCTGGCCTCCTCCCTGTCTGCCGTCGGAATCCGTCGGGTGTTCCTGGTATGCCACGCCCGGTTCACCCAGACGGCGTTGGGCTGTTTCCCCGCCTCCATGCAGGTGACAACCTCCAAAACCCAGGACGCCCCGGAACTGCTGCATGTGTTCCTCTCCACGGCCGACGAACTGGATGAAGACGTCACCGTCATTACTGGCCCCGTGGTGTTCCTCCGGGATGAAAGCGCGCCCAGCCGCACGGCCCGCTCCAAGGCCAACACCTATACCGTCGCGCGAAAGGACTTCATGGAGGCGCTGGACGACAAGTTTGATTTCATGGGCTTTTTGCGGCGCGGCGGCAAGCCCCTGACCGAGGCCGACGGCTTCTATCCCGTCTTTGGGCCGGAGGATCTGGTGGACTGGGCCACCCGTCTCAAACGCAGCCGGAATCTGGAGCTGATCCGCCGGGGCGTGACCATCTGGGACACCGACAATTGCTATGTGGAGCCGGGTGTGTTTGTTTCTCCCGGCGCGGAGCTGCTGCCCGGCGTCATTCTGCGGGGCAAGACCGCCGTGGGCGAAGGCTGCGTCATCGGCCCCAACACCTATATCGAAAATACCATCGTGGGTGCGGGCACCACCGTCAACGCCAGCCAGGTCTATGACTCCACCGTCGGCTCCAACACCACTGTCGGCCCCTTCGCCTATGTGCGCCCCGGCTCCAAGATCGGCGGCCATGTGAAGGTGGGCGACTTTGTGGAGGTCAAGAACTCCACCATCGGCGACGGCACGAAGATTTCCCACCTGACCTACGTGGGCGACACGGATCTGGGCCGCAACTGCAACCTGGGCTGCGGCACTGTCACCGTCAACTACGATAAGGTGCGCAAATACCGCACCACAGTGGAGGACAACTGCTTCATCGGCTGCAATACCAACCTGGTGGCTCCCGTGACCGTGGGCGAAGGGGCCTATATCGCCGCCGGCTCCACCATCACCGAAGACGTCCCCTCCAAAGCACTGGCCGTGGCCCGTGCCCGGCAGACCAATAAAAGGGACTGGGCGGCGAGGAATAAGGTGAAAAAATAACAGCCTGCTTGCAGATGCGGAGAAGTTCAGCGGCTTCAGGGCTATCGAATCGTATCGCCTCCGGCGGCCCTCTTTCTTTGCTCGTGCAAAGAAAGCCTGCAAATAAAAAGTCAAGCCCCTAGGTGGTGTCGTCAATAAAAGTATGATATAATAGTTCTCGAAGTAGAGGAGGG
>CBCPMX010000028.1:0-10519 GCA_965120355.1 uncultured Oscillospiraceae bacterium
GGCTCCCGCCCAGAATTGCAAAGTGTTCGTGTTGTTCAAAAAATCAGAAAAATATCTCCCGCCTTTTGCTGTCAGCTATTCCACTGACCTCGTTAACAAAAGGCGGGAGTCATTTTTTATCACACTTTTAACCACAGTACAATGCGGAACGAACAGAAACGGCGCAAAGAAAGCGCGGCAAAAAGTTAAGGATCCGGACAACTCCAAGCGGTGGATCGTGGATGAGGAGGCAGCCCAAGCCGTGCGCCGGATCTACAGCATGACCCTGGAGGGATACGGAACGGAGCAAATTGCCATGAAGCTGTCCGAGGAGAAGATCCTCACCCCTATCACTTACTGGCGAGAAAAAGGTGTCAATTGCCCAGGAAAGAGCAAATTGCGCGGACCTTGTATGTGGAACGCCTCCACTATTACCAGTATACTTGCCCTGCAAGAGTATTGCGGTGATGTTCTCAACTTCAAGACCTACTCCAAGTCGTATAAAAATAAGAAGCGGCTTCCCAACGACCGGGAAAACTGGGCCATCTTCCAGGATGTCCACGAACCCATCCTTGAGCGGGCGGTCTTTGAACAGGTCCAGCAAAAGCGGGGCAAGATCTGCAAGCGCTGCACCCATGAGGGGGAGTGCGGCGTAGGGGTCATTGAGATCCCGGAACTGATCCCGCTGCCCGCCCCGGAGGTGTCCGTAAACACAAGAAAGGGCGTAGTCGTCAACTACGCCCCATCCACCATCGCCGGATGAAAACAATAAAAAAGACGAGTGTTCTTACAGCGTTTCAAATGCTATAAGAACACTCGCCATGGTGCGCGAGGCGGGACTTGAACCCGCACGTGCGTAATGCACACTAGAACCTGAATCTAGCGAGTCTGCCAATTCCACCACTCGCGCATTTGTTTGCCGCCATCGCTGACTGCCCCAGTATAATAACATACAAGGTTGCGTTTGTCAACAACTTTTTTAAAATTTTCGGTGTTTTTGCGGTTTGCAATGGTGGCGTCAGCCAAAGACGGCAGAAAGGACCGCCGCCTTTGGCATGGAATGAAGAACGATTGTGTTTACAAATATCGGATGTCCGCTGGCTTGCGCGGAGCGCTCCGGCGGAACCGAATGTCGGGATGACCAAGCACCAGGCAGCGGATTAACCGGCGCTCTGGCCCCAGTGCGAGTTGGTTTGCAATTTCCGGTGACGATGCGGCAGCACAGAAGTAGCCGCTGTAAAGGCAACCCAGCCCCATACAATGGGCCAGCAGTTCCATATAGGCGGCCGCCGCCGCCGCGTCCCGGGTGCCTTCTTGATTGGAAAGCAGAAGAATCAATGCCGGCGCATGGAAGAAGAGGGGATCAAAGCCGCCATCTTGGGCCAACTGTGTTTCCCAACGGACAAAATTTTCTGCACGGCGCACCATATCTGCCGGACAGCCATTTTGCAGCATATCGCGGCCAGCCTGGGCCAGAGCGTGGATGGCGGCACGCCGCAGGGTGTCCACCTGTTGCTGGACGACGATGAACGAAGTACCCTGGAGGTTTTTCGCCGTGGGACAGGCCCGCCCGGCAGAGATAAGCATCTGAATTTCATCGCCAGTCAGCGGCTCGGCGGTGAAGTGGCGGCAGCTTCGGCGGAAGGTCATGGCTTCCAACAGGGCTTCGGGGGATACAGGCGGCTGCTTTGGAACGGCTGCCTCCTCCATGGGCAGGGATGGATCACAGACTGCAGCGGTGGGGCAGATGGCAATGCAGTGGCCGCAGCCGATACAGCGCTCTGGGGCATACAGTGCCGGCTTCCCATCCTCCATGGACAAGGCGGCGGGGAAGCAGTCCTGTACACAGGCGGCACAGCCGACGCATTTCGACAGGTCAAATTGGATCATTTCACAACACTCCTTTGCGTCTATTATACGCCTGGTGCGGGGAAATGCCAAGTGTTCTGCAAAGTTTCTGACACATACGGATCCTGCTTACAAACACGACAGAACGGTTCTCTGTTGATATGTGGAGAAATGCTGTTGCGCAGGCTTCTTCCGAGCGTACTGCCGCTGGTGGCAGAGACGCTGTTTGCGCCGGCGGATGATGGTTGGCGCACAAGGAAAAGTTCCTTGTGCGCCGGTATCTTATGTGTTGCGCTGATCAAGATGGACATTGAGATGGGGATAGGTCATTTCGATGCCTCGTGCGTCGAAATCCCGCTTTACCTGTTCCAACAAGGCGTAATAAACAGTCCAGTAATTGGGCGTTTCTACCCATACCCGCAGGGAATATTGAATGTTGCTGTCCTGATAGGCGGTGATATAGACCACCGGGGCGGGATCTGGCAGCAGCGGCTCTACCGCTTCGGCGGACCGGTACAGGGCGGCTTTGACGGCATCAACATCACAGTCGTAGGAGGCTGTGACGTTGATGTCCACACGACGTTTGCCCTCTGCGGTGTAGTTGATAATCTTGGTGGCTGTCAACTCAGAATTGGGGGCAAAGATGACCTTGTTGTCGCTGGTGGCGATTTTGGTATAGGTCAGGCCGATTTCCGTGACTGTCCCCGAGATGCTGTCCAGTTCTACAAAATCGCCGACTTTAAAGGGATGGGAGGACAACAAGACAATGCCGCTGGCCAGGTTGGACAGTGCACCCTGCACGGCCAGAGAGATGGCCAGAGCGGCAACGCTGAACACCGCCACCAGGGAGGTGACCTCAATCCCCAGCTGACCGGCAGTGATTAAAATCATCAGGCCATAGAGCCCAATGCGGGTCAGAGTCCTTAGAAATCCGTGGAGACTCTTTTCAATACGGGACTTGGCCAACATTTTCTCAAAACCCCGCAGCAGGAACTTGATCACGATCAGACAGACCAGGAAGGTTGCAATGGCCGGCAGGACCTTTGACAGAGTTAAAGAGCTGAAAAAAGATTGCACTTCCGTTTGATCAATTTCAAGATTTGTGACGTCCATGAATCGGCTCCTTTCCTGGGGAGATATATGCTATTTTAACAGGTCTGCCCGGGGAAAGCAACCCCGCTGCCTGCGCAAAGTACAGAGGAAGAAACTTCTTGACTTTAAAGTTTAAAAGTGTTAAAGTTTAAAGCAGCAAAGCTGGCGCGCTGCAGCCGGTTCGGCTTTCAGGCTGCGGTAAATCGTTTGCCGGCGAGATCGGGAGGAGAGTGCGATGATGGATATGATCATCAAGGTTGGCATGCTGGTGGTGTTTTTCGGTGTCATGGTGGGCGTGGGCCTATATTGCAGCAAAAAGTCCTCCAGCGTCGATGGATTTGTGTTGGGTGGACGCAATGTTGGCGCGTGGTTCACAGCGTTTGCCTATGGTACCTCATATTTTTCCGCTGTGGTTATGGTGGGCTATGCCGGCCAATTTGGTTGGCGTTTCGGCATTGCCGCCACCTGGATCGGTCTGGGCAACGCCTTGATCGGCTCCTATATGGCCTGGGCCATTTTGGGCCGCCGGACCCGCGTTATGACCCAACACATGGAAAGCAAAACCATGCCGGACTTTTTTGCCAAGCGGTATCGAAGCCCCGCGTTGCGGACTGGTGCAGCGTTGATTATTTTTGTGTTTCTGATCCCCTATGCGGCATCGCTGTTTAATGGCCTGAGCCGGCTGTTCGGTATGGCGTTCAACATTGACTATACCATCTGTATTGTCGGTATGGCGGTTCTGACCGCCATTTATGTGGTGGCCGGGGGCTATCTGGCTACGGTGGTCACCGACTTTATTCAAGGGATTATTATGATTGTTGGGATCATCCTGACGGTGTATGCAGCTTTGGAACAGTTTGGCGGCCTTTCCAGCGCATGGGCACAGTTGGCGGAAGTCTATGATGAGACTGCCAGCACGCTGCCCGGTGCATTTACATCTTTCTTCGGGGCGGATCCGTTTAGTTTGCTGTGGGTGATTATTCTCACGTCCCTGGGTACCTGGAGCCTGCCGCAGATGGCGTCCAAGTTTTATGCCATTAAAGATGAAAAAGCCATCACAAAGGGTACCATTATTTCCACGCTGTTTGCAGTCATTGTATCGGGCGGCTGCTATTTTCTGGGCGGGTTTGGACGCCTTCTGACCGGGCGCGTGGACGTGGCGGTGGAGGGCTATGACGCCATCATCCCGGTGATGCTGGAGGCGTTTTCCCCAGTATTGCTGGGTCTGGTGGTGGTGCTGGTGCTGTCGGCATCCATGTCCACATTGTCGTCACTGGTGCTGACGGCCAGTTCAACCTTGACGCTGGACCTGATCCGTGACAAATTCAGTCCCAGGATGAGTGAAAAGAAGCAGGTGCGTACCATCCGGGTTTTGATTTTGTTCTTTATTGCGGCTGCGGCCATAATTGCAGTGTTGCAGTATCAGTATAAATTTGCGTTTATTGCGCAGCTCATGGGCTTGTCCTGGGGCGCCATGGCCGGTGCGTTCCTGGGGCCATATGTCTATGGCCTGTACAGCCGCCGGACATCTGTGGCCGCTGTTTGGGTCAGTTTTGTGTTCGGCGTGGGCGTGATGCTGCTGAATATGTTTTTCAACAGCTATTTTCCGGCTTGGCTTCAGTCGTCCATCAACTGCGGCGCATTTGTGATGCTGGCCAGCCTGGTGCTGACACCCATTGTCAGCGCCTTCACCAAAGCACCGGACAAAGCATATGTGGACGAGCTGTTTACCTGCTATGACCGGACGGTATTGGTTTCTGTGACCGACTCCATAGGCGAGGAGCAGAGCTGAACTTCGCCTTGCGGCCAAATTTGCTGCACATAAACCCATCTGCATGAAAAAGCCGTCATGCGGATGGGTTTTGTAACACATCTGTAATAGTATTTTGCGGGGAATTGTGCTATAGTAAGATCACAATTTTTGAAAGGGTTGAAAAGATGCGCAAATAATCTGATTTTCGAGTGATGGAACCATCTTAAAAGCGCACGCATTGCGTGGGCTGGGGTTGCTGTTGCCGAAAGTCAGAAAGCACCGGGCACGGGTCCGGGGCGGTCTGCGCCTTTGCCCTGCTCTGCGTCTGCTTTCGGCACAGCCGGAGGCAGATTTTGTTTTTCCTGCACAGCCGCCGCGGCTGTACAGTGATTGAAATCGCAGAGAGGAGGAACGCTTTGGTACAGGTGAAACATTTGACGTTGGTCCACAAAAAGGATCTGCGGACCTTGGTGGATGACTTTTCCTTTGTCCTCAATCCGGGGGACAAAGCGGTGCTGATTGGCGAGGAGGGCAACGGCAAATCTACGCTGCTGAAATGGATTCGGGACCCGGCGCTGGTGGAGGACTACTGTGAATGGAGCGGGGAGGTGACTGGCGGCAGGGCCTGCGGTTATTTGGTCCAGGAGTTGACGGAGGCGGAAAAGGCCATGCCCGTCTATGGGTTTTGCGCCGAATCACCAGCCTTTTACGACCTGACGCCCAGAGAACTTGCAGACATCGCCCGCCAGGTGCGGTTTCCCATAGAGGAATATTACGCCGGCCGCCCCGTGGGGACCCTGTCCGGCGGCGAACAGATCAAGTTGCAATTGAGCCGGTTGCTGTTTGCAAAGCCGTCGGTGCTGTTGCTGGATGAACCGTCCAGTGATCTGGATCTGGAGACGCTCCAGTGGCTGGAGACTTTTTTGAATGGGTTTGACGGCATCTTGCTGTATATCTCGCATGACGAGGCCCTCATTGAGCGGACTGCCAACTGTGTGCTGCACATTGAGCATCCCTTGGAGGGCAAGCCGCCCCGCTGTACGGTCCACCACCTGGGGTATGGGGAATATGTCCGGCAGCGGGCAGCCGGCATTGCCGCGCAGGCGCAGCAGGCCCGAAAAGAGCAGGCGGAGTACGACAAAAAAATGGACAAATTTCGCCGCATCCAACAGAGCGTAGAACATGCCCAGGCCACCGTCTCCCGCCAGGACCCCCATGGCGGACGGCTGCTGAAAAAGAAAATGCACGCGGTGCAGTCCATGGGCCGGCGCTTTGAACGGGAGTCCGCAGACAGGACGCAGCAGCCGGAGGTGGAGGAGGCCATGTTCCTCAGCTTCCCGCCAGACGCTTTTCTGCCGGCCGGAAAGATCGTGCTGGATCTGCATCTGGAGGAATTGCGGGCCGGGGAAACCCTGCTGGCCCGGAATGTCCGGCTCCACGTGATGGGCGGAGAAAAGGTGGGGATTCTTGGCCCCAATGGGGCGGGGAAGACAACGCTTTTGCGGCACATTGCCGCCCAACTGCTGCCGCGCCGGGATCTGCACGCTGCCTATATGTCCCAGGACTATACGGATACATTGCCGTTGGATCAGACGCCCGTGGACTATCTGGCGCCTGACGGCGCATTGGCGTCACAGACAAAAGCCCGCGCTTATCTGGGGAGCCTGCGCTACGCCCGTCCGGAGATGGAGCATCCCATTGGGGAATTGTCCGGCGGGCAGAAGGCCAAGCTGCTTTTGACCCGGATGGCTTTGGATGGCGTCAATGTGCTGCTCTTGGACGAACCGACCCGGAATTTTTCACCCATGTCCGGCCCGCGGGTGCGGCAGGCGCTGCGGGACTATGGCGGCACGATCCTCAGTGTGTCCCATGACCGAAAGTTTTTGACGGAGGTATGCGACCGGCTGTACCGCTTGACACCGGAGGGCCTGCTGCCGGTGGACAAAGAGACGCTGCTGGATTGGTAGTGTCCCGTGAGGAATGAAACAATCTTTCTGAAGATTATCCCCAATTTTGCACAAACCTCCAAAGCAGTGCCGGATAGAAGCACTGCTTTGGAGGTTTCATTGTGGATGGAAAGAAAGGTCCCATCAGAAGAACAGGCGCACTGGGAGAGAATATAGAATTGGAGATCTATCTCCATGGCAATTGGGGTTGACTGCTGAACCGTCCGCTCACAGCGTCAGCGCCGCGTAGTAGCCCTCTTTTACGGCCCATTCCACGGTCCGGGCGCGGACGCAGTCCCCAATTTCCCGGAACGCTTCTGTGCGTCCCATAAACGCGTCGGCCTCGGCAATCCGCGCCTTCATACCGGCAGCGAGAATTACCTTATCTGCCATGACGCTGCGCTCTTCACCGTCCTTGAAATAGGACGCGGTGACCTCAGACAGGTTGACACAGCGTGCGCCGGTGAGGATGGTCAGGTTGGGCTCATGGTACAGCTCTTTCATCGGCTCGTTGCGGTGGGTAGTGGAGGCGTCGGGTGCCAGAACCGGCTGCATTTCGATGATGGTCACCTGTTTGCCCAGGCGGCACAGATGCAGCGCTGTCTCGCAGCCCACCTGGCCGCCGCCGATTACGATGGCGGAGTTTTTTACGGAGTCTTCCTTGCCATACACTTCGATGGCCGGGGTAGTGTTCTCCACACCAGGGATGGGGGGAATCAGCGGGGCTGCGCCTATGGCGCACAGCACCGCGTCGTATCCGCACTGCGCAATGTCTTCCGGGGCAGCGGCTGTATTCAGCTTGACGGTTACGTTGCTCTTTTCCACCTGCCGGATCAGATAATTTTTGTAGTCTGCCAGGGCGTATTTAAAGGACACATAGTCGGCGAATTTCAGTGTCCCGCCCAAACTGCCGCTCTTTTCAAACAGCGTCACCTGATGGCCCCGCTGCGCCGCTGTCAGGGCTGCCACCATACCGGCCGGGCCGCCGCCAATTACCGCCACCTTTTGAGCCGTTTTGGGCGCGGGCACTTTGTCCAGGGCATCTTCCAGTCCCACGCGGGGGTTGACGGTACACTGCATGTGCTGGGCATAGTTGTCGCTGTCATGGCAGCGCATGCACTTGACGCAGGGGCGCACGTCCTCCTGCCGGCCCTGCACACCTTTTTCAATCCATGCAGGGTCAGCAATGAATGCGCGGGCTGCGACCACGAAATCGGCCTTGCCCTCTGCAAGAATTTTTTCGGCCTCTTCCACAGATCCAATGCCGCCAATGGTGGAAATCAATGCGTTTTGAATCCGCCCGGACTTCTTCATACCCTCCGCAAGAAACACGTTGGGCATGGGCGGCAGGAAGGAGCAGGGGTGGGTCACGGTCATCCAATCGGCGTTGTGCATGCCGCAGGAGGCTTGGAGAATGTCGGCATATTCCTGGAGGGCTTCTGCAATCCGAATGCCTTCCTCCTGATCGATGCCGCCTTGTTCAAACTCGGAAGCGGAGATTCGAACATCAAAAATCATATCGCGGCCCACGGCTTCCCGGCAGGCGGCCAGAATCTCTTTGGGATACCGGACACGGTTTTCAAAGCTGCCGCCGTATTGGTCAGTGCGTTTGTTTGTCAGTGGGCTGAGAAACTGGGCAATGGGAATCGAGTGGCCGAAATGAAATAAAATTCCATCGAATCCGCATGCTTGGATAGCTTTGGCGGCTTCCACATACCCTTCCTTGAACTGCTCCAGCACTTCCAGAGGGGCCTCGCCGCGGCCCACAGGCCCGCCCATGATGGAACATCCGTCGGAAACGGTCCAGCCATCCGGCAGCACGCCGATGAGCTCCATGGTGCACTTGGCGCCGTAGAGGTGAATCCGCTCCGCCAGATCGCACAGGGCGTTGCGGCGGTTGGGAATGGTGATGTCCCAGGAGCAGTGGACGCCGTCGTTGTTAAAGCCGCCAATGGATACGCCCGCACAGGTGACCAGCCCCGCGCCGGCCTTGGCCCGGTCTTCAAAAAACCGAATACCCGCTTCCGTGGGATGATCTTCACCATTGGAAGCTGTATGGATGGTCGAAGGGCCGGAAATAATGCGGTTTTTTAACAGATGCCCCGCCACACGGATGGGAGAAAACAGATGGGGATATTGGCTCTTCATATAGATACCTCTTTTCATGACTGCGCATAGCCGCACACCCAACCCACCGCGGGGAAGCGCGGAGGGTTGGAGCGGCGTACAATTACTTGGAAGGATCGATCAGAATTTTGATCATGCCCGTGCGCTCCTTCCGATCCAGCGCCTTTTCCACACATTCGTCCAAAGAGACAATGTCCGTCACCATACCGGGGAAGGATACCTTGCCCGCAGCCAGCATTTGCAGATACATCTGCACTTCTTCAGGGGTATAGACAAACGTGAACTTCAGCTCCGGCTCGTGGATGGAGAACCCACCGGGGACGATGTTCATGGGTTCCTGGATAGTGCCGATCACCATGACCTGTCCGCCGGGCTTGACGCAGTGATAGATGCAGTTGGACAGGCTGTTCATATTGCCGGCGCACTCAAAGACCACGTCCGCGCCTACGGGCTTGCCCAGAATTTTCTGAATTTCCGCGCCCAGGTTGTCGCCCAGTTCTTTGGGATTCAGGCAGTAGTCCGCGCCATAGGCCTTCAGTGTGGGGTATTTGGAGGGACTGGTACCCAGGGCGATAATCCGGTTGGCGCCGCCCGCCTTCAGGAACTGGATGGCAGACAGGCCAATGGCGCCGGTGCCGGACACTACCACGTCGTCGCCGATTTTGAACCCGGACTTACGGATGCCGTGGAGCGCTACGCAGATGACGTCAAAGAGCACCGCATCTTTGGGATCTACCCCGTCTGGCACCTTGACCAGCATGGTGTGCTTGACGTCCTGTACCAGCATGTATTCGGCATAGCCGCCGTCAGGGCCGCCGATACCGGCAGTGCGGGGGAAGCCATAGATGCAGATATTGGTCTCGCCCCGCCGGCACGACGGGCAGTCCTCGGCGCAGTGGCTGGGGGGACCGCAGAGGATAACGTCGCCCACCTGAAATTCCGTGACGCCCTCGCCTACAGCAGTGACGGTGCCCACGTTCTCATGGCCCAGCACCATGGGCAGCTGCACAAAGGGCGGATAGCCGCCTTTGTAGAATTCCACATCGGTTCCACACACTCCTACATAGTTGATTTTGACTACCAGCTGATTGGGGCCGGGAACGGGGATCGGGCGCTCTTCAATTCGAACGTCGCCTTTTCCATAAAATGCTGCTGCTTTCATATGTATTCACTCCTATTCGTTTTTTTGCGGGTTGTTACAGACGCTCCGGGCGGCTGCTGCGAATAAAATCCCGGTATTTTGCCTTGCGGGCCTTGGCTTCGTCGGTGGACATGGCGGCGCGGGCCTTGCCCTCATTGTTCTGGATGTCGTCGCCGTGGATGAATTTGCCGGAGATGGAGTCGTGGGCATGGGGGATCCAGGTCTCTTCGTCAAATTCAAAGACATACTTGCCGTCCACGTTCTTCATGACGCCCTCGGTGCCGCACAGACAGCAGATGGCGGTACCGTCCTCTTTCAGGAAGAAGTTGTTGCTGTGGCAATATGGGCAGATGCCCGCAGCGCCTTTATAATCCTCGTTATGGATGCCGTGCCCCGGCACGAAGGTGCCGCCGGCAATTTTCTGTGCGGCACTGGCCAGGTTCAGCCCGATCTGATGCGCCCGGGCCAGCGCTTCGTCATTCATGATGATGTCCAGCGACCACTGGAAGCACTCGTTGTCGATCACCGTCCACTTGGGGGTCAGGGCCTGGGTATTAAAGTCGCACTGGATACGAGTGGCCCAGTCGGAGCCGCCGATTCCCATGTAGGAGACCACCTTTTCCTTGACGTACT
>CBCPMX010000029.1:0-5549 GCA_965120355.1 uncultured Oscillospiraceae bacterium
AGGCGGGTCTGTGCGCCCACTGTGCAGGTAAAAAGCGAGAGATCCCAATCGTCAGAGACCATCTCTTCGATGGCGGCAGGCTTTAAACGAGGTAGCAAGCCACGCTCATGGAAGTGAGTTGTGGCTTGCTTTTTATATGGTTGACAGCCCCAACGCGAGGAAGTAAATCAGTAGGGGAAACGGCCCCTAACGGAAGCGCCGTTTCCTGGCCCAACAAAACACCACCCCAGGCGGCATCGTGCCGCCTGGGGTGGTGTTTTGTAAATCGCAGAAAGGAGGAATGCGCCGCAAGCTATCATTGATCCCCTAACTATTCACGGGATAAACGGCCTTTATGGCATTTAACGTTCGTTGTATCGATCCAATGCGTCCTGATAGATTGCAATGACTTCGTCAATTCCCATGGAGTGCAGGCTTTCCAGATATGTGTCCCATGTGTCAATACTTTGCTGCCCGAAGAGAATTTTATACCAGGTTTCCTGATTCAGTGTCTCAATATCATTGAGAAGCTGAGAAGCACGGGTGCTTTCATCAGAGGTCAGCGTCACGTTGGGCATTGCATATTCGCTGTCGCCATTGGTTCCCCAGATCTCCACTGCAGCCAGTGCATTGTCGTCCAGCAGGCTGATCGTGATTTCAGCCGGACAAACGCCGGGCTGCTGTGTCAGCGTTGTATAGACCTGGCGGGCGATTCCCAGAGATAGGCCATCCGGATTGTTGGTCAGGAGTTCTGTCCAATGCGGATCTCCATTCTCGTCGTATTCAAAGGTTACATTTTCAAGGCCGTAGTTGGAAAGCAACTGTCCCTCCGGGCTGTACCAGAAGTCACACCACGCGACCGCGAGTTCGATATTTTCGCATGCGGTGGTAATGGTCATACCCTTACTGGTGTCCACGACGCTGGTGGTGTTGGTCAGATGGTTCTCGCCGCTGGCATTGGTGAGAATTGGCATGCCCGTATAATAGACAGTATCCGAACAATACGCCGACAAATTGGAGGCGGGCGCGGCAAAAACGCCGATATCGCCGTTGACCTTCTTGCCTTCCGTTACGGAGGACATGGGGTTATCGTCATAGCTGAAGAAATCAGCGTTCAGCAGGCCTTCGTCATACCAGGATTTCATCATTTCCAGATAGTCCTTGAAGCCGTCCTGAAGGGGACCGTACAGAACCTCGCCGTCGATCTGATACAGATCTGCTGTCACGTCATACGCGCCCATCAAAAAGCCGGCGGCGTCAAAAATGGTGTTGCCCAGATACAGAGGATCGTCCAGGTCGTATGTTGTCTTGAAAGCCAACAGTGTGTCGTGCAGTTCATCCAGACTGGCCGGCGTGTCCAGATTCAACTCGTTCAGCAAATCTTGACGGATGACCGGCCCTTCTGTAATGGGCACTTCATAGACGCCGTTATAGGCGTTGAGGTAGTACATTACAAGAATATTACCGTCATCTGTCTTTGCGTCCTTTGCAACAGAGGGATTCTCTTCGAGGATCGCCGCGTAGTGCGGCGCGGAGTCGAGGTAATCCGCAATGTCGATGATGATTCCTTCTTCGTATGCAGAGGGGATACCCGTCGGGTATACGCCTGAACGCACCATGTCAGGATAATCTCCGGATGCAATCACCAATGCGAACTGTTCGGTACTGGTTTCCTGCTGATAGGTTTGAATATCGACGGTCACGCCGGTGATTTCTTCTGCGGCCATATAAATTTGATGATTGTTCAACTCTCCAATGTAATTGGTGACATTACTATTGGAAATCGCAAACATGGTCAGCGTTACATCTTCCGTTGTCAATGGAAGGGTGTATTCGCTTTCTTCGTCAGCAGCCGGCGTTTCTTCCCGCGTGTCAGAGACGTCCGCGGCGGCGTCTGCTTCCGCTTCTGTGTCTGTGTCCGCGGCTTCAGCAGCGGCGGGAGTCTCTTCTACGGCGGCCTCGGGTTCCGCCGCGCTTTCGGTGCTTGTGCTGCTGCAGCCGGTGAACAGGCACAATACTATGGTCAGTGACAATATTAATGCGATGACTTTTTTCATAATCGTCCTCCTCATTTATTTTGGTTTGTATTTCAGTGCGTCGTAGCCGTCGCACTCTACCACGATATAAGAATCGGCTTCCGTCCATGTCTCATATGGCTCTGGAATTGCCGGTTCCGGGTAGCTGGGTTCACAGGGAGAATTGGAACCGGATTTCTGATACAGGGTCTTCTGTCCCACATAGGCAATAGCGGGCGCTGCCGGGCCCGGCCCACCCGATCTGCCGGGGCCGTCGTCTCCTTTGGGCGGCGGCGGCATCATGGCGCCCATGCTGTCATAGGCAAGGCCGCACTCCACATGATCGACCCGGTGCCAGAGCTTCCACTGATCATCTTCCCGGATAAATTCGCAGGAGTATCTGGACAGACCCAGAGAAGTATCTGGACGGCCGGTTTCTCTGTCCAAATGGGTCATGTAGGCGTAGGCCATCCAGACGCCCCTGGCTGTCTGGCGGTCGGCTGCGATTTCGATATAGGGACTCAGCAGCATATTCATGACTTTGTAGCCGGGGCCGTATTGCGGCTCAAATTCCTGCCCAAAGACCCGTTTGGCCACCTCGCGGCCCTGTGCCTTCATGGCGGCGGTCATGCCTGTGTAATAGTTATATACGTTCTCACGCCCGTAATAGGCCATGGAACCATGCGCGTAGACGATGTCATCGCGCTTGGACCAGTATTTCTCCAGTTCTTCTTCCTGGATCTGGCCGTAATAGCCGAAGACGTGCTTGCCCATGGCGTTCATGATCTGGCGGTAATCGTCGGCAGCCTTGGCCCGCTCTGTCAAATCCTGTACCTGATCGGGTGTTGTTTTTGCCGCAGCCTGTGCCTTTTCCAGTGCGGCGAATGCCCGCGCCTGTGCGCTGTTCAAATCAGACATGTTCCAGCACCTCCTCGTGGGGCGTATAGCCTTCTTTTATGATTTGAATGTAAGATTGTGCCGGGTCCCAGGTTTCATAAGGCTGCGGAATGGCCGGTTCCCGACGAGTACAACTGTAGGGATGATAGATCATATCTCCTTCCTGTGCGATGGTGTACACACCATCGTCAAACAGCGGCAGGTTGTGCTCGTAGGGAAGCTGATCCAACTGTTTGCAGGGAAGCATGGAATCGACAAAATCCCGCCGGTGCCACATTTTCCATGTTCCGTTTTCATGATAGAATTCGTCGCCGTACTTGGCCAGGCCAAAGCTGGGAGAGGCACTGCCGTCGGCGGTGATCTGGCTCATAAACGTGTGCGCCATCCAGATACCGCGCGCCGTATTGCCATCGCCGGAGAGTTCGACCACGGGAGAACTGATGACGTTATGCACGCGGTAACCGGGGCCGTCGGGAGACTCTGCGTCCAGACCGTAATTTTTTTTCGCATTGACGCGGCCATTGGCGCACATAGCTTTTGGGGTTTCGATGTAATACTGATAGGTGGACGCATGGCCGAAGAACGCTTCTCGGCCATGGGCATAGACGATATCGTCTACAGTCTGCGCCCAATATTGATCCAGTTCGTCCTTGTGCAGATGCTGGTAATAGCCCCAGTTGTGGGAGCCTTGCGCATTGACGACTTGGCGGTATCCATCGGCCCGCGCAGCGGCGGCTTCCAGCGCCGCGACCTGTGTTTCCAGGGCTTCATTTTCTTGCTCCAGCGCCAGGACGGCAGCTTCCAGTTCGGCATAGCATTCTGAGGTGTTCAGCATTCGTATGTGCCCTCCTTCTGTACGTTGGAAGTTTCCTCGCGCCAGGTGTCATAGGGTGCGGGAAGGCCGGGAGAACTTTCGGGGATAGACGTGGGGCTGTAATTGCCGCCACCGGCTTTGATTTTGGTCAGCTTCGTGGGCTTGGGGTTCTCTACCATGGGTTTGGGCGGCTTGCCGTTTTTGGAAGGAGGCGGCCCCATCATGGCGGCGGGCGTTTCTTCAAAAACAACATCTGCGTAGTTCCGGCGATGCCAGATCTTCCACTGGCCGTCTTCCAGAATAAATTCGCCGGAGTATCGGGACAGCAGGCCCTGTGTCTCCAGTTTGCCGTCGGCGTTTACATGGCCTTGAAAAGAGTGAGCCATCCAAATGCCCTGCGCGGTTTGACCGTCTTCGGCAATTTCGATATAAGGTGTGCCAATCAGGTTCATATTTTTGTAACCCGGCGTCTTATCCCCAGCGGGCGGATCAATTCCGGCTGCTGCCAGATTGGCGTTGGCTTCCTGCGTTCGTTTTTGGCTTTCTTCCACATAGTATTTATGGACGGCCGCCTGGCCCACATAAGCCAGATCGCCGTTGGCATAGACGATGTCGTCGCGTTTGGACCAATAGAGCGTCAATTCTTTTTCATACTCCTGATCCAGGCAGCAGTGGACATGGGCGGACATGAGGTTCATGATTTTATGATAGCTTTCGGCTTTGTGGATGCGGTTCTGCGCGGCGGCAATACGCTGTTCCAGAGTCGTACGGCGTTCAGCGGCGGCAGTCAGCCGCTGTGTCAGCGCGTCAAAGTCCTGTGCTTGTGGCTGCTGCATAGTATTCCTCCTTTTTATTGATAAGTCCAAATTAACAGAATGCGCGGCCTTTGAAAAGGAGCAGGTTTTGCAGAGTTCTTTTAATTTTTTTGAAAGAGCAAAAATTAAAAAGTGCGACAAATTAACAGAAGAATTTTCGGTTGATTGTAAAATCAAGTTGAACACCTAACGAAGAAGTCCATAGCGACTATTTTTCCGTGGTAGAATGGAATAGCATAAACACCATCACCAAGGGAGGGCAATCACTATGGACTGCCACGATTATACCACAGACTTTCCAAAACACAAGAAGGGATCGCACCTTACACAGGAAGAACGAATGGCAATCCGGGTGCTGAAGGCCTTGAAGTACAGTGTTCGGGCGATTGCCCGGATGCTGGGCTGTTCGCCCAACACAGTTCGGAACGAATTGAAGCGAGGCACACCGCCCCAAAAGAGCACCAGGGGAAGAAAGCCCGGCTACTCTGAAAAGCGTGGAGAGGCGGTCTACAAGGCCAACAGAGCGGCTTGTCACCGGCGGAGAAAGCTTGAGCAATGCGGCCGCTTCATCCGCTGGGTCGTTCAGCAGGTGAGGGAACACAAATGGTCTCTGGATGCCTGCTGCGGCTATGCCAAACTCCACCGCTTATTCGAGCCGTCTGAGATGGTTTGCAGCCGCACCCTCTACAACTGGGTCTGGGCCAATCTGCTCCCTCTCAAGGTGACTGAACTGCCGGACGCCTTGCGCCGCAACACTTCCAAGCCTAAACGCCATGAAAACAGAACGTCCTATGGGAAGAACATTTCCATCCGTCCCGCCATTGCCGGTCTGCGCATAGAAGAAGGCCATTGGGAAGGTGATACGGTGGTTGGCAAGAAGAGAGGCCGGGAAGCGGTCATCCTCTCCCTGCTGGAGAAAAAGACGGAGAACTACCTTGCCATCTGGTGTGGTATAAAAAAAGTTGACAGCTTATTCTCAAGGAATTCATAATAAAACCAAGAGAATAAGGAGGTATTCAAAGTGGCACG
>CBCPMX010000030.1:0-3910 GCA_965120355.1 uncultured Oscillospiraceae bacterium
GGCAGTATTATGAGACTTTGGAATTGGTGGCATAGATAGTGATATCCTTGAGAAAAATGTGTCAACTAATATTGACAATATCACAGGTTATTGTGGTGCGGACGCCGGATCCGCGTTTTTTTGAACAGGCAATTTTTATTGTCAAAGATGAGGCGCTGGAGCGCCATGGTGTGACGGAGGAACAGATCCTCAAAGAGGCCGGACGAGTGGCGGACGGGTATGTCCGCAGCCATGTGCAGAGCGGAAAAGCCGGCCGGCGCAGACTGCCGGCTCCGCTTTGGGTACTGTCCGGGGCGTTGTGCGTGGCGCTGGTGTGGCTTGCAACGGCGCTGTTGCTGTAAGCCGGATGGGCACAGAAACTATGCAGGGGCCGAATCTCCGGCCCCTGCTGAAATTGTCTGAATTGCACCTTGCTCCGGCCTGCTGGGCATGATATACTAAAAACTATAGCCAATGGTCATATGCCGCCGGGGGCGGCACGGCCTGAAAAATCGGCGAAAAATTCGGTTTGCCGGGTTGCGGCAGACTTGGGATGAGGGCTGTGTGTGAAAATTGGAGAATTGGAAATCCCCAGCGGCGTTGTTTTGGCGCCCATGGCTGGGGTAACGGACTATGCATTTCGGACCATTTGCGCGGAGTTGGGAGCTGCTGTCACAGTGACAGAGATGGTGTCTTCCCGCGCATTAGTTTATCAGGATAAAAAAAGCCGCATCTTGATGCGGAAGAATCCAGGCAGTATCTGCGGCGTGCAGTTGTTTGGCAATGATCCTGCGATTATGGCGGAAGCGGCGCAGTTGGCGCTGGAATACAGTGGCTGCGATTTTATTGACATCAATATGGGCTGCCCCATGCCAAAAGTGGCCCACAACGGCGACGGCAGCGCCCTTATGCGGACGCCGGAGTTGGCCGGACAGATTGTCCGGGCTGTGTCTGACGCCGTTCCGGTACCGGTGACAGTGAAGTGCCGCAAGGGATGGGACAAGGGCAGTGTGAATGTGGTAGAATTTGCGCAGCGATTGGAACAAAACGGAGCGGCAGCAGTGGCCGTTCATGGCCGAACCAGAGCCATGCTGTATTCCGGCCTGGCAGATTGGGATATCATTGCCAAGGTCAAACAGGCGGTTTCCATTCCTGTCATTGCCAACGGCGATGTGTTTGACGGACCGCGGGCACTGAAATGTATGCAGTGGACCGGAGCAGACGGCGTCATGATTGGACGGGCTGCATTTGGAAACCCCTGGGTTTTCAAAGAGGCCGGCGACGCCCTGGCCGGCAGGGAAGTTTCGCTGCGGCCCCCGCTGCGGGAACGTGTGGATACAGCCTTGCGCCAGTTCCATATGGCGGCTGAAGATAAGGGAGAACACATTGCCTGTTTGGAGGCCCGAAAGCACTTTGCCTGGTACCTGAAAGGCGTGGCCTATGCAGGATATTATAAAGAAAAGATCTCTCATGTTTCGTCCATGGAGGAAATTGAGGCCATTGCAAAAGGGATCAAAGAAGATTTGAGGTGAGCGCATGATTGAGGAAAAAAGGCTTGTCCGGCTGGCAATCCAGGGCAGTCAAGAGGCCTTTGGACAGCTTGTTTCTACATATGAAAAGCAAGTCTACAACCTGGCGCTGCGGATGGTGGGCAACCGGGAGGACGCCGCGGATTTGACGCAGGAGGCATTTTTGCGGGCATGGCGCGGCTTGCAGACCTTCAAGTCCGAGGCTGCTTTTTCTACCTGGATGTATCGTTTGACCACCAATGTTTGTATTGACTTTCTCCGGCGGGAAAAACGCCGCAGAACCGTGTCTCTGACATTTCTGGATGAAGAGGATGGACAGGAAGTGGAGTTGAGCATCCCAGATGACAGCCCTGGCCCGGAGCAGCTTGTTCTCGAGACGGAAAATCAGGAGATGGTAGCCAGGGCGCTGGGGGAACTGAATGTAGAATTTCGAGAGATTTTGACGCTGCGGGTGATCAATGGACTGACCTATGAGGAAATCGCTGATGTGCTGGAGATCAAACCCGGTACGGTGAAATCGCGATTGTCCCGTGCACGGGAGAAATTACGAAAACAATTATTGAAAAACGGGAACAAATTAGGACCGGCCACGTCTAACAGCCATGAAAGGGGGGAGATGCGTGAACGCCTGTAATGAATATTTGGAGCTGATTGGGCAGAAGCTGGATGGCTGCTTGTCACCAGAAGATGCGCAACGGCTGGAAGCGCATCTTCGCCAGTGCCCGCATTGCAGGGCTGCGCTGGAGGCATACAGCTGGGTGGATCACGGATTGCAGAATCTGATGGAGGAGCCGCCGGCAGATCTGCATGGCCGGATCATGGATGCGGTGGCTAAGGAGCCGGCTGCGCAAAAACAAACGCCTGCAGAGGAAGGCGTCAAAGCCGTCCCTGTCAAAAAACGGCGGTTCTTCTTCGGGCCGGGTACCGCAATGGCCGCTATAGCGGCAGCGTTGATTTTGCTTGTGGGAACCGGCACGATTCCGCTGCCGGATTTCAGCAGCTCGTCTACGTCCGCGTCGGATTCTACGGCAGTGGAAGCCGCGGCAGCGACTGTGGCGGAAGCTTCGGCAGAAGAGTTTTCCAGGTCGGTGGAGAGCGCGGAATTTGACGCGGCAATGGAGACGGAAAACGCTCAGGTGCAGGAAGAACCCGAGGTGGAAGAAGCTGCCGAAGCAAGCGGCGCTGCGGTGAGTGTCGCTGGCGTTGCCGCTGCGGCTGTGGCTGGGGAAGGCGCTGAAGCATCTATGTCAGATGCGGTCAGCGAGGCTTTCAGCAGTGAAGTGTTTACGGAATCTGTGGAATTTGTCTATGATACGCAGGAAGCTGAACCGGTTTCTGTCTATATCTATCATCCCCAAAGCGGATTGTCCACCACAGTGGAATTCCCGGAGACGGTGGATCAGAGTCAGGTGTTCTACTCGGTCAGCGATACCACCGTGGCAGATGCGTCGGAAGGCCAAATCTTCAGTTCCGGCGAAGGTACGTCGATCATCGCCATCACCTATGAAGGGTGGACCCAGACTGTGGTTGTCCAGGTGGGGACGGAGAGCGACGCCAGCACAGCGGCCGATTTTTGGACCGCAGGCTTTGATGTAACGGTGGCGGATCAGGAGAACCGGACGGACGTGATGGACAGCTTTTTACAGGAAGAGTACCTGGAGATGCAGTCAGCGGTGTGGATGACCGACTGGGAGGTTGATTTCTGGCACTACATGGACTATCGGACCCAGTCTGTTGGAGAGGACTATTTCTATTTCAGCGCCGAATGGCGGTGTACTGTGTCGCTGCCCAGCGCCTGGGAGGAAACGCCGCTTTGGGGCGCTGAGTACCTGCGCGGGGTGACCTCCGGTGACGGCGAAGCTTCGCAGACGGAACAGATAACAATCAACACCACGGTGTTTTACCGTCTGGAACGGGACGACGATGGAAATTGGCGGCTGGCCTGGAAAGGCAGCCAGATGCCAGAGGATGTGGAAGGCGTCCGGTTTACTACGGCTTCCGCCGACATCATTGCCACAGTTCAGGACATTTTGACACAGGAGGAGTTGGAGGATTATCTGGCGGCCATTGAGGAACAGGGCGGCGTCTATATGATCGAAGAGGATCAAGTGCTGTGCACGATCCAGGCTGATGCCGTGGAACAGCTGATGCTGGGGCTGGAAGATGAATTTTCCGTGTCCTTCAGCGGAAGCGGTGGGAACAGCGGGTGGATCACAATTATTTTCCAGCTTGCGTCCACTGAGAGCGAGTAAGCAAAAACAACAAACCGGGCGGCCATGGCCGCACGGTTTGTTGTTTCTGGAATTTTACAAATTATATTGGGGAAGCGGGGAAGGAACCAAATCGCACCTTGATTTCTGTCCTGATTTTCGATAAACTAAGAGTGGACAAGGAATGGAGTG
>CBCPMX010000031.1:0-9903 GCA_965120355.1 uncultured Oscillospiraceae bacterium
GCTGCGGCAACAGGGGGTTTGCTTTCCAAACTTTTCCTTTCAGCGCTCCCAGCATGATAATCCCCTCCTGTATGGTGTGCGCCGCCGGAAAGGACGTCTGCCCGGCGGCGGCGGTATTACAGATTTTTCAGCTTCCAGGCGATATCGTTGTAAAACAGCTCTTTCCTGAACGCTTCCACCGTCGTGTCCTTGGTGATGTGGACGCACTCGATCTGCATCATTTCTGCCCAGTCCTCCATCATTTGTGCCGTGACGGCAGTGGAGAGAACCGTGTGGTGCGCGCCGCCGGCGTGGATCCAGCACTTGACGCCGGTCAGCAGATCCGGCGCGGGCTTCCACATGACGCGGGCCACCGGCAGATTTGGCATCTCCAGAATGGGCTTGATGACCTCGATATCCTGAATGATCATCCGCAGGCGGCCGCCCATATCGATGAGGCTGACCACAATGCCGGGGCCTTCCTTGCCCTCGAAGACCAGACGGGCCGGGGGCTGGCGGTCGCCGATGCCCAGGGGATGGACTTCAATACGGGGCCGCTGGGCAGCGATGGAGGGGCAGACTTCCAGCATATGCGCGCCCAGGGAGACTTCGTTGCCCGGTTCCAGGTCGTAGGTATAGTCCTCCATAAACACAGTGCCGCCCTCCAGGCCCTGGGCCATGGCCTTCATAATGGCGGTCATGCCGGAGACCTTCCAGTCGCCCTCGCCGCCATATCCAATGCCGTCGGCCATCATATTCTGGCTGGCCAGGCCCGGCAGCTGCTCCATGCCGTACAGGTCCTGGAAGTTGTTGATAAACGCCTGGGCGCCTTCCCGCTCCAGGATTTTGCGCATGGCCACTTCCTCCCGGGCCTGATAGCGAACCGCGTCCAGGTCGCCGGTGGCAAAGTCATAACGCGCTTTGTACTCCTCCATCTTGGCGTCCACCTCGGCGCCGGTGACGGCGTTCATGGTCTCCACCAGATGGCCCACGGGCCAGTAGTCCACCTGCCAGCCCAGCTTCATCTGCGCCTCCACCTTGTCGCCCTCGGTGACGGCCACATCCCGCATATTGTCGCCAAAGCGGATGATCCGCAGTTTGCGGGAGAAGTCATAACCTACGGCAGCCCGCATCCAGTCGCCCAGCTCCTTCTGCACCGGCGGGTCTTGCCAGTAGCCGGCGATCACCTTCCGGGGCAGCCGCATCCGCGCGCCGATGAACCCGTGCTCCCGGTCGCCGTGGGCGGCCTGGTTCAGGTTCATGAAGTCCATATCGATCTCCTCGTTGGGAATCTTGCGGTTGTACTGGGTGGCAAAGTGGCAGTAGGGCTTCTGCAGCAGGTCAAAGCCGTGAATCCACATCTTGCTGGGAGAGAAGGTGTGGCACCAGGTCACCACGCCGCAGCAGCTGCCGTCATAGTTGGCGTCCCTCATAATTTGGGTGATCTCGGCGTCGGTTTTGACCGTGGCCTTATAGACCAGCGGGCAGGGCAGATTGCCGGAGTCCGTCAGCTTCTGCGCCATCTCCGCGCCCCGCTGTGCCACAATGTCCAGCACCTCGGGCCCGTATAAAAACTGACTGCCGACCACAAACCAGAATTCTTTCTTTTCCATGGGAAACCCCTCCAATCAAAGTGCGTTGTGCAGATGTTCCACAGCGGCCCGCTCTACGGCAAGGCCCCTGGTATAAGACTGCATAAATGCGGCAAATCCTGCGGCCTCCTGCGGATCCGGCGGCAGCGTCTGTACCGGCTGTCCGGCAAAGACCTGGCTGGCCAGATAGTCCTCCAGGCTTTGGCCCGGGGCCTTGCGGACCAGGTACGCCGCCAAAAGCGCCATGCCCCAGGGGCCGCCCTCGCCGGCGGTCTGCATGACGGACACCGGCACGCCGGCCGCCGCGGCCAAAACCTTTTGGCCCACTTCCGGCGTCTTGAAAAAGCCGCCGTGGCCCAACAGCCGGTCCACCGCCACTTGCTCGCCTGCCAGAATGTCCAGGCCGATCTTCAGCGTGGCCATGGCGGAATAGAGCTGGGCGCGCATGAAATTGGCAAAGCTCAGCCGCCCCTCCGGCGTGCGCGTCAGCAGGGGGCACCCCGCTTCCATGCCGGTGATGGGTTCGCCGGACAGATAGTTGTACAACAGCAGGCCGCCGCCGTCCGGTTCTGCCTTGGCCGCCGACTGGAACATGGCCGTAAAGATGGCGTTCTGATCCGCCTTTTGGCCCAGGGCCTCCAAAAAGCCCCGAAATACCTCGGCCCAGGCATTGATTTCGTTGGTGCAGTTGTTGCAGTGCACCATGGCCACAGGCTTGCCGGTGGGGGTGGTCACCATGTCGATCTCAGGATAGACCCTGGACAGGGGCTTTTCCAGCACGATCATGGCAAAGACCGACGTCCCGGCGGACACGTTGCCGGTGCGCTCCGCCACCGCGTTGGTGGCAGCCATGCCAGTGCCGGCGTCGCCCTCAGGCGGCGCCAGGGGAATGCCGGCCTGGAGGCAGCCGCTGGAATCCAGCAGCCGCGCGCCAGCTTCAGTCAGCACGCCCGCGTCTTCTCCCGCCAATACAACCCGGGGCAGGATGTTCCGCAGCTTCCAGGGATACTGCCTGTCCGCCACCATCGCGTCAAAGCTGTCCAGCATGGCGGCGTTGTAGTCACAGGCATCGCTGTCAATGGGGAACATGCCGCTGGCTTCGCCGATGCCCAGGACTTTTTGCCCCGTCAGCATATAGTGGACATATCCGGCCAGCGTCGTCAGGTACGCGATGTCCTTCACATGCTCCTCGCCGTTTAAAACCGCCTGATACAGGTGGGCAATGGACCAGCGCTGGGGGATGTTGAACTGGAACCGCTCTGTCAGAGCCGCGGCGGCGCTGCCGGTGATGGTATTGCGCCAGGTGCGGAAGGGGACCAGCAGGCGATCCTGGGCGTCCAGCGCCAGATAGCCGTGCATCATGGCCGAAAAGCCCATGGCCGCCACCGTGGTCAGCTCCACGCCATACCGGGCGCGCACGTCGGCAGCCAGATTGGCATAGGCGTCGCGCAGGCCGTCCCAGACCGCCTCCATGGAATAGGTCCAGATGCCGTTTTCATATTGGTTCTCCCAACTGTGGTCGCCGGAGGCAATGGGCGTATGATCCGGGCCGGTCAGCACCGCCTTAATGCGGGTGGAACCCAGCTCGATGCCCAGAAAGGTATTGCCGGAGACGACGGCTTCTTTGATTTGCACAGGGGACGCCTCCTTTATTTGTTTTTCTCTTTGATTTTGGCAAAGATACTCTGCAGGACGATGAAGAAGCACAGCAGCACCGCCGTGAGAATGTTGGGCCAGGAGCTGGCCAGCTTGCCGTTGGTCTGCACAATGCTGGCAATGGTGCCGTTGATGAGCACACCGAACAGGGAGCCAATGACGTTGCCCACGCCGCCGGTCAGCAGGGTGCCGCCGATGACGGCGGAGGAAATGGCGTCCATCTCCATGCCGGTGGCCTGGGAGACGCTGGCCGCCATGGTGTTCATGCAGTAGCAGATGCCGCCGATGGAGCACAGGAAGGACGAGAGCATATAGGCCTTCATTTTGGTCTTTTTTACGTCCAGGCCCATCATGGCCGCCGACTGCTCGCTGCCGCCGACTGCGTACAGGGAGCGGCCAAACTTGGTATACCGCAGCACCAGGAAAATGGCCACCAGCACCACCAGGGCAATGATGACGCCGATGCCTACATAGGGCATGACCACGTTGCCGGCCCGGTTGACGGTTCCGCCGAAAGGCAGATAAATGCGGTAGCTGGCCAGATCATAGAACATCTGGTTCACCTCTGCGGTGATGGACATCTGGTTGGTGGAAATGACCGCCGTCATGCCCCGGGCAAAGAACATACCCGCCATAGTGACGATGAAGGGCTGAATGCCCAGATAGCCCACGCAGAAGCCCTGGACCAGGCCGAACACGATGCCGATGACCAGCACCATCAGGATCATCACCGGCGCGCTGAGGCCCCACTCGCTCATGCCGTAGGCCAGCAGCATACAGTCCATGGCCACCAGAGATCCCACGGAGATATCAATGCCGCCGGTGAGCATAATGCAGGTCATGCCGCAGGTGACGCAGATCAGGCCCGCGTTGGTGCGCAGAATATTCAAAAAAGTCTGCACATTGGTGAAGCCCCGGCTGCTGTAGGCAATGCAGCCGCCGGCATAAAGCACAAGAAACAGGATAATGGTAATGATCAGCAGCATGGTGTTGCTGTTCATTTTTTTGCGGCTTTGCAGCGTTGTCCCTTTCATACGCTGGCAACCTCCTTCCGGCCGGCCTTTCTGGCTGCGGTGAGCTTTTGCATCCATGCCTTCACCGGGGGCGCCTGAATGGCCACAATGGCAATGACAATAATGGCCTTAAACACCGGGTTGACCGCAGTGGACACCCCCATGTTGTACATGGTGGTGGTAATGGCCTGGATGGTATAGGCGCCGATGATGGAGCCGGCCAGGTTAAACTTGCCCCCGCCCAGGCTGTTGCCGCCCAAGGCCACGGCCAGAATGGCGTCCATCTCCATGTCCAAACCGATGTTGTTGGAGTCGGCGCTGGTGATGCGGGAGGAGGCCACAATGCCGGCAATGCCAGCGCACAGGCCGCAGATCACATAGCACAGGAAGATGATCCGCTTGGAGTTCAGGCCGGCGATGCGGCTGGCCTTTTTGTTGATGCCCACAGACTGGATATACATCCCCAAGGCCGTCTTTTTTAAGACCAGGGAGATAATCGCCACGCACACCGCCGCGATGAGAATGGGCGTGGGAATGGGGCCCAGATAGCCGCCGAACACGCCGAACTCCGGCACGCGGATGTAGACGATCAGGTTATTGCACAGCAGCAGCCCAATGGCCCGGGCCGCCGACCAGAGGATCAGCGTGGCCACCATGGGCTGAATGTTCAGATAGGCCACCAGCGAACCGTTAAATGCGCCGCACAGGCAGCCCATGAGCAGCGCCCCGATCAGCCCCACAATCAGGGGCATGGCGAACTCTTCCGCGCTGCCCACCGACGACACGCCGAACCCCGCCACCAGCATGCAGCAGAACGATGCGCACAGGCTCATCACCGAACCGACGGAGATGTCTGTGCCGGCGGACGCGGAGACCACCAGCGTCATGCCGATGGCCAGAATGGCCACCTCGCTGCCGCGGTTGAGAATGTTGATAATCCGGCCGTTGAGCAGGCCGTTGGTCATGGTGATCTTGAAGAAGCTATAGAAATCGTTGCCCTGAACTGCATCATAAACCATATTGATGCACAGCACCAGGAACATACAGAACACGGGCAAAAACAGCCGCATCTGGGTGATCTTTTTCAGTTTACGCATCGCTTGTACCTCCCGCAATGGCGGCCATGACCCGCTCCTGGGTCAGTTCGCCGTCCAACTCGCCTACCTTGGCGCCGTCCCGCAGCACCGCCATGCGGTTGCAGGTACGCAGCATCTCCTCAATCTCGGAGGAGATGAACATGACGCTCTTGCCTTCGCCGGCAAGCTGAACAATCAGCTTCTGAATTTCCGTCTTGGTGCCGACGTCGATGCCGCGGGTCGGCTCGTCCAGGATCAAAAAGTCCGGGTCTGTCGCCAGCCAGCGGGCCAGAATGGCTTTCTGCTGGTTGCCGCCGGACAGCTGCTTGATGGGCGTCTCCCGGCTGGCGGTTTTGATCTGCAGCAGGTCGATGTACCGGTCGGCAATTTCCTCCTGCTTGGCCCGCGGCAGCTGTTTGAACATCCCCCGCTTGGCCTGCAGGGCCAAGATGATGTTCTCACGCACCGACAGATCCCCGATGATGCCCTCCGCTTTCCGGTCGTCGGGCAGCAGTCCCATGCCCATATTCATAGCATCGATGGGCTGATTGATCTTGGCGTCCTTGCCGTCCACCTTCAGTCTGCCGGTCTGCGCCCGGTCCGCGCCATAAATGGCTCTGGCCAGCTCGCTGCGGCCGGAACCCAGCAGGCCCGTCAGGCCAATGACCTCGCCTTTGTGGATGTCCAGATCAAAGGGCTTGATGGTACCCTTATGGCTCAGGCCCCTGGCCTCAATCTCCAGGGGCGCGTCGTCGTGATAGACAAAGCCTTCGGGCTTAATGGCCGCCAGGTCGTCAAAATCCTTGCCCATCATGGCCGCCACCAGCTTCACCCGCGGCAGCTCCGACACCGGATATTCGCCCACCAGGGTGCCGTTTCGCAGCACCGTAATCCGGTCGCAGACCGCGTAGACCTGCTCCAGGAAGTGGGTGACAAAGATGATGCCCACGCCCTGCTCCTTGAGCTGGAGCATCATTTTAAAGAGCTTTTCCACCTCGCTGTCGTCCAGGGAGGAGGTGGGCTCGTCCAGGATCAGGACCTTACAGTCCATATCCACGGCCCGGGCAATGGCGATCATCTGCTGGATGGCCAGGGAGTAATTTTCCAGGTTCTGGGCCACATCTACCCGGATATCCAGCCGCTTGACCAGCTCGTCGGCCTTACGGAACATGGTTTTGCGGTCGATGGTGTGCAGGCGGGTCATGGGCTCCCGACCGATGAACAGGTTCTCCGCCACACTCAGGTTCGGGCACAGGTTGACCTCCTGGTACACCGTGGAAATGCCTGCTTTCTGAGCCTCCAGCGTGGAGTGGTTTTTGACGGGGCCATCTACGCCGTCCACCCGGATCTCACCGGCCTCAAAGTCGTTGACGCCGGTCAGGCACTTGATCAGAGTGGATTTGCCTGCGCCATTCTCTCCCATCAGGGCGTGGATTTCGCCCTTGCGCAGGGTGAAGTCCACATTGTCCAGCGCCTTGACGCCGGGGAAGCTCATGCAGATTCCCCGCATCGTCAATACAATATTGTCTTGCATTCTGGTGTCACCTCACAATATACATATGCTCGGGCAAAGGGAATTCTGCCGGGCGGTTTCCGCTTTTGAGGGGAACCGCCTCCCCGGGCTTTGCTTCACTTGGACATCAATCAAAGGGAGGACCCCAGGTTGGCGGGGTCCTCCCTTGGGGATTACGCTGTGTTTGCTTGGGGAAGTGCTTTCAGATTAGTAGGGCCGGGCATCCAGGACTTCCTGGGTCACATAGATCATTTCCTGCTCCTCGCCGTTGACGGTGATGGTAGCAATGTTGTCCTCCGCGACGAACCAGGACTCCGTGACGTAGATCTCCTTCTCAGGGGTCTCGCCGTTTTCCAGCTGCTGAATGATCTCTGCCACAGTGGGCGCAGCCATGGGGTTGCACTCGAAGTTGGCGTTGATCTGGCCGTTCATGACCATCTCCACATAGGGCTTGTTGGCATCGAAGGACACCAGAATCACGTCGCCGCCCACACCGAAGGTGACGCCGGCGTTGGTCATGGCGGTCATGGCGCCGGCAGCCTCGTTGTCGTTCTGGCAGATGACCACGTTAAACTGGCCGGCATAGCTCTGGCAGTAGGACTCCATGACCTCCTGGCCGCCGGCTTCGGTGAAGTCGCCGCTCTGGGAATCCAGAATGGTCCAGCCCTCACGGTCGGCAATCTCCTTGAAGCCGTCGGTACGGCCGATGGTGGCGGAGGCGCCCACGGAACCTTCAATGACCAGGGCGTTGATTTCGGTGATGCCCTTGTCCTCGGCGTAGGCCTTCAGCCACTCGCCGCAGGCCAGACCCTCGACCTTAAAGTCGGAGCCGACCCAGGAGACGTACTTGTCGGAGTCGTCGATGGTACGGTCAATGACGATCACGGGGATACCGGCTTCCTCGCATTCCGTCAGCACAGCGTCCCAACCGGTGGAGACAATGGGGTCAATGACGATGTAGTCAACACCCTGCTGGATGAAGTTCCGGACGGCGGAAATCTGGTTGGCGGAATCGTTGTCGCTGTCCACGAACATCAGGTCATAGCCGTTCTCTTTGGAGAACACGTCGTAAGCAGAGTTGGTAGAGGCGGCGCGCCAGTCTGACTCATGGCCCACCTGGGCGAAGCCCACGACGATCAGATCATCGGAACCGCTCTCGGTGGAAGTTTCCGCCTCAGAAGAGGTCTCGGTGGAAGCTTCCGTCGAAGACTCGGTGGTGGTGTCGGAGCTGCCGCAAGCGGCCAGGGCGAAGACCATAACCAGCGCCAGCAGCAGTGCAAGCAATCTTTTCATTTCACAGGACTCCATTTCTTCTTAAGATTCAGATTTGTCATGCCGACAGGTCTGTACGGCATCTCTGGAACTGGGTATAGTATACGCGCTAAAAATGCAAGTGTCAATAATTTGTACGCATGAACCGAAATTTTGGCTGTTCTCACAATACAAATTGCCGGGTTTTCGCCGGGTTTAGAAAATACAAATTTTATTTCTTGCGATTTTTGTTTCAAGTTTTCCTGCTAATTCATGAAATTTACGATATTTTAGTGTAAAAAAATTAAATTTTCTGCCTGGCATTTCCCAAAATCAGTATGGCAGAATACACAAAAACTTTTCAAACCGTTCACATATTCTTTACATTGTCACGGTTTTATCAAATTGTAACCATTTTTGAACCGGCGGAACTGGACAATCGGACGAGATGACCGAACGACAGAACCCATGTAATCCTCAAATTTTGTCCGCTTTTTTCGAAAGAAAATGCACACAAATCTTGAACTAACCGCACAAATGTGATATACTTCATAGAAATCAACACAGGAGCAATCCCATTTTGGATTGATCCCTAGCAAGCGCAGTCCGTCAATCCGTTGAAAGGAGGACTACCGATGGCTGTGATGCCCAAATATCAGCTGGTGGCGGAGAATCTGCGGACACAGATCACCGCCGGCGCCTATGCGGACCGGATGCTGCCCACGGAACAGGCGCTGTGCCAGCAGTTTCAAGTCAGCCGCCAGACCGTCCGCCAAGCACTGTCGCTGCTGGTAGCCGAAGGGCTCATCGAGCGCCGGCAGGGCAGCGGATCCCGTGTCCGGGAGCAGCCCCGGCTGGAGGAACTCCCCCGCCGCTCCATTGCCGTGGTGACCACCTATATCAGCGACTACATCTTCCCCAGCATTCTGCGGGAGGTGGAGACAGTCCTGGCCGGAAACAACTGCACACCGCTGCTGTTCGCCACACAGAACCAGGTGTCCAATGAGCGGAAGATCCTCCAGACGCTTTTGTCTTTGCCGCAGCTTCACGGCATTCTGGTAGAGGGGACTAAGACGTCCCTGCCCAATCCCAATCTGGACCTGTACCGCCAGCTCATGGCCAGGGGCATTCCGCTGGTGTTCATGAACGGCAACTATCCGGAACTGGAAGGGACGCTGTCTGTCCTGGACGACAACTATACCGGGGGACGGATGCTGGTGGAATACCTGGCGGGCAAGGGCCATCAAAATATCGCCGGCATTTTTAAGACCGACGACATTCAGGGCCACCAGCGCTACGCCGGGTATCTGGACGCGCTGCGGGATCTGGATCTGCCCATGAGCGACAAGCGGATCTACTGGTACAACACCGAGAGCAAGGCCCAGCTGCTGTCCGGCCTGTCCACGGAGGAGCTGATGCCCTTCCTGGAGGGCTGCACCGCGGTGGTCTGCTACAACGACGAAGTGGCCGGTCATCTGGTCAGCCAACTGGCCAAGCGGGGCCGGCGGGTGCCTCAGGATCTGGCAGTCGTCAGTTTTGACAACAGCCAGTACAGTGAGCTGGCCTCTCCACGCATCACCTCTCTGTCGCATGGCAATTACAACGTCGGCCGCCTGGCGTCGGAATTGCTGGTACAGCTCCTGCGGGGTGAACACTGTGTTTCCCAGACCGCCCCATGGACGCTGATTGAAAAAGAGAGCGGCTGACGCCAGGGCGGCGCCAAACCGAATTTCCAGATAAACAACCGGCGCGGGGAAGTCTTGGCTCTCCTCCCTTTCCCCCCCCCCTTTTTTCACATCCCTTTTTTCTTTCTCCCTTCCTTT
>CBCPMX010000032.1:0-15961 GCA_965120355.1 uncultured Oscillospiraceae bacterium
GACGCCTTTGGCGCGTTTTGAATTGCAGCGGAAAGGATGGTTCCAAGCATGAAAAGCCTTCAATTTGATGTGCAAAAGAAAGCCGATGCATATGGTCTTCCCAGGAGAGATTCTGTGCGCAATGGAATCGTTATGATGCCAAATGAGCCTGTATGGGATGCGGCGTCCCTGCGCAGAGCAGTTGCAGAAATTTCTGCGCTGGCTGCAGCAGACACCTATGATCGGGTCGAAATTCAGTCCCATTGCCCAAACTGGGTAACGGCCGCGTTGAATTATGCGGCGCGTCCCGCAGTGGGATTTGCAAAAATTGGGCCGAATGGGATGTACGCGCTCACGCTAAAACCCTTTGCGTTTGGCGAAGTTGATCCGTCTCTGCATATCAAGTTCGAGCGCAAAGAAGAGGGGGAGCGGATCTATCTGACGCTGGTTCCGACGCAGGATGCGGATGCCGGCGCCCATGGATTTGACCTCACCAGATTCGATGAGATCAAAGTGCCGGAGCTTCCGGCGGGGAAGATCGTTATGCTGGCAGGCGAGATGGTGAACCCCATCGCAGTTTGTATCGCATTGGCTTATGCGCCGGCCGCAAAAGCGGTTTACCTGCGGTTCCATCAGGACGCCTATTATTATTGCGCAATTTCCAATTCGCCGGATATTGAGATTGGCGATCAGATTGCTGCCGTATAACAGGTGAATTTGCCCCGGATAGCGGGCAGCCCTTTGAGGGGCGGGCGGCGGCAGAAGCCGCAATGCGAAACGGAGTCCGCTTTTTTCAAGGCGCCTGTGCGCTGGCGGAGGGCCGGGGTCGCCGCTTCGAAATGCTCCGTATCAGGATGCGGCATTTGCCGAAACCGGCATTTGCGGCAATGACATTAAAAACTACAATTGCAATACAGTTTTTGGATGCGAAGCCCGGGCAGATCAAACTACAGCGGTCGAAAAAGTGCCTACGGCACTTTTTCGACAAGCGGAATCCCCCCAAATGCAGAACTGCATTTGGGGGGATTTTTGCACGCGCAGCAGGCAACCGGCGGCCGTCCCCATGGGCGCAGAGGGGCAGATGCCCCGTCCCTTGGAGGAGGTTAACCCGTGCTTCGGAACGCCTGCGTTAAAAATCTGTCCACTGTCCGCCAATATGTCTCCGGATCCACCTGGACCGACTGGCAATGGGCCGCGCCATGGACGGTCAATTTCTCCTTGACAGGGCTGGCACAGGCAGTGTAGACCTGGTCTAACATGGCGTAGGGCACGAATTTATCCGCGTCGCCATGGATAAACAACATGGGCAGCACAGCTTTGTGCAGCTGTTTGACCGCGGAGGCTTTCCGAAAGCCCCAGCCGGCCCGCAGACAGGTTACGGCGTCCATTGCCCACAGCACGGGGTACAGGGGCAGCGGGCTGCGCCGCCGGATCTGGCTGGCAAATTCCGCCCAGACGGAGCTGTAACCACAGTCGGAAATGATACACCGGACGCCTGGCGGCAACGGTTCCCCCGCCGCCATCATCACCGTGGCGCCGCCCATGGAGATGCCGAACAGGAACAACTCCGCCGCCGGATCTCGGTCTGTCAGCCACTGGGCCCAGTCTGCCACATCCAGCCGGTCCGGCCAGCCCATACCGATGAACCGCCCCTCGCTGCGCTCATGGGCGCGGGCGGCGGGACACAGCACCGTATAGCCCAGCTCCTGAAAATGGCGGGCGTATCGGGCCGTCACCGCCGGCGTGTCAAAATATCCGTGGCACACGATGGCGTACCGGTGGGATGCAGTTCCCGGGAACAGCCAGCCGCTGAGCAGCAGCCCGTCGCGGCTCCTGCGGCGAACCGGCTGGCGATACTCCCGGAACCAGATGGCAGCCGCGTCCGGCTCCCGCGGCTGCCTGCTCCTGGCGTGGAGGGTATCCCGCATGGACCACTTGGCCCGGTTGTCCAGCACGAAGGAAAACAACAGACACCCCGCCAATGCCAGCAGCGCCGCCAGGATCAGCAGCACTATGGTGAGTTTCCCGATTAGTCCCATGGGCGGCCCTCCCCGGATCTTGCGGCAATGTACGTCCTGTTCATGGGATCCGCTTCTTTCGCTTGACGTACCGCTCCTCTTCGGAGAAGATGCAGCCGCAGTATTTCTGCATATACATGCCCATGGCGCGGGCCCGGCGCTGGCTCTGGCGAAACAGAGGGCGAAAATCCCGATATAGAAATTGCAGGCCGTTTGCCGCGGCGGCGGCCTGGCCCACCTGGCGGATCAGATCGTGCTTCTGATAAGGGCTGATGAGCAGGCTGGTGGAAAAGCTGTCAAAGCCGTTGGCGGCGGCATACTGGGCCGCGTGATACAGCCGCAGCTCATAGCATTTGACGCACCGGCCGTCGATGTCCTCCGCCACGGCCCGGATAAAGGGCCGCAGCGCATAGCTGTTGTCCAGAACCAGGGGCAGCTCCACGGCGGCGGCGTAGTCCTTCAGCGTGTCCCGGCGGGCCTTGTATTCGGTGAAGGGGTGAATATTTAAATTGTACCAATAGCCGGTCACGTCCACTCCCTCTCCCCGCAGGGAGTCTACGCACATATTGGCGCAGGGGGCGCAGCAGATGTGCAGCAGGGTTTTCATGGTGCGGACCACTCCTTTCGTTGTATGCGGTGTGCGGGTCCATGCAGGGGAAGCCTGTCTCAACCGGCAAGCGGCCGTTCGCAGCCGAAAAAAGCGAAATGCGGCCGGTTCCCGCGGAACCCGCGCCAGGGGAGATCCCACCCTGGTATTGCGTATAGATATCATAGCACAGATTGGTCGGTTTGGGGCGGCTTTTTTAAAGGGGGGACAGAATTTTTACGAAAAAATCTTACCATCTTATTTACAAATAGAACAATACAGAGTATAATAAAGTCACAAATTGTATCCTTCAATTTGTGACATTTCCTTTGGAAAGGAACGAACGCGCGATGGCAACAACGGTGCAATCCCAACAGCCTGCCGGCGCATACAGCGAAGAAGTGGCGGCGCTGATGAAGCTGTGTCCCGGCCTCTCAGACGGCGTGGTGCCGCCGGGGGCCGCGCCCATGGAGGCGGCAGCGCTGCTGATTGAATATCTGGGCAAGGAAAAGAGCCAGCTGGAACGCTTTTACCGCATGCGGACCTATCAGGCGCAGGAACTGTTGGTGGAGAAGATTCTCCGCGGCAATTTCAAAGTGGTGGCCGAGGTGGAGGATATGCTCCGCATGATGGAGGTCCACTTGGAGGGCGAGTGCATGGTGCCGGTATTGGTACAGACCAAAGACGGCTCCAACATGTTTTTTGACAGCGACCAGAATTTTCGGGACAAGGGCCAGGTGCCGCTGATTGTCAGTTCGGTCTTTTCCGAGCTGCTGTCTGGCAGGGGCAACTGCTGCCCGGCCCGGGTGGATGACAAATATGCCTTCCTGTTCAACCCCACGGGGGAAACTGCCGACGGTGCGGCTTTGGTCGATGAGACCGCCGCAATTTGCCGGGACGCCATTGCCTTTATTGCCGGGAACTTCGGACTGGAGCTGCGGGCGTTGGTGGGCGAGCCGGTGCAGGGGCTGCAGAATGTCCATCTCAGCTTCCGTCAGATTTTGGATATGGGGGATTTCTTCCACAACTCTGAAAATGAAGAGACAGTCCTGATTGCCAGTACCATGCCAAAGAAAGAAGAGATGGTTCCCCTCCACCAGGATACCACCATGGAAAAGCAGTATCTCAACGCTGTGGTCACCTTTGACTTTGATACGGCCTGTACCCTGACCATGGACAAGCTCCAGGCGCTCCACACCAAATACGGCGAAAACGAGATCAACCGCCTCAAACCCTTTATTGGGGCCAGGCTCAACACCACCAGCAATATTCTGGCAGTCAATTTTGAGGAACTGGTGGATGCTGGGGGTGTGACAGCGGCGTCGCTGTTCTCGGACATTTTCGCGTCGGAGGACTATGGGCAGATTTGCAGGGATATCCGCCGGATTTTCCGCCTGCTGGACACCCGCTTCAATGCTGCGCGCACCGATGTCAGCGGCACCGCCGGCAAGGTCATCAGCTTTGTCTACCGCAACTACTCCGATCCGGATCTGTCCGTGGAGAATATCTGTGACAGCCTGGGCAAGAGCCGCAGCTACATGAGCCGCATGTTTAAAGAGAACACGGGCATGAATCTGCTGGACTTCCTCCACACCACCCGTCTGACAGAGGCCAAAAAGCTGCTGACAGAGACGGATGAGGGCATTTCTGACATCGCCCGTCAGGTGGGCTATTACAGCGGATGGACGCTGGCGCGGGTGTTTAAGCGCTACGAGGGGATCACGCCTACGGCGTACCGAAAAGCATATAAGGATGGACAATAGCATGTCCGTATCCGCCGGTGTGGGACACCCGGACGGAGCGGGCTGGCGCAGCGGCGCCGGGGCAACCGGGGAATCCGGCGCCCCGGCGCCATTTTCATTGCAGAGCAAGGCTGACGCGGCCTCCCGGATCAGCACAAATTGCCAAGGAGCCGCACATTTTTACGGGCTTTCCCTGAAAAATTTTCATCTATGAAACACATATGAAACAGTTATAAAACTATTTGAAAGGTGAATCTGTTCCGGGAATTTGGTATAATAATCTTGCCAACCTATCCTGAATGGGAGAAACTAAAATGGAGGTAATACACGTGAAAAAAGTTTTGGCACTGATCCTTGCACTCGCAATGATGTTGACTTTGCTGGCTGGCTGTGGTTCCAGCAGCGAAGAAACAACTGCGGAATCCCCTGCCGAAGTTTCCGAGACCACCAGCGAAACGACGGAAACCTCCCAGGAACCCGAGGAAACGCCTGCTGAGTCTGAGAGCGCTCCGGCGGAAGAGACCGAGTCTGCCGAGGAAGTTTCCACGGAAGAAGAAACAGCCGAAGACCTGAGGCCCTATGAGCCTGACCCTGCCGTACTGCCCCTGACCGATGAAGAGGGCGCTTCCCTGAGCCTGTTCGTGGAGCTGCCCGGTTATATGTCCATGTTCAACGTCAACACCTATGATGACGTGGTGGCTTGCCAGTATGCCGAAGAGATCACCGGCGTGGACATTGAGTACACCATTGTCAACAGCGAGACGCTGTCTACCCAGTTCACGCTGATGGTTGCCAGCGGCCTGATGACCGACCTGATTGCCGGCGGTTCTCAGCAGTACACCAGCACCAGCGCCATGATTGAGGACGGCGCGGCCATTGATCTGATGGAGTATGCGGACCTGTTGCCCAACTACTTCAAGGCCCTGGAGTACTATCCTGAGTACAAGACCTCCGCCATCAGCGAAGAGGGCCAGATGCCCGAGGTGATCACCATCTCCGATGAGTCCATGGTTACCGGAGGCCTGCAGATCCGCGCCGACTGGCTGGAGAAGCTGGATATGGAGATCCCCACTACTTATGATGAAATCCATGACGTGCTGACCGCTTTTAAAAACGAGTTTGGCGCTGACCGTCCCCTGCTGCTGACCGGCAGCACCCAGATGACCGGCTCCGCGCTGGTGGGCGGCATGGGGTCCGTGGGCTTTGACCCGGACACTGCCCACAACATGTTTGTGGTGGACGGCGTTGTGCAGAACGGCTTCCTGGCGGATGGCTATAAGGAATATATGGAAATGATCGCGCAGTGGTATTCTGAGGGTCTCATCGCCAGCGACTTTGCCACCGAGTCCAACGATCCCTTCACGTCCAATGCGGATCGCTATATCCAGGGCGGCAACGCCGGTATCTGGTCGGCGCAGTCCGACAATATGGACTCCAACATGCTCTCCGGCCAGAGCCTGGATCCGGACTATAAGATTGTCGCCATGGCCCAGCCGGTGAAGGAGGAAGGCGAGCTGTTCCACTTCGGCGACGACCCCACCAGCTCCAACGTCATGGGCAAGAACATTGCCATTTCCGAAAACTGTGAGGACATCGAGCTGGCCTGCGCGTATCTGGACTTCTGGTTCACCGCTGAAGGCCAGGTTCTGGCCAACTACGGCGTCGAAGGCGTCTCCTTTGAGTACAATGCGGACGGCGAGCCGGAGTACACCGACGCCGTGCTGAACAATCCCGACTTCCCCATGATCTCCTTCGCGCAGACGTATTACACCCCGGCCTGTGTGGCCACCCTGTCTGACTATGACCGGGTGTTCGACGCCTATTCCGAGGCCAACCTGTCCGCGATGGAACTGTGGACTTCCACCCAGGATAATCTGTACACCATGCCTGCCAACGTGGAGCTGAACTACGATGAAAGCAATGAGTACAGCGAGCTGTGGACCGACATTGCCACCTATGCTTCCACCGAGGTGTTCAAGTTCGTCATGGGCGAGTACAACTTCGACAGCGATTGGGACAACTTCATCAATCAGCTGCTGTCCATGGGTCTGGAAGAGTGCATTGAGATCTATCAGGGCGCCTATGACCGCTATGCAGAGGCCTACGGCATCTGAGTCCTGCGGCAGCTGCCACCGGAATACCGGAATTGTACCCTGAACAACAATCTCCCCGTGCGGTGCGCCGCGCGGGGAGATTCAGCTTGCCGGACAAGTGCCTGCGGCACTTGTCCGGCGGCTGTGTTTTGCTCTGCTCGGGCGAAATGAATGTGCCTGGTTATCATTTTCAAACCCTTGCGCGGCAAGGATTCGCAAAGTTGACGGCGCCGCTGCTGTGCCGGCGGCGGTTCCCGCCCGGTGCGCTGAGCGCCCGCCGGGCGGGCGGTGGAACCTCCGCCGTTTGACGGCGTCCATCGCCCTGGCTTGAAATGCGGCAATTAGGTGAAAACCGCGGCGCTTTGGCGGAGTTCTTCCGGTGCATGCAGGCCGGCCCGGCAGCGGCAAAAGCCCGCCGGACCGGCCTGCGCCGCGCCTGGCCCGGAAAGCGGTCCGGCGCGGTGTTTCCCGCTGGACGCCGCCGTTTCAGGCGTTTCCGGATTTCCCCTGGTCTGCCCCGCTTCCTTGTCGAAATTCACCATTTCTTTGCACATTTTTTCAGAGAAATTATGAGAATTCACAATGGAAACTGTTGCGTTCAGCGGTAAAATGCGCTAAAATAAGGGCAAGCACAAGGGATGTTTGTGCTTGCTGATGGACGAAAGGGGCGAAAGCCATGGATTTTTTGCAGCAATATGAGTTCTGGAAGACCAGCGGCGCGTTTGATGCACAGACGCATCAGGAGTTGGCGGCGCTGGATTCGGTGCGGGACGCCAAGGAAATTGAGGACCGCTTTTATAAGGAATTGGAATTTGGCACTGGCGGCCTGCGGGGGATCATGGGCGCCGGCACCAATCGCATGAACAAGTATACCGTCGGCAAGGCCACCCGCGGCTTCGGCCAGTATCTGCTGGCCCGCTACGGCGCAGAGGTCTGCCGCCAGCGGGGGGTTGTGGTGGCCCACGACACCCGCAACAACAGCCCGCAGTTTGCGGAAGTCACTGCCAGGGTCCTCTCTGGCCTGGGCATTCGGGCGTATCTGTTCCAGGAGCCTGCGCCGACGCCGGAGTTGAGCTTCTCCGTGCGGCAGTTGAACTGTGTTGGCGGCGTGGTGGTCACCGCCAGCCACAACCCAAAAGAATATAACGGCTATAAAGCCTATGACGAATACGGCTGTCAGCTGACGCCCGGCGATGCGGACCGGGTCATCGAGTATGTGGGCCGCGTGACGGATTTCTCTGGCATCGACTTTGAAGGCGATCCGGCTCTGGTGGAGCCGGTGGATCTGACGGAGGTCTATGTGGACACGGTGCTGCGGCAGCAGATCTGTACCGACGCGGCGGCCAAGGCGGCTTTAAAGGTGGTCTATACGCCGCTGCACGGTGCGGGCAATGTGCCGGTGCGTATGGCGCTGGCCAAGGACGGCTTTTCGGACGTGACCGTGGTGCCGGAGCAGGAGCTGCCCGACGGCAATTTCTCCACGGTCAAGTCGCCCAATCCGGAGGAAAAGAGCGCCCTGGCCCTGGGCCTGGCTCTGGCGGAGCAGACTGGCGCCGATATCGTTGTCGGCACCGACCCGGACAGCGACCGGGTGGGCGTGGGCGTCCGCACTGGGGACGGCTACACCCTCATGACCGGCAATCAGATGGGCGCGCTGCTGATGGACTATGTGCTGGGCCATAAGGATCTGTCGGCAATCCACAAGCCGGCGGTGGTCAAGACGGTGGTCACCTCGGAGATGGGCGCGGAGATTGCTAAGAGCAGGGGCGTCACAGTGTTCTCTACCCTGACGGGCTTCAAATTCATCGGCGAAAAGATCACCCAGTTTGAGGCCGCCCGGAACAGCGGTGATGCCCACCGGGACTTTACCTTCATTCTGGGGTATGAGGAGTCCTACGGCTACCTGGTGGGGGCCCATGCCCGGGACAAGGATGCAGTGGTGTCTTCCATGCTGATCTGTGAAATGGCGGCGGCCTATAAGGCCCAGGGCAAGACGCTGGCGGATCGAATGCAGGAGCTGTATGCGCAGTTTGGCTACTATCTGGACGCGCAGGACAGCTTTACCCTCCAGGGGAAGGATGGCGCCGAACAGATTGCGGCGATGATGAAAGCGCTGCGCACCGGCGGCGCCCCCTTTGCTGATGTGGTCCAGTCGGTGGACTACATTGTGCCGGTGGCGGCGGAGCCGGGCTTCGGCAATCTGCCCACGTCCAACGTACTGCGATACACCCTGGCCGACGGCACCTGGGTGGCGGTCCGGCCCTCCGGCACCGAGCCGAAAATCAAAATTTACTACAGCGTCAAGAGCACGGATCACGCGGCGGCCCAGCAGCGGCTGGAGACCGTCCGGAAAACCATCACCGGCCGGATGGGCCTGTGAACGCACGGCGCTTCGCGGGCCGCTCCGGCCCTGTTTGAAAACGGCGGTACCGCCAATGGGCAAACAGGGCCCGTGCCCGCTGTTCCGGCTGCCCGAACGTCGGTTTTTCCGGGCGCGCCGGAACGCAATTGCATCTGTCCGTGCGGCTCCGCCGGCGGACAATGGGAGGAAACAACATGGATAACTATTTCGGCATCTCGCAGGAGCAGCTGTATCTGTATAATACCGGTGCGGATCACTACTGCTACCGGTTTCTGGGCGCCCACTTCTGGAATGACGGCCAGTGCGACGGCGTGCGCTTTGCCGTCTGGGCGCCGGGCGTCCGGAGCGTCCGGGTGATTGGAGAATTCTGCGGCTGGTCGCCGGAGGGCTGCTTCCTGGAACCCCTGGGCTCCACCGGTGTCTGGGCCGGCTTTGTGCCGGGCCTGCAGGAGGGGACGCTCTATAAATACTGCATTGAAACTGCCGCCGGGGAGCTGCTCTATAAGGCGGATCCCGTGGCCTTTTCCGCCGAGCTGCGGCCCGGCACTGCGTCCAAAATTGTGAGGCTGGACGGCTACGGCTGGAAGGACGGCGCGTGGATGTACCGCCGGGCCAGGGCCAATCACTTTGAAAAGCCCATGAATATTTACGAGGTCCATGCCGGCTCCTGGAAGCAGCACCCTGCCGAGCGCAGCGGGCCCCAGGACGTGCCGGCGGAGGCGTTTTACAACTATCGGGAGCTGGCGGACGAGCTGGTGCCCTATGTCAAAGACATGGGCTATACCCATATCGAGCTGCTGCCGGTGATGGAGCATCCCTATGACGGCTCCTGGGGGTATCAGGTCACAGGCTATTATGCGGCCACCAGCCGCTATGGCACGCCCCAGGATCTGATGTATTTCATCGACACCTGCCACCGCAGCAACATCGGCGTGATCTTGGACTGGGTACCCGGCCACTTCTGCCGGGATGCCCACGGATTGGGCCGCTTCAACGGCGAGAAGCTCTATGAAGAGATGGATCACGTCCAGTGGGGAACCTATACCTTTGACTTTGCCCGCAGCGAGGTCCGGTCGTTCCTGCTGTCCAACGCCGTGTTCTGGCTGGATTGCTTCCACGCCGACGGCATCCGGGTGGACGGGGTGTCCAGCATGCTCTATCTCAACTTCGGCCTGGATCCCGGCCAGCCCCTGCGCCGGAACCGGGAGGGCGGCGACGGCAATCTGAAGGCCATCAGTTTTCTGCGGGAGTTCAACCAGCTGGTGGGCGAGCTCTTCCCAGGCGTCTTTACCATCGCCGAGGAATCCAGCGCCTGGCCCATGATTACCCGCCCCCCGGCGCAGGGGGGACTGGGCTTCCACTACAAGTGGGATATGGGCTGGATGAACGATACGCTGAAATATATGAAGACCGATTTTCCTTACCGGCCCGGCAGCCACCAGCTGCTGACCTTCTCAATGATGTACGCGTTCTCTGAGAATTTTATCCTGCCCCTGAGCCATGACGAAGTGGTGCATGGCAAGTGCTCGTTGATTGTGCGGATGCCGGGAGACTACTGGCGGCAGTTTGCCGGGCTGCGGATGCTGGCCATGTACCAGATGACCCACTCCGGCGGCAAGCTCAACTTCATGGGCAATGAGATTGGTCAGTTCATCGAGTGGCGGTACTATGAGGGGTTGGAGTGGTTCCTGCTGGACTATCCCCATCACGCCCAACACCAGCAGTTTATCAAGGAGCTCAATCACCTGTATCTGGAGCAGCCCAGCCTCTGGCAGCAGGACTTCGACTGGCAGGGGTATCAGTGGCTGGACGCGGACAACGCGGCGCAGAGCATCCTGCTATACACCCGCAAGGGCCGCAAGCCCAACGATGTGACCGTCATCGCGATCAACTTCAACACGGACAGTTATTTTGACTACCGTATCGGCGTGCCCAAAGCGGGCCGGTATAAGGAGCTGCTCAACTCCGACGAGAGCCGCTTCGGCGGCAGCGGCCTGCATGCCAACGCCGAGCCGGTGCTGGCCGAAAAGGTCCCCTGTCACGGACAGGAGTACTCCATCCGCGTCACGGTACCCCCGCTGGGCGGCGTCATTTTCAAAAAGGATTTTTCCCGTGCGCCCAAGGAAGCGCCGGTGAAAAAGGCGTCTCCGAAGACGGCAAAAAAGGCCGCGGGGAAAGGCGGAAAAACCGCAAAAAACACCAATTCTCATAAAACCACCTCTCAGGAAGGATAAGTTTGCATATGTTTGTAGGTAAAGAAGACTTTAAAGTTGCGTACCGCACTGCCTGCATTGACTTTGCCGGCAAAGCGCTGGAAGAGTGCAGCAATTATGAAAAATACGATGTGCTGGTGCAGCTGATTAAAAACCGGGCCTCCAAGGTGCGCACCGAGACCCGGGAGCGGATCCGCAGCAACGACGAAAAGCAGATCTACTACTTCTCCATGGAATTCCTCATTGGACGGCTGCTGAACAATTATCTGCTGAACCTGGGCATCCAGGACATTGTCCGCTCCGGCCTGCGGGAAATGGGGCAGGATCTGGACGAGATCTGTCAAATGGAGCGGGATCCGGGCCTGGGCAACGGCGGACTTGGCCGTCTGGCCGCCTGCTTCCTGGACTCCATGGCGTTTCTGGGCGTGCCAGGGACCGGTATGGGCATCCGCTACCGCTTTGGCCTGTTCCAGCAGAAGATTGTGAACGGCTATCAGACGGAGGAGCCGGACACCTGGCTGGATGCCGGGTATCCCTGGGAGACGCAGCGGCCGGATCAGGCCATCGAAGTGAAATTCGGCGGCTATGTGGACCGGGAATATAAAAATGGCAAGATCACATACAACTACAAGGGGTATCAGGAGGTTCTGGCGGTACCCTACGACGTGCCGGTGGTGGGGTACGGCGCCCGTACCGTCAACCAGCTGCGGCTGTGGTATGCCCAGCCGAAGGAGGAAAATTTCGACCTGGCCGCCTTCAACCGGGGCGACTACGCCGCCGCGGTCAAGCACCGCAATGAGATCGAGGCCATCACCTGTATCCTCTATCCCGATGACAGCACCTATCCCGGCAAAAAGCTGCGGCTGCAGCAGGAATATCTGCTGGTGGCCGCCGGCATCGGCGACATTGTCCGCCATTACAAGGAAACCTATGGCACCAATCAGTGGGCCAAATTCCCGGAACGGGTGGCCATTCACATCAACGACACCCACCCCACCATGTGCGTGCCGGAGCTGATGCGGCTGCTCATGGATGAGGAGGGCCTGGAATGGGACGAGGCCTGGGAGATCACCACCCACACCATCGCCTATACCAACCATACGGTTCTGCCGGAAGCCCTGGAGAAATGGCCCATCGACATGCTCCAGAACATTCTGCCCCGGGTGTATATGATCATTGAGGAGATTGACCGGCGCTACCGCGAGAACTTCGACAATTCCCGGCCAAACGCCGAGGAACTGCGGAAAAACACCGCCATTCTCTGGGATGGCCAGGCCAAGATGGCCAACCTGTCCATCATCGGCAGCCATTCGGTCAACGGCGTGGCGTCCCTGCACACCCAGATCCTGGAGGCCGATACGCTGAAGGCGTTTTATATTCTTCAGCCGGAGAAGTTCAGCAATAAGACCAACGGCGTCAGCCACCGGCGGTTCCTCATCGAATCCAACCCGGGCCTGACCCGCCTGATCACCGACGCCATCGGCCCCTCCTGGGTCTATAATCCCATGCTGCTGGAACAGCTGCTGCCCTATAAGGAGGACAGCGCCTTCCTCGAGCGCATGGCTGCCGTCAAGCGGGAGAACAAGGTTCGCCTGGCCAACTATATCCAGACCCACAACGGCGTCGCCGTGGATCCGGATTCCGTCTTCGACATCCAGGTCAAGCGCATCCACGCCTACAAGCGGCAGCTGCTGTTTGCGTTCAAGATCATGGACGTCTACAACCAGCTCAAGGAAAATCCCGATTTGGACATCCGGCCCCATACCTTCATCTTCGCCGGCAAGGCGGCGGGCAGCTATGTGTTTGCCAAAGAGGTGGTCAAACTGATCAACTCCATTGCCGACGTGGTCAACAACGACCCGGCAGTGAACGGGAAGATCAAAGTGGTCTTTATTGAGAACTTCTGCGTCTCCACGGCCCAGCTCATCTATCCCGCTGCGGAAATCAGCGAACAAATTTCCACTGCCGGCAAGGAGGCGTCCGGCACCGGCAATATGAAGTTCATGTTCAACGGCGCCATCACCCTGGGTACCATGGACGGCGCCAATGTGGAGATACACAGCCTGGTGGGCAACGAGAATATCCGGATCTTCGGCATGCGGGCCGACGAGGTGGAGGCCAGCCGCGCCGGATACCATCCCCAGGAGCTGATAGAGGCAGACCCCCGGCTGAAAACCATGACAGACCAGCTGATCAACGGGTTCTTCCACGCCTCCGGCTGCGATTTCTGGGGCATTCGTGACGCGCTGCTGACACAGGGCGACGAGTATTTTGTACTGAAGGACTTCGACGACTATGTCCGTACCTGGAAGGATATGAACCAGCTCTATCTGGATACCACGGCATGGAACCGGATTTCTCTGCATAACATCGCAAAGGCCGGCTACTTCTCCTCTGACCGCACCATCGCCGAATACGCCAAAGAGATCTGGGGCGTGCGGTGCGAGCGGCACTGACGCCCGCCGCCGGGTGTCCGGCCTCCGCCGCGGGGCGCGCGCCCGGCGCCAACCTGTCAGATCCTGCTCTGCCGCCGCACCGGCGGCAGGGCGGCTGAACATAGAGAAATTGAGAAATCGAGGGTGGCCGATTCGCTTCCTGTTGCCGCCTCGAAATAAGGAGGGTCTACCTTGCGCAAAAAAGAATGTGTAGCGATGCTGCTGGCCGGCGGCCAGGGCAGCCGGCTGCTCGCGCTGACCAAACGCAACGCCAAACCGGCCGTGGCGTTTGGCGGAAAGTACCGCATCATCGACTTCAGCCTGTCCAACTGTGTCAACTCCAATATTGACACGGTGGGCGTCCTGACCCAGTATAAGCCCACGATTCTGAACAGTTATCTCGGAAACGGCGAGGCCTGGGATCTGGATGCCTCCGACGGCGGTGTCCATGTGCTGCCGCCCTATGCCACCGAGCAGGGGGGCAACTGGTACAACGGGACTGCCGACGCCATCTATCATAACATTGACTTTATTGACAACTATGATCCGCAGTATGTGGTGATCCTCTCCGGCGACCATCTGTACAAGATGGACTACAATGAGATGCTGGACTTCCACAAGGCGCAGAAGGCCGACCTGACCGTCTCGGTCATTCAAGTGCCGTGGGAGGACGCCAACCGGTTTGGCGTCATGAGCGTGGACGAAAACGGCTGTATTACCAAATTTGCCGAAAAACCCAAGGAGCCGGAGAGCAACCTGGCTTCCATGGGCCTGTATATCTTCACCTGGCCGGTGCTGCGCCGCGCCCTGTTAGAGGACCATGTGCAGCCCGGCAGCGAGCACGACTTCGGCAAGGACGTGATACCCAAGCTCCTGGCGGAGGGCAAAAAGCTGTGCGCCTATACCTTCCACGGTTACTGGCAGGATGTGGGCACCATCGACAGCTACTACTCCAGCCAGATGGCGCTGCTGGAGGACGACCCGGAGTTCAATATCTTTGCCGAGGACATGCGCATTTTCTCCAACGCCAACATCTCGCCCCCCCATTTTGTGGGCAAAAACGGCATGGTGGAGCGCAGCATGATCTGCAATGGCTGCATGGTCATGGGGACGGTGAAGAACTCCATCCTGTCTTCTGACGTGTATGTGGCGGAGGGGGCCGTGGTGGAAGAATCCATTCTCCTGCCCGGCGTGCGGGTAGAAGCCAACGCCCGCGTGTTCCGCGCCATCGCCGGCGAGGGCGCCGTGATTGAGGCCGGCGCCTGCTTCTGCGGCGGCAACGAGAGAGAAAAAATCGCCCTGATCGGCGACAGCGAACATTTCAGAAGTAAGTAAGGGGGCCTGGACGATGAAACGAATGATGGGACTGGTATGCACCAATTACAACGAAGGCGACTTCGGCCTGCTGACGGAGGAGCGTCCAATCGCGTCCATTCCCTATGGCGGCCGGTACCGGCTGGTGGACTTTCCGCTTTCCAATATGGTGAACTCCGGCATCAACACCGTGGGACTGATTACGCCGCATCTGTACCGCAGCCTGCTGGACCATGTGGGCAACGGCAAGGAGTGGGCCCTGAGCCGCAAGGTGGGCGGCATGTACATCCTGCCCGGCTCTACTTACGGTCTGCGGGGCGCCACAGGCAAGTTCCTGGTGCGGGATATCCTGGGCAACCGGGCGTATTTGGAGCGTTCCCGCCGGGATCTGGTGGTCATCTCCGCCAGCAACAAGGTGTTTAACATAGACTTCCGGGAGGTGGCCGAAGCCCATGAAAAGGCCGGCGCGGCCATCACCCTGATTTACAAGCATGTGCCCGACGGCGCAGCCGTCAAGGACGCTGCCGTGTTCTGCGACGCCCGGGGACGGGTCACCAGCCTGCGAAAAAATGTCCCCGGGGAGATTAATCAGTTTATGGATGCCCTGATCATTGACCGGGAGCTTCTGCTGAAGATTCTGGACTGGTACAGCGCCCTGAGCTATCTGGATTTGCTGGACGTCATTGCCGAGAACCTGGACCAGCTGGCCGTGCATGGCTTTGCGTTCAAAGGCTATATGCGCGCCATTGACGACGCTGTGGCCTATATGGACGCCAGTATGGAGCTGCTGGATCCGGCGGTGCTTCAGGAGCTGTTTATGGGGGACCGCCGCATCAGCACCAAGATCCAGGATGCCCACCCCGTCAAATACGGCCCCCACGCCCAGGTGAAAAACGCGCTGGTGGCCACGGGCTGCATTATTAAGGGCACCGTGGAAAATTCCATCGTTTTCCGCGGCTGCACCGTGGCGGAGGGCACCGTTGTCCGCAACAGCATTATCATGCAAAATACGGTGCTGGAGAAAAATGTGCTGGTGGAGAACGTCATCAGCGACAAATACGTCCATATCAGCGAGGGCGTCAAGCTCCACGGCACCGCGGAGCGGCCCCTGATCGTCACCAGAAAGCAATACAGCTGAACAGCACGCAGCGCAGTGCGGCGGCCGCAGCGGGGGGGGGGGGGTGCGCCCCCCCCCCCCGCCCCCCCCCCGCTTTCCCCC
>CBCPMX010000033.1:0-40235 GCA_965120355.1 uncultured Oscillospiraceae bacterium
AGGCGGCGCGCAGTTGGCTCTGCACTTTACAGCAATTCCGGCAGCAGCTGCTGGGTCAGATGCAGGAATTTTTTCGCCGCCGGCGACATGCCCCCCTTGGATTTGACGGCAATGCCCAGATCCCGGGAGCAGGCCGGGCGCAGCGGTATGGTCCGCACCTGGTTTTCATATCCCCGCAGCACCAGCTCCGGCAGAATGCTGATGCCCAGGTGGCTGGCGATCATGGAGATGATGGCATGGTCGTCCTTGGAGGTGAATTTGATATTGGGGGTAACTCCGGCGGTGTCCAGGGCGTGGTGGACGTCATAATCTGTGCCCATGGCGGAAATGATAAAATCCTCCCCCTGAAAATCGGCAATGGGAAAACAGCCGTCTGCCGGGGTGGGATAGTCCAGCGGCAGCACCGCCATCAGTGGATCGTCATACAGCGAAATCCACTCCAGCCCCCGGGTATTGCGCTGGCTCAGAAAGCCGAAATCCGCCTGGTCGCCGGAAACCCAGCCCACAATGTCATCGGTACCGCCCTGCATCAGGCTGATGGCTATGCCGGGGTACGCCTGCTGAAACCGGCGGATAATCCTGGGCAGCCAGTGGATCGAAATGCTGGCAAAGGAAGCGATCACCAGGCTGCCGGACTCCACACCATTGATATCGTGGATGGTCTGGGTCAGCTTTTCGCTGTCCGCCAGCAGGGCATGCACCAGCGGCAGCAGCCGCTCCGCATTGCGGGTCAGATGGACGCCCTGCTTGGTGCGGAGGAAAAGCGGAAATCCGATCTCATTTTCCAGCGACTTCAGGACATGGCTGACGCCGGACTGGGTATAGCCCATTCGCTCCCCGCTTTTAGTAAAATTTTTTGTTTTGGCCACATCTGCAAACAGTTCAAGCTTTTTGATATCCATGGCGACTCCTTTCATGAAACTGCGTCATAGATGGGATGCAGTTTCCCGATTGCACAACAAACCTCCGCGGCGTATAATATAGTCAAATCGCGGCGTGAACAGCGGAGAGCTTCCAACCGCTTCTTCTCCACTTTTATTTTCCGCTCGCTTCTTCACTCCATACAAAGGAGGTAGCTCCATGCAGCTGCACGTCACAAAGCAGGCTTATGGCAGGACCTTCCGGGTGGTGGATTCCCACACCATGGGCGAGCCCACCCGGATCATCTATGACGGCTTTCCGCCTCTGGAAGGCGAAACCATGATGGCCCGCAAGACTTTTCTGGAGCGCAACTACGACCACTACCGCAAGGCCCTGATCTGGAGCCCCGCGGGCATCGGGACATGTTCGGCGCGCTTTTGACCGAACCTGTCAGCCCGGAAGCGGACCTGGGCGTCATTTTCATGGACAGCGGCGGCTACCTGAACATGTGCGGCCATGGCAGCATTGGCAGCGCCACCGTGGCCGTGGAAACGGGGATGGTACCCGTCACCGAGCCCTATACCCAGGTGGTACTGGAAGCCCCCGCCGGGCTGATCCGCGCCCAGGTGCGGGTGGAGCACGGCAAGGCGCTGGAGGTCAGCTTTCTCAATGTCCCCTCGTTTTTGTATCAGGCCGATCTGGCGCTGGAGCTGGATGAATATGGGGCGGTTCCCTTTGATATCAGTTTCGGCGGCAGTTTCTTTGCCCTGGTGGATGCCCAGCGGGTAGGCCTGGAGATCACCCAGGACAGCCTGGACCGGCTCATTGATTTTGGCATGCGCCTGCGGGACAAAATCAACCGCACCATTCCTGTCCGTCATCCCTATCTGGACATCACCACCGTGGATCTGGTGGAAATCTATGGCCCAGCTGATCAGCCGGGGGCCGATCGGAAAAACGTGGTCATCTTCGGCGATGCCCAGGCGGACCGTTCCCCATGCGGCACCGGCACCAGCGCCAAACTGGCGGCGCTCTATGCCAAGGGCCAGCTGGCCCCCAATGAGGAATTTGTCTATGAGAGCATCACTGGCTCCACCTTCAAGGGCGTCATTGCCGGCGAAATCGACATCGACGGCCACCGGGCCGTGATTCCCCGCATCACCGGCAGCGCCTATGTCACCGGCTTCAACGAATGGGTGCTGGACGAAGACGACCCGCTGTGCTATGGATTTCTCATGGGCCGCGCCGCCACGCAGCCCGACGCCTCCGCCGACGAAAAGGGGCGGATCATCAACGCCGCCTGGGACCTGTTCCGGGAGAAGGGCTATCCCGAGACCACCGTAGAGGACGTCTGCCGCCGGGCCGGCGTCAGGCAGGAGACCTTTTTCCAATATTATGACGGCACGGAAGCTCTGCTTTATACCCTGTCGGACCTCTTTGACCGGCGGTATTCCGAGCTGCTGACGGGGATGGATCCCAAGCTGACGGCCTTTGAAAAGCTGGTCCTGCTCAACCGGGAGCTATTCACCATGATCGAGAACAAAATCCCCATGAACCTGCTGGCCTATCTCTATTCCCGGGACATGATCGACACCGACAACAAGCACCTGCTCAACAAGGACCGGCTGTATTACCGCCTGGTGGAGCAGATCATGGCCGATGGGCTGGCCTCCGGCGAATTTACCTCTGCCCAAAGCCCCCAAGAGCTGGTGGAGGACTATGCCATGATAGAGCGCGGCTTTCTGTATGACTGGTGCATCCATAAAAACACCGGCAGTCTGACCCGCACCGGCAACCGGCTCATGCCCATTTTCCTGCGGGGGCTGCTGACCGGCGGCTGAACAGACGGATACCGCGCATGGTTCACCGATACTCTACCCGATCGCCCGGAAAAAAGCAACCGGATTGTTCGCGCCGCGCATCAGCATGCAGTTTGCGAAAGGCCGCCGCACCATGACAACCTGTCATATCCTCTGTCCAAAACTGTCTCTATACAAATGCCGGATTTGCGCGTATAATCAAAAGCGTATTTTTTGAAAACCATCTGCAAAGAGGCGAAAATCATGCAAGAACAGCTCTTTCAATTTCCCCTGAAGCAGCACATTGGTGTGCGCGCCCTGCCTGTTGTCCGTCCGGGGGAACACGTCCAGCGGGGCCAATTACTGGCCCAGCAGCCTCCCGATGCGCTGGGCGCCAACCTTTTCTCCAGCGTATCCGGCACAGTCCAACTCGTCTCTGAGCAGGCCGTTGCCGTCCTGGCGGACGGCTTCCAGTCCCCGGACTATCTGCCCCTGACGGGCAGCGATCCCCTGGAACTGATTCGAGAGGCCGGGTTAGTCGGCCTGGGCGGCGCGGGCTTTCCCACCTACGCCAAGCTGGCAAAGCCCTTTGACGCCGGCGGCACGGTGATCGTCAACGCCGCCGAATGTGAGCCGATTCTGTCCCACAATCTTCAGTGCATCGAAGAAAACCCGGCGCAACTGCTCCGCGGCCTGGAACTGGTCATGGAAATCATGCACGCCTCGGAGGGCGTCATTGCCATCAAGGCCAAGCACACCGCCGCCATCGCCGCCCTGGAGCCCCTGCTGGAGCCGGGGATGCGCCTGGCCCTGCTCCAGGATCTGTACCCCATGGGGGAGGAACGGGCCATCGTTCGGGAAGTCCTCGGTACGCTGCTGCCGGTGACAGCTCTGCCCCTGGACGCTGGCGCGGTGGTCATCAATGCAGAGACTGTCTGCCGGGTGCAGGAGGCTGTAGATCTGAAAAAACCTCTGATCGACAAAAATCTCACCGTGGCCGGCAAGCTGAAGGGCAACGCAAACCTGATTCAGGTGTTTCAGGACGTGCCCCTGGGCTGTACCGTGGGGCAGATGCTGGAACGGGCCGGCGGTCTGTCGCCGGACTGCGGCGAAGTGATCATGGGCGGCCCCTTCACCGGCAAACGGACAACCCTGGACGCCCCGGTGATCAAAACCACCGGCGGCCTGATTGCAGCGGAGTGCTTCCCCAAGGGGCCGGAAAAGCTGGGCCTTCTGGTATGCGCCTGCGGCGCAACCCTGGAGCGGATGGAGCAGCTGGCAGACAGCCTGGGCAGCCAGGTGGCAGGCGTGGAGAGCTGCAAGCAGGCCAAGGCGGTCAAGGGGGCGCTGAAATGCGAAAACCCCGGCCGCTGTCCCGGCCAGGTACAAAAGGTTCTGGCTCTGAAAAAAGCCGGCGCTCAGGCGATTCTCATCGGCAACTGCTCCGACTGCTCCAATACCGTCATGTCCTGTGCACCGCAGCTGGGGCTGCCGGTATACCACTGTACAGACGGGGCCCTGCGGGCGGTGAACCACCCCCTGATCCGGCGCATCCACTCCGAACAGACCGGCAGCTGAAGTTTTTCCTCTGCCCCAAACCGTCTCCACACTCCGGAGAACGCCTCATTGCTCACTCAAAATTTCCAATCCCAACCAAGGAGGTTGTGTCATGTCCATTACAATTGAAACCCTCCAGCAGCATCTGAAGGATCCCGCCATCTTCTGCTGCCGCCGCCAGAAAGGTCTGGTCATCAGCGCCGCCGATTTGGAAGACCCCAGCCTGTTTGATGACATGATTGACGCCGGTCTGCTGACCCTCCGCGACGACGCCCTGACCATCGAGCAGGTGTTGGGGGCCACACTGACCCAGGACGTGGAGGCTCTGACCCCCATCACCGCAGCCGTGCTGGACAAAGTCAACGAAGCGGCCGGCGAATCCGCCCCCGTCCCTGCGGCGCAGCCTGTGTCCATCCCGGCGGTACAGCCCGGAATGCCCGGGATGCTCCACATCGAAATCGGCAAAGCGGAAAATCTGGTCATGGACATTCCCATGTACGCAGGCCCCGCCGCTGCCGCCCCGGCAGCTCCAGACTCCGCCGCTGCGCCGGCGGCGCCCGCCGGTGAGAAAAAGGTCATCCGCACCCTGGTGAAAAAACACATCAAAATCACCGACGTGGAAATTGGCGCCGAGACCAAGATCGAGGACGGCAAGATCACCATCGACGGCTCCATTGTGGAAAAGGCCGTGCTGGAGGATCCCCTGTGCAAGAGTCTCACGCTGGATGTGATCTATCCCGATCAGCGCCACATCTACACCGAGACCATCATGGACATCTGCCCCATCGCCACCAAGGTGGAGGGCGAGCTGGGCGAGGGCGTCACCAAGGTGGCCGACGGCGTGGTGTTCATGCTCACCGGTGTGGACGAGGACGGCGTGCAGGTCCACGAGTTTGGCTCCTCCGAGGGCTGGCTGGACGAGAAGATGTACTTCGGCCATCCCGGCTGCGCCGACGAGGGCGATATCATCATCCGCTGCCACGCGGTCATCCAGCGGCTGTCCGGTATGACCCGCCCCGGCCCCTTCGCCGCCCATAAGTGCCAGGATTATATCATCCAGGCCGTCCGTGACCAGCTGAAACAATACGATGGCGAAGTGATCCGCGAAGAAATCTGTGAAGATGTCCGCCGCCGCGGCAATCCCCGGGTGGTATTGGTCAAAGAGATTATGGGACAGGGCGCCATGCACGACAACGTCATTTGCCCCACAGAGCCCTGCGGCATCCTGGGCGGCCAGAAAAACGTGGACTGCGGCAACGTCCCCATTATGCTGACCCCCAACCAGGTCCGGGACGGCTCCATCCACGCGCTGACCTGCATCGGCCCCGCCACCAAAGAGATGACCCGGCACTATATCCGCGAACCGCTGGTGGAAGGCCTGGCAGCGGACACGGAGCTGGATCTGATCGGCGTGGTGTTTGTCGGCTCTCCCCAGGTCAATGACGAAAAGCTGTGGGTCTCCGAGCGGCTGGGTTCTTTGCTGGAGGCGCTGGACATTGACGGCTGCATCATCACCACGGAAGGCTTCGGCAATAACCACATCGACTTCATCCAGCACATTGGACAGGCTGGCAAACGCGGCATTCCGGTGGTCGGCGTCTCCTTCTGCGCCTATCAGGGGCAGCTGGTGGTGGGCAACCAGTACGCCACCGCCATGGTAGAGGAAAACATGGACATGGGCGGCTTTGAGAACAATGTGGCCGGCTGCTCCTGCGTCACCAAGGAGGTCGCTGCCCGGGCCATTCAAATGCTGAAAAACCGCATGGCAGGCGTAGAGATCAAGCCCGCTCCCAAGAAGTGGAGCAACGATGTCATCAACGCCAACAACAAGCTCCTGGGCCTGCCGGAGACCGTCCTGCTGGACAACGGCACCCTTCACTGAGCGATGATCCCCTATGTGATCAACCCCGTCCTCATGGGCGGCATGGTAAAGGAGGTTGGCGAGGCGGTCAAGCTCCATCTCCATGGACGCCTGGGCGTGCTGACGGTCCCCCGAAGCCTGCTGCTGACCCGGCAGCCGCCGGAACCGGGAACACGGCTGCGGTTTTACTTCAGCTATCTGGAAGTGGACCCCAGCCCCCGGGAATACGACGTGACGGAGCTGCGGACCCTGCGGGAATTGACGCCGGTCCTGGTGGGCGGCGTACTGACCCAGGTCAACGATACAGCCGTCCAATGCACCCTGCCCGGCGGCATGGGCACGGTGGCCGTGCCCCGGCGGTGGGTATTTACGGACGTGCTCCTGGCTGAGGGGCAGACCGCCAGCTTCTATCTCAGCCCCATGGTCCCGGAGGACGGGCCGGCCCCTGTTTGATCTGCGTTTTCGCGCATCCAGATTGCGCATCCACATAAAGGAGGAACCCCTATGAAACTGACAACTGTCCCGGGGATGCAGTCCGAAATCTTTGTCCCCGTGACTCCCGCTCCCGTCTTTACGGAACTGGGAAAGCCCCTGAACCAGTGCAAGGTGGCCTTTATCACCGCCGGCGGCATCCACAAGAAGAGCCAGACGCCCTTCAACACCTCCGGCGATTTCTCCTACCGCACCATTGAATTTGATACTCCCTCCAGCGAGCTGATGGTCACCCACGGCGGCTTTGACAACTCTGACATCAACAAGGACGTCAACGCCATGTTTCCCATTGACCGGCTCCACGAGCTGGTGGCCGAGGGCTTTATCGGCTCCCTGGCCGACGAGACTTATACCTTCATGGGCGGCGGCGGCAACGTGGAAAAGTTCCAGAACGAAACCGGCCCGGAGATTGCCCGGAAGCTGAAGGCCCAGGGCGTAGACATTGTCCTGTGCACCGGCGGCTGCGGCACCTGCCACCGCTCCGCCACCATCGTCACCCGCTGCTGCGAGTCCCTGGGCATGAGCTGCTGTGTCATCGCAGCCCTGCCGCCCATCGCCCGCCAGCAGGGCGCGCCCCGCATCACCGCGCCCCATGTGCCCATCGGCTCCAACGCCGGTGAGCCCAACAACATCCCCATGCAGACCGCCATCGTCAAAGAATCCCTGGAATGGGTGCGGGACTGCCCCAGCTACAATCAGATCAAGGTGTTGCCCTACGAGTACCGCCATAATGTCTGATAAAGAAGCGCAGCGTCGTGCTTCCCGGCCCGTGGGAACGCCGCCTGACGGCCGTTCCGGGCCAAACTGCAAATTTTCCGCGCACACTATCAAATCACTTTCAGGAGGGAACCCACCGTGAAACTCAAAGACACCGGCCTGACCTTTCAGGACATCAAGGACAAAGTCAGCAAATACATGATCGAAACCTATGAGCGGTTTGATTTCCTGGCGGAAACCGCCAAGGAGCAGTACCTGTACGACGAAAACGGCACGCCCTATCTGGATTTCTATGCCGGTATCGCCGTCAATTCCGTGGGCAACTGCAATGAAAAAGTCGTCGCAGCCGTCCAGGAGCAGGCCGGCGAGATCATGCAGACCTTCAACTATCCCTACACCATCCCCCAGGCCCTGCTGGCCGAGAAGATCTGCACCACCCTGGGGATGGACAAAATCTTTTTTCAGAACTCCGGCGCGGAGGCCAATGAGGCCATGATCAAGATGGCCCGGAAATACGGCATTGAGAAGTACGGTCCCAACAAGTATCACATTGTCACCGCCAAAATGGGCTTCCATGGCCGCACCTTCGGCGCCATGTCCGCCACCGGCCAGCCGGGCAACGGCTGCCAGATCGGCTTTGGCCCCATGACCTACGGTTTCTCCTATGCGCCCTATAACGACCTGCAGGCCTTTAAGGACGCCTGCACCGAGAACACCATTGCCATTATGGTCGAGCCGGTCCAGGGCGAGGGCGGCGTCCATCCCGCCACCAAAGAATTCCTGTGCGGCCTGCGGGAGTTCTGCGACGAGAACGGGATGCTCCTGCTGCTGGACGAAGTCCAGACCGGCTGGTGCCGGACGGGCAAGATCATGTCCTATATGCACTACGGCATCCAACCCGACATTGTCTCCATGGCCAAGGCCATGGGCGGCGGCATGCCCATCGGCGCCATCTGCGCCACGGAAGAGGTAGCCAAAGCCTTCAATGCCGGCTCTCACGGCAGCACCTTTGGCGGTCATCCCGTCAGCTGCGCCGCCTCCCTGGCGGCCATCAACGAACTGCTGGATCGGGATTTGGCCGGCAATGCCGCTGCCATGGGCAGCTACTTTATGGAGCAGCTGAAGACCCTGCCCCATGTCAAGGAGGTCCGCGGCCAGGGCCTGCTGGTGGGCGTGGAGTTTGAGGACGGCATTTCCAGCGTGGATGTCAAGCACCAGTGCCTGCACCGCCGCCTGCTTCTGACGGCCATTGGCAACAATATCATCCGTATGGTTCCGCCGCTGATCATCACCAAAGAGGACTGCGACAAGGCTGTGGCCATCATCCGCGAATCCGTAGAGGCATGCGCCTGAGCTGCGTCCCGCTGAAGCAGCAAAAACCGGCCTCCGAAACCGGTTTGGTTTCAGAGGCCGGTTCGGCGCCAGTCCCCAATACCGCGCCCCGCCGGAATGCAAGTCCGTTCCGGCGGGGCGGTTTTTAGCGCCGTGTGCGCGATTTCCGCTGCCGGCTCCGCCGGCGCCAAAGCAGCCATCCGGCGGCCACCAGCACCGCCATGCCCCCTGCCGCAGCCAATGGGATCACCACAGCCATGACTGACCAGGTGTCGTCCGCAGCCGCTTCCGCAGAATGGGGCGCAGCCGTCTCCTGCCCGCCGGTCTCCGTCTCCAGCAGCGGGTCTTGGTCCTCCGCCGCTTCGGCGGAAACTTCGGGAGACGTCTCCGGGGACGTTCCGGACGATTCTTCAGCCGGTGGTTCCAGAATTTCCGCGGAGATTTCCGGTTCCTCTTCCGCCGCAGCTTCTTCCGCTGTCTGGCTGGCTTCTTCTGCGGCGGCCTCTTCTTCGGCCTGCGCAGCGGCCTCCGCTTCCGCAGCGGCCTGTTCCATCAAAGTCTCCAGCCGCTGGCACAGCAGCTGGTTCAGCTCCCCCAGCATCGTCTCTGCATCCCACACATCTTGGGAAAAGGCTGCCAATATGTATGTCTGGGGTCCATAGACAATGGCCACATCGTTGACGGCCCCCTCATACAGGCCGTATTTATGGCAAACCGTATAATCGGTGACATATTTTTGGAAATACATTCCCGGCATGGCGGCAGCCATGTCCTCCAGCAGCGTTGTATAGTTGGCGGAATTTTCATATAAATACGTCAAGCAGTCGACCATATAGTGGCAGTTCATCACATTTTCGCTGTAAAACCGGCTGTCATAGTCCTGATCGGAATACTGGGTGAGCAGCGCCCGGTAGTTGGACCAGACGTTGTTGCCTATGGCGTACATCAGCGTTTTCGCAGCGTCGTTGTCGGAATTGACAATGATCCGCTCCAGGGCACTGCCCAGGGTCAGGCCGCCCACGGTGGACTGGGCCGTCAGCTCCCCAGCGTTTATTTTGTCGTAATACAGCATGGCCAGCGGCACCTTAAAGACACTGCCGGCCACCATCCACTGATCGTACTGGAAAACAGCATATTCGCCAGTCTCCAGATTCACATAGGCCATGGCGAAATTATCCTCGTCCAGCCCCCACTCCTCTCGGAATTGGGCCAGCAGCGTCTCCAGATCCGTTTCAACGGCGCTCTCCGCCGCCGATTCGGTTTCCATGTCAGTCTCCGCTGTGGCCTCCGGCGACGGAGATACGGCCAGCACGCCGCTTTGCGTCAGCACGGCCAAACATATACACAGGAAAAAAAGAGTTGGGCGCAGTTTTCTGTTTTGTTTCATAGAAGTCTCCTGACTGTGCCCTGCACAGCAAATGCCATGGCTGGGCCAGTTTCACAATTGGGCAACTGAGCAGCAGCCGTGGGCGGCGTATCTGCCCACGGCGTTTGTCAGGCGATCCCCGCCTTCTTCGTTTTTCCCGTTCTTTCTCCATGGGAACCCGCTGCCGGCTGTGCGCATGCAGAGAATCCGGCAGCTGTTCTATCTTTCATCCAAGCCCCGGCCAAACAGCCCTTGTCCACAGTTCTCGCCGGTTTATTCCGTACTTCCTTTTTCTTTGTTCTTTTCCTTCTCCTTTTTTGACGGCTCTGCCGCCGGAGCGCGGCTGCGCATGATGGCAAGTATCGCTTCACAGGCCAGCTTGGCCGCACAGGAGGCAATCGCCAAATCCAGGGCATGGCTGGCCAACTGCGTCTCATCAACCTCCGTATCGATGGCGGCGGCAGCCATGGAAAAGCCTTCGTCAATTCGGCCGCACAGGTCGGTGTAGAACGCCTCTTCCTCCCCCTCCACGGTCAGCTGATCCAGCAGCAGCTTCATGTCCCGCACAGACAGCACATTCTTCAGCAGCGCAATGGCCGTCAAATAGCACAAATGTTCCCGGCCATAGCGCTTGCCTTTGGCCCTTGGCAGCATGCCATCCTTGATATAGTTGTTGATCATGGCGGAAGTCATGGACGCAGTCCCCGCCTCCTCCGTCAGGCAGAAGGTCTGCCGCTTCAGATACGACACCACTTGGTCCATATACAGAGGCAGATCCGGCAGCAAGGACCACTCCACAGGCCTCTGCTGTTCCATTTTCCGCTTTAGCTGTTCCAGTTCTTCCATACAGGCCGCTCCTTGTTCCTCAACATTTTTATGATTATATCACAGAATATCGAAAATGCAAAGGGCGTTCTTACGAGGCCCACAATGGCACAGGGAAACCCGGCGCCACAGGAATCAAGATTCTGCCTGAGCAAGGACAACCCCCACCACCCCGGACATCAAAAGCAGCTGTCAAGGCAACTCCCGCTGGGCCTCCCGGTACGCGCCGGGCGTGGTGCCTTCGTAGCGCTTGAAGGAACGGGTAAATGTCCAACGGTTGGAGAACCCCACCTTCTCGGCAATGTCGTCTACCGAAAGGTCCGTTTGGGTCAACAGTTCCTTCGCCGCCTTAATCCGCTCAGTGTGGATACAGTCCACAATGCCAGCGCCGGTCGCCTGTTTGATGATCCTGCTCAGATAGGATGAGGACAGCCCCAGCTTTTCACTGAGCAGTGCCGCGCCCATATTGGGGTCTGCATAATTGTCGCGGATAAACGCAAGCGCTTCGGCCACTTTCCCGGAATTGCTGGTCGCCGCGTGGTCGGCATAGGCGGCCACTGCTTCGGCCACCGCCGCCGTCCGCTGGCGCAATTCCTCCACCGTAGCGGCAGCCATGAGGGCACGAAACCGCTCCACTACCGGATAGGCGGCGGAGTCGTAGTCATCCATGGAAATGCACAAAGAATTGAGCAGCTGTTCCAGCCGCATGACCAGCCGGTTTTTCAGCATTTCCGGGTAGCGGACAGCCATGGGCAGCTCTGCCTCAATCAGCGCATCCAGCGTCTGGCCGGCTTTCCGATAGTCCCGGGAGGCCACATAGCCCAGATACTGCTTTTCCAGATCCATGCGCCGCTTGCGCTGGGACAGCTCCATGGGCGCGTCCAGATGGTCATAGGCGTTTTTCACCGTAGCCTTGTCACCCATGAGCTCGGCATAGGAAGTCAGCTCCGCCGCTTCCCGATACGCTGCCGCCAGCTGCTCCTGCCCCTGAAACACCGTACTGACCACCGCGCCCAGGATCAATCCCGATTCCTCCCGAACCCGGGCAATGCCGGCCTCTGTCAGACGGCACAGCTCCGCCACCGTATCGCGGGCGGCCCGGTCCAGGCCGTCTTCGTCCAGTTCCGGCAGGCACACCACAATCGCCAGGCCGTCTGCCCGCGGAATAAAATAGGATGCGCCGCACCGGTCCAAAGCCGGCTTGAACACACTCCGCAGATACTGATCCTCCCGATAAAACAGAGGGCGCTCCGGCACTTCCGGATCCGGCATAACAGCCGCCTCGTCCACTGCGCCCAACAGCACCACCGTGTAGTAATCCGGCAGTTTCTCCAAAAACACCTGATTTAGTTCGTCTTCAGAGAGAGGTTCTCCCTCCAGCAGCTTCACCAGCTGATACGTTTTCACCGCCCGGTCCAGCTCCAGATAGTTGTGGCGGATCTGGGCCATGGTCCGGCGCAAATACCAGGCCGTGGCCCCCATCACCAGCACCGCCGCCGGCACAAGCACCATCGGCCAGGCGGCCGGCAAACAGGCGGCTGCAACACACGCCGCAGCCGTCAGCGCCGCTTCCAGCCCCAGGACAACGCCGGTCCGCACTCCCCGCAGGGGCAAGGGGCGCTGTGTGCTGTTTCGTTCCTTCCCCATAGTTTCCTCCAAACTGGTTCCTCCAGTGATTTCTCCGGGCATGCCGCAAAAGGCCGCGGCGCCCAGTATAATCGTGTTTTTTCGTGTATACGCAAAATCGTCCCGTCAGTGCAGAATGTATCCCTTTCCACTGACGGTCTCCAATGCTATGATGATTTTATCAGCAATCTGCTCAAAAAGCAACCAGAGCAACAAAACAAGTTAGGAGGAAATGAATATGAACATGCACAAACGTGCCCTTGCACTGTTGCTGTGTCTGGTTCTGACCCTCGGCCTGCTGGCCGGCTGCGGCAGCACCTCGGACACCACAACCTCGGAAGCAGTCACCGAGGAACAGCAGGAAACCGCCAGCGCCTCTACTGAAGAAACGCCGGCTGCCGGGTCCGAGTCGGTTGAATCTGCCGGCGCCGAAGAATCCGCTACCCCGTCCGAATCCGAGAAAACAGCCGCAGCTTCAGAGGGCAATCCCTTCGACCTGACCTTCCCCGAAGAGGAAAAAGCCCAGCTGTCCTTCAGCAACGTCTACTCTCTGCCCCTGAGCGAGGAAGGCGAAACTCTGACCTGGATGCGCAGCGCTCCCAACCTGATGGGCTCGCTGCAGGATCTAAACTACAACACCTTCCAGGACTTCCCCTACATTCAGCAGCTCCAGGAGATGACCGGCGTCAATCTGGAGTTTGTAGAGCTGGAGTTCTCCACCATGTCTGAGATGATGGGGCTGTACATTGCCTCCGGTGACTACGCCGATCTGATCACCTCTCTGAGCTACACTGGCGGCCTCAACGGCGCCCTGAACGACGATATTATTTACGATCTGACCGATGACTTGGAAGCGTATGCCCCCAACTATTATTATATGATTCACTCGAACCCCGATCAGACCAATCTGTTCACCGTGGACGGCAAAGTGCTGGCGTTCATGAGTCCCTATGACAGTTTCGTCAACAACCAGGGCCTGGTCATCCGCTCCGATTGGCTGGAGGAGCTGAATTTGGAGGTTCCCACCACTTATGACGAGATGTATGAAGTTCTGACAGCCTTTCAGAACGCCTATGGCTGCACAACCCCCATCTATATGAACCAGCAGTGCACCATCTCCGGCCTGACCGTGGGCTATGACGTGGCCTCCTTCGCGGCCGATGGCTCCGCCACGGATCTGCCTTACTATGTGGACAATGGCCAAATCAAGTGCTCCCTCATCGAGGACGGCTACAAGGAGTACCTCATGGAGATGAACCGGTGGTATGAAGCCGGTCTGTTTGATTCCGACTTCATGAGCATCCAGTATGATCCATTCTCCAGCTACCTGGATGGTCAGATCACCACAGATCAGATGGGCGTCTGGTGCACCTCCGGCGAGGGCATCGACAACTACACGGTTCCCATCACCTGTGTCCCCGCCCTAACCCTAGAAGAGGGCGGTCTGGATCACATCACCTCCACCTTTCTGACCGTAGACAGCGAAGTGGATACGGTCATCTCCACCAACTGTGAAAACGTGGAACTGGCCATGCGCTTTCTGGACTACTTCTACAGCCAGGACGGCATCGTGATGCTGAACTACGGCGTTGAGGGCGAGACCTATGAGGTGGAAAACGGCACGCCGGTCTTCACGGATTTGGTCGTCAACAACGAATACGGTCTGTCCGTCGCCAACGTCATGCGCGCCTATTGCGGCTATGCCGTGATCCCGTCCCCCATGCTGCGTTACCGCACCGCCGAGTACAACTCCGACCTGGTCAACGAAGCCTGGGATGTCTGGTCCTCCAACCTGGACGGCACCATGAGCCTGCCGGAGAACGTCTCCATGACCGTGGAAGAATCCGAAGAGGCCGGCTACTATGCCACTGACATTCTGACCTATGTGGTCCAGATGATTCCCCAGTTTATCATGGGCACAGTCAGCTTTGATGAATGGGACTCCTATGTGGAAAATCTGAAGACTATGGGCATTGAGACCTGCATCGAGTTGGAGCAGGCCGCCTATGACCGGAGCATCAGCTGATACGCTTTGCGCGGTTACACCGGAAGCATGGCCGCTGCAAGGAGAGTTTCTCCTTGCAGCGGCCCCATTTTATCCCCATGCGGGCCAACGGCTCCCGATTCCCGAACGGAACGCAGGACCTCCTTGACACACCGCCGGTTCGGCGGTATAGTATAAATTGGAGATTTATGAACCGCAGCAATTGCTTAACAGGAGGAACAACACATGAAGGAACCGATTCTGGTGGTCATGGCCGCCGGTATGGGTAGCCGGTTCGGCGGGCTGAAACAGATGACACCGGTGGATGCCCAGGGGCACAAGCTGATGGATTTTTCCCTGTATGACGCCCGCCGGGCGGGCTTCACCAAGGTGGTTTTCATCATCAAGCACACCATTGAAGCGGAGTTTCGGGCTCTGACCGGCAGCCGTGTAGAGCCGTATTTTGACGTGCTCTATGTGTTTCAGGAGCTGGACTGCCTGCCGGAGGGCTATGCCGTTCCGGAGGGCCGCGTGAAACCCTGGGGGACCGCCCACGCCATCGCCTGCGCTGCAGACGCCATCAGCGGGCCGTTCGCCGTCATCAATGCTGACGACTTCTATGGCCGCAGTGCGTTCCAGGCCATCTACGATTTTTTGAAAAATCAGCCGTCTCCCACGGAACAGGCCATGGTGGGGTATCGCCTGAAGAACACGGTGACGGAAAACGGCCATGTTTCTCGCGGCATCTGCCAAATCCGCGACGGATACCTCACCAGCGTGGTGGAGCACACCCACATTGAAACCCGCCCCGACGGCATTGTATGCACAGAAGACGGGATTCATTTTACGCCGCTGGACGGCGAGAGTCTGGTCTCCATGAACCTGTGGGGCTTCAGCCAGGAAATGCTGGAGCAGTTCACCGGGCGGTTCGCCGCCTTTCTGGATCAGAATCTGCCGGTGGATCCCATCAAGTGTGAATACTATCTGCCCGCAGTGGCCAACGCGCAGATTCGCGAAGGTCTGAGCCGCATTCGCGTACTGCATACCGACGAGGCGTGGTACGGCGTGACCTACCGGGAGGATCTGGCTTCCGTTCAGTCGGCCATTGCCGCCATGAAGCAGGCAGGGCAGTATCCCGAGCGGCTTTGGGACTGAGCGCTGTATAAAACGGCGGCAGATATATAAAATAAAGCCAGCGCGAAGTGTTTCCGGCAGTCCATGGAACGGCCAGCTTCCGCTTTGCGCAGACCGCTTCCAGAGAGAAACGCGGCAGTTGAACGGGAGGTTGCATGATGGAAATCAGACATATATCAGGAAATACACGGTGCCTTGTGGGCCATCAAATGATCCCGCTGTATATGACCGACAGCAGCCACTGCATTATGCTGGACACCGGGTCCCAGAGCATGCGGGAAGAGATCGTTCAAACGCTGGAGGATGCCGGCATCACGCCCATCGGTCTGCTGTGTACCCACACCCACTTTGACCATTTTGGCAACGCTAATTTCTTTTCCCAGCGCTACCAGTGTCCCGTGGCACTGCCCCTGGGCGAGGCGGAGATCTGTCGCACGCCAGCCTCTGTCAAGAGCTATCTGGCTGTCTTCTCCATGGGGCAGATTCTCAGCGATGCCAAACGTTCCGCCATCCCCTGTATGGTGGATCATGTGATCCGGCCGGAAGAAAAAGACACCATGTTCCGCGGCGTGATCTTCAAAGTGCTGCATACTCCCGGCCATTCCATGGATCACGTCTGCTACATTACGCCGGACAACGTCTGTTACGGCGGCGACGCGCTGATGTGCGGCCACAGCCTGGAAGTGGCCAAGCTGCCTTTTGCCTTCCAGATCCGCCAGAGCATCCAGAGCATGGAGCTGTTCCGGAATCTGAACTGCGCCAGCATTGTTTTGGCCCATAAGGGCGTCGTGGAGGCCCCCTTTGACACGCTGGTGGAGGACAATAAACGAGTAACCCTGGAACAGCTGGCCCGGGTGGCCGCCGTAGTGGACCGGCAAATGACCACCGTGGAAATCAACGCCGCCGTTCGCAAGGCCATGGGCATCCAGGTCGCTTCTGTGGAAAAGGCGCTGAATCTGGAATGTTTTCTACGGCCATATCTGGAATGCCTCATCGACGACGGTACGCTGCGCCAGACCCTTCGGTCGGACGGCGCCCTGTGCTACGAACCGGCCGCCGCGCCGTCCCTGACGCATTGTAACACATAATCCATTTTACTCGCAGGGGCCGCTGCTTTTTTGCAGCAGCCCCTGCGTTGTCCCTCTTTGGATCCAAAGCGCCGCCCCGAACCAGGCCCCCGACACATTTCCCTTGCATCTTCCCTGCCGCAGCTCTAAAATGTTGCATCCAACAAGAGAACCGCTGCACCACGGTAACAGACGGCCCGGCCAGCCTTAGAGGCTGCGCCATGCTGGCTCTCGCACAGTTCCTGTCCAATGGTTCCGCGTTTCTCAAGCCACAAAAGGGAGGAAGCGCCATGAAAAAGCGCCAGCTTCGGCGGTGGGCTGCCGGCATTGCACTGGCGGCGCTGTTGCTGGGCATATTGGGGCCGGCGGCCATGCTGGCATCGGCCGCGCGTTCCAGAAGCGAAGCGGCCACGGCCATGAACACTCTGCGGGACGACCCGGAAGCGCCATCCAGCGGCGCCTGGGAGCCGCCGGAGGACGGCCTGGTGGTAGCCGTCACCGGCCCGGCGGGGACCGTCTGCACCCTGACCAACCAGCAGGGCCGCGCCCTGACCGTGCTGACGGTGGATGCAGACGGCTGGTGCGCCACGCCGAAGCTGTCGCCGGGGGTCTACGGCCTGGTGTTCAGCGACGGGACAAAGACCGCCTTCTCACTCCGGGAAAACGCCTCCCTGGCAGTTTTAGAGGGGGACAGTCTGCTGTGGACCGACGGCGAACTGCTGCACCTGGCCGGCGAGGCCGCCGGGACCGTGACAGTCGCCAAGCGCCTGCAGGCCCAGGACGGGCAGTTTGCAGGGCTGGACGCGGCGTTTTTGTTCCAGCTGGAGGCGGAAGACGGGACGGTCCGGCAGCGGACTGTGGGCTTTTATGAAGGTCTGGAAGCTCAGGACGGCTGGTACACCCTGACCATCCAGTTCACGGGCCTGCCCGCCGGAACCTATACCCTCACCGAGACGGCCTTCCAGGCCGGAACCGCCGCCGTGACCATCGACGGCCAGACAGCCGCCCTCCCGGCCCAGGTAACCGTCGGAGAGGGCCAGTGGACCGTGGCGGTGGTGTCGGAGAGCGGAGATGGGCAGTGACAGGCAGAAATGAAACTTGCCGCAGCCGTGGGCGAACGCGCCCACGGCTGTTTGTGATGCTTTTGGTGTGTTTTTTGGGGGTTTTGTGTATTTTTTTAATGAATCTTGACAGATTGTAAATGCTGGGATATACTTGTAAAGTAATTGGTCATTATGAACAGAACCATCCGCGCCTGCTCAATGCGGCATACAGTGTCGTGTGCCTGTATCCTCAAGCGCATTCTAATAAATTACAACTTACTATGTTTGAAGCATTGCACCTCATGCTTGTCGATGCTTTGGTACATAACGGAAAGGAGTGGCCGCAAATGGGGAAGCGCATGAGCGGATGGGCGCTGCTGTTTTTGCTGGCAGTCAGCCTGATCATGACGTCCATACAGTGTTTTCACTTTCTGAGAAAGCGGGATGGATCCATATGAACAAATCCAGCGGCACAGGAAAACCGGTTTTGGAGGTTGTGGGGTTCGTAGTCGGCTTCTGCGCAATTCTCACCCTCCACAGTTGGCTGCGGAGCCTGGCGCAGGCCTATGCTGCAAGCACTTATCAGACCGCCCCCGTGTATGGGGTTTGGATTGCGGCTTCTTTCGCCTATGCCGCAATGGGCCGCATTGCGCTGGCCTGGTACAGACGGGAGCGGTTTCGCGGGCGGCTTGCCCTGCACATTCCGTCGCTGGCGGGCTTCCTGGTTTTCGTTGTTTTCGGGATTCTGGCAATGGCGCTCAGGCAGCACGCACTGGTTCTGAACGGCCTCTTCCTGCCGGCCGCTCTGTTTTCCCTGCTGTGCCTGCTTCAGCGGACGGAGTGAACAGAATATACATTGCACCCCCCAGCCGCGGACAAATTCGCCTGCGTCTGGGGGGTGTTGTTTATTTTATGGGGCAGCGCTCAGATCATGGACGCCGCGCCGAAGGCGCTGCGCATGCACTTCTGGACGTTGCCGGGTTTGTCGTTGTCTCCGATGACCACGGTGTAGGGGGCTGCGCCGGTGAGGGCCATGGCCTCTTCGGTCAGCGAACGCATGCCGATGGCCAGCAGCACGTTGTCACAGACATACTTCTGCTCGTTGCCGTCGGGATCCAGATAGCGGACGCCGTCGGGCTCGATGGCGGTGCAGGTGACGCCGCCGCGATAGGCGAAGTTCTCGGTGTGCCGCCAGTAGTTGAGCACCATGTTGCGGTAGTGGGCATGGGGCGCGTCCATAATCAGATCAGGCTGCATCTCCAGCACCATCACCAGCCGGCCCTCTTCAGCCAGATACAGGCCGGTCTCCACGCCGATTTCGCCGCCGCCGATGATGCAGATGTTCTTGCCCAAGGTGTCCTCATGGCCGTAGATGTTGGCGGCAAACTGGACGTTGGGCCCGTCGATGCCGGGCAGCGGGGGCGCGGTGGGGGTGGCGCCCAGAGCCAGGGCTACCACATCATAGCCGCCGGCGGCCAGCAGTTCCTTGGTGGCCTTGGTGTTCAGGTGGACCTTGACGCCCTCCACGTCCATCTGGCGGACCATAAAGTCCATAAACTGGCGCAGAGGCCACTTGAAGGAGGGGTACTTGGCATGCTTGAGCATGCCGCCCAACTCGCCGGACTGCTCGTACAGCGTCACGTCATGGCCGCGCTGGGCCGCGATGCGGGCATATTCCATGCCGGCAGGGCCGCCGCCTACCACAGCCACTTTCCGGGGCTTGGGCGAGGGGGCGATCATGTCGGAGATCTGATCCTCCAAGCCCACAATGGGGTTGACGGAACAGACCGTGCGGAAGGTGTCACGGCCGTTGGGAACGTGGCACTTATTGCAGCGGATGCAGGGGACGATGTCCTCCTTGCGGCCCTCGTAGACCTTGGTGCCGTAGTCGGGGTTGTTGATCCAGCTGCGGGCCATGTAAATGAGGTCCGCCTCGCCGTTGGCCACAGCGGCGTTGGCGATGTCGGGATCCTGGAAACCGGCGGACGCGGCCACCACCATCTTCTGGCCGGCGGCGTGGACCGCCTTGCAGACCTGGCCCATCTCCTTGAGATAGGGGGCGGGCTCTGCCTCGGTGGAGGTGAAGCCCAGGGGATGCTGGGGATCCATTTCGCCGGAACGCAGGTGCAGAATGTCCACCAGGCCCTCCAGCATGGCGGCCACCTGGATCGTCTCCTCCACAGTGTAGCCGCCCTCCGGCTCGCTGACGGACATCACCAGCTCAATGGGGAAGCCCTTGCCCAGCGCCTTGCGCAGGGCGGTAAACAGCTCCACAGTAAAGCGAGCACGGTTCTCCAGAGACTGGGGACCATACTCGTCGGTACGGTCGTTGGTCAGGGGGGAGAGCATCTTGGCCATGGGAGAGTTGCGGTAGCAGCCGTAGATGCTGATCATGTCAAAGCCCAGGGTCTTCAGATCCACACACTGGGTCACATAGTCGTCGATAAACGCTTTGAGGTATTCCTTGCTCAGAGAGGACACCGGCGCGGAGGGCATGCCGTCGTCCTGGGCGGTCTTGTCCCGGCCGGTGGCGGGGCCAAAATCCTTGGACTTGGGGGTGTTATCCTCCATCATGGGCGGCATACCGCCATCCGGGCCGCCTTCCTCCGGGCCGCCGGGGCCACCAGGACCACCGGGACCGCCGGGACCACCGGGACCACCGGGGCCGCCAGGGCCATCCGGGCCGCCGGCAGGCGTACCCATGCCCATGCCGTTCATAGGCAGATAAGCGGTGCCCATGATGTAGCCGCAGGCCTTGGAGCCATAGAAATGAATGGCGTCAATGAGCTTGCAGAAGTAGTTCTGGGCCGTGGGATCGTCGATGTCAAACAGATTGAAATGGCAGGGCGGCACGTCAATGGCGCGGCCCATAACGGGCATCGTTTTTTCATGCAGATGGTTGATGGTGACCACCGCAGCGCCATTGCGGGCGCGGTTGGCAAAGTGCTTGATCACCTTGTCCGTGGGGTGTTTCTGGGTACCCTGCAGGAAGTGGGGGGTGGAGGCGGAGGAGAGCATCCGGTTTTTCAGAATCACATTTCCGACCTGAATGGGGCTCAACAGCGCCTGGTACTTCAAAGACATTACGGGAAACTCCTTTCAAATTGTCCTGGGAGCTGCCGGAGTCGGACCTCCGCGCAGCTTTTCTATTTTACCGCACAGGGCGCAAAATGTCACCTTTCAGCGCGTCATTTGGGCGGTTTGTGGACAAAGAGAACGGTTTTTTGCACCCGGGCCGCGAAATGTTTCACAGGCTTTATTGCCAAAGCAAAACCACGGCTCAGCGAGAAGCGTTCGGAATGCAGAATTCTGGATCTTTGGTCAGACACTGTACGCATATACGGCGCTCTGTTTTCAGATATCCGCCCAGATGCGGTATCCGCAGGCAAAAAACGCCCCGGCAAGCCGTTGGCCTGCCGGGGCAAAACACGATTACATTTTGGATGAAGGACTTATGCCTTGCCATCGCAGCCCAGCACATCGATAAGCTTGTGCTTGACCAGCTCCTTGATGGCCGCGCGGGCGGGCTTCAGATACTGGCGGGGATCAAAATCGGCAGGATGCTCCGCAAAATACTTGCGAATGCTGCCGGTCATGGCCAGACGCAGGTCGGAGTCAATGTTGATCTTGCACACAGCCATGGACGCGGCCTTGCGCAGCTGCTCCTCGGGGATGCCCACGGCGTCGGGCATATCGCCGCCGTTCTCATTGATCATTTTCACAAACTCCTGCGGCACGGAGGAAGAGCCATGGAGCACAATGGGGAAGCCGGGCAAGCGCTTGGAGACCTCTTCCAGAACGTCAAACCGCAGCGGGGGCGGCACCAGGATCCCCTGCTCATTGCGGGTGCACTGGGCGGGGGTAAACTTGTATGCACCGTGGCTGGTGCCGATGGCGATGGCCAGAGAATCGCAGCCGGTACGGGAGACGAACTCCTCCACCTCTTCGGGACGGGTATAGGAGGCGGCATCGGCGGCCACCTTCACCTCATCCTCGATGCCGGCCAGGGTGCCCAGTTCCGCTTCCACCACCACGCCGTGGTCGTGGGCATACTCCACCACCTGCTTGGTGATGGCGATGTTTTCTTCAAAGGGCTTGGAGCTGGCGTCGATCATGACGGAAGTAAAGCCGCCGTCAATGCAGCTCTTGCACAGCTCAAAGCTGTCGCCGTGATCCAGATGCAGGCAGATCGGCAGGCCAGTCTCAATCTCAGCGGCCTCCACCAGCTTGATCAGATAGGTGTGGTTGGCGTAGGCTCTGGCGCCCTTGGACACCTGCAGGATCAGAGGGGCGTTGACCTCCTTGGCCGCCTCGGTGATGCCCTGGACAATCTCCATGTTGTTGACATTGAACGCGCCAATGGCGTAGCCGCCGTCATACGCCTTCTTGAACATTTCAGTAGTGGTAACAATAGGCATTTTTCAATTCCTCCTACGAAAAAATCATGGGGCATAATTGTAGTTGTATTATACACTATTTTTGACGCCGCTTCAATCAGCGGCGGAAAAATCTTCTTATCTTGCCGCTTCCACCAGCGCCGCAAAGTCCGCAGCCTGCAGGGATGCGCCGCCGATCAGGCCGCCGTCCACATGCTCCTTGCTCAGCAGCTCCGCTGCGTTGGAGGGCTTCATGGAACCGCCGTAGAGGATGGAAACCGTCTGGGCCTTTTCCTCACCGTACAGTTTGGCGATGACGGCGCGGATCTCGCCGCAGACCCGGTTCGCCTCATCAGCGGTGGCGGTTTTCCCGGTACCAATGGCCCAGATGGGCTCATAGGCGAAGATCACCTGGCTCAACTCTTCCGGGCTGACGCCGCCCAGGGCGCGAATCACCTCCTGGGCAATGAAGCAGTCCGTGATGCCGGCCTCCCGCTGCTCGTCGGTCTCCCCGACGCAGACAATGGGCCGCAGCCCCTTGTCCAAAGCAGTGCGGATTTTCTTATTCACCAGCACATCGTCCTCGGCGAACATGGCCCGGCGCTCGGAGTGGCCCAAAATGACGTACTCCACACCCAGGTTCCGCAGCATGTCGGCGGAAATCTCGCCGGTATAAGCGCCGGATGCAGCATAGTGCATATTCTGCGCGCCCACGGCCACAGAGGTCCCTTTCAGCCCCTCGGCCAGAGGATAAAGCGCCGTAAACGGGGCACACAGCACCACGGTCACATCTTCCGCCGCCGGCAGAATGAGACGCAGCTCTTCGGCAAAGGCCTTGGCTTCGTCGGCAGTCTTGTTCATTTTCCAGTTGCCCGCAATCACGGCGGCGCGCAGGGCTTTGTTCATGTTTATCAGCCTCCAAATACTCCATACTGCGTTTGATACCATGCAGGATACCGGCACAATTCATATCAAACGTCATGGTATGTATCAAATGTTTCAGGCTCATCATACCGCGATTTGCCCTTGATGTCAATATGAAATTCCAGCGGCTGACCGATTTTTTCGAGTTCGGCAGAATCGGGGCAGTTTCCGGCCGATTTTTGCAGAAAAGTCACAATATTTTTTAAAATCATCTTGCATTTCCTGTGGATTTGCGCTAACATGATATACAGATGTAATTGGCGCTTTGCGGCAAAAGCTGCCCGCAGTGCTTAGAATACACCATAAGGATAGATCACGATGGCCATGAAAAATTTCGATCCGATTATAGAAAAGGCAAAGCAGTGCGGCGTGCGGCACCGCGTCGTCATCGCAGGCGCCGACTCCGAGAATATTCTGCTGGGCGCGTTTGAAGCCCAGGACGCTGGCTTTGTCTCCCCCGTGCTGGTGGGTGACCGTGAGAAGATCGCCGCCATGCTGCAGCGGCTTGGTCTGGCCGACAAGCCGTACCGTCTGGTCACCACCAAGCCCGATGACGACGTGACCCAGGTGTCTATTGACTTGATTAATCGAGGCGAAGGTGACATCCTCATGCGCGGCAACACCCAGACCCGGGAGTTCCTTCTGCCTCTGCTGAACAAGAAAAACGGCCTGCGGACCGACAAGCTGCTGACCCACATTGATCTGGTCAGCATGCCCGAATATCCCAAACTCATCGCCATCGGCGACGTTACCGTCACCATCGAGCCCAACTACGGCCAAAAGAAGGCCATCATCGACAACATGGTCGGAACACTCAAAGCCATTGGCTATGAAAAGCCCAACATCGCCCTGCTGAGCATGGTGGAGACGGTCAGCTTCCACATGAAAGACACCGTAGAGGCCGACGAGCTGGTTCGCGAACACAGCCGCAAGCCCATTGCCGACTGTAATCTGGTGGGGCCCATCGCCTATGATCTGATTCTCTCCAAGGAGGCCGCCCGCCTGAAGGGCTATGACAATCCTCTGTGCGGAGAATTTGACGGGATCATCGCCCCTCACCTGCTGGCTGGCAACCTGATCGTCAAGGGCTGGCAGATGCACGCCCGTGCCAAGACCTGCGGCGTGGTGGTCGGCGCCAACATTCCTGTGGCCCTGACCTCCCGCAGCGACGACAAAGACGTGGCATTCCTGTCCCTGTGCATGTGCGCAGCTCTGCCGCGCAAGCAGTAACTGTCCGGTCGAAGCCGGACCTGTGCTGGAACGCACCGCCATCTTCACCGCAGCGGCAGCCCAAAGCGCAGGAGCCCGCACCATATCGGGCGGCGCCCGGCATGTTTCCTGCGGGCCAATTGTCCACAGATGATTTTCGCCGCCCGGAAGCACTGCTTCCGGGCGGCGTCAGCTTGCTGAAAATTGCCGGGACGCAGCCGCGCATACCATTTTCGCAGACGGCAGGTCACGCGCCGAACAGCAGCGCCCCGTACACCCGCAGAGAGGAAACCTCCTTTTCCGGCACAGCCTTCAGGATCCGCCGGCTCATGACGCGGGGGAACAGATATGCCTCCGCCAGCTCCAAGCAGCGAACCAGCTGCATTGTCGCCCCAATGTCGCCTTTCATGGCAAACCGGTGCTGGCAATAGGCCGCATCAACGCCGCACAATCCGGTCAGAACCAGAAACGCGGCATTGAGACTCTTAAATTCGATATGGACATACGCCGTGTGTGGATCGGCATCCTTGCGCCGTATCAGGCCCTGCGGCGTTTTCTCCAGAAACAAAAATGCACCGTCGTGCCATGCTCCCAGGGCAAAACTCATACCGTCCGGCCAGGCGTCCACCTGTGCCCGCATGCGGCTGTCCAGCCGGTACAGCGCCCGCATCCCGCGATACAGCGCCCAAAGCACAACGCGGCAAACAGTCTGCTTGCAAACCATGGTCACTCGTTTCACCAGATCACCTCAAACTTCAAAAAGTATTTTTTATAATCATACCGGGTTCCCGCATAAAATGCAACCGGTATTTTCCCGTCCGCCACCCCGCTCCAGCGCCATCCCCCATTGACGGGGCGGCGGGTTTGTGATACCCTGTCCATAGGAGACATCCGTACATATGCGCGCAGTGCCGCAAACACTGTAAACGTAAAAGAGGAGGAACTGTGAAGAATCGTCAAGAAAAAAAATATGTGCAGTGGGCCATCGCAGCCTTCTGCGTCATTGCCGCCAGTGTCGCGTTTGCTGTGATCATCTTCAATCTGCCGGACGTTCTGAGCGGCATCCGCTGGGTTCTGAGCGTTCTATCGCCGGTGCTGTACGGGTTGGGCATTGCCTATCTGCTCAATCCCATTGTGCGCATTGTGGAAAATCTGCTCAAGCCGCGGCTGCGCAGGCACCTGTCCAATCGGGCAGCCTGGCGCATCAGCCGGATTTCCGGTATTGTGGCCGCCTTTTTTGTACTGCTGATGGCGCTGTACCTGCTGATCATCCTGCTGGTACCTCAGCTGCTGGACAGTGTGCAGACCATTGTCCGCAATCTGTCCAATTACTTCTCCATCATTGAGAACTGGGTCATGTCCTTCCTGGAGGACAATCCTGACCTGGGCGTCTACGCCAACTCTGTGATCGACCGAATCTATGCGTTTGTTCTGGACTTTCTGGACAACGAACTGCCGTCCCGCATTCAATCCGTCATGCTCAGCCTCACCAGCTCCGTAATACGCATTGCCAAGTGGGTGGTCAACCTGGTCGTGGGCCTGGTGGTCTCCGTCTACGTGCTGTTCAACAAAGACGCCTTCCTGGCGCAGGCAAAAAAGATGACGGTGGCCTTTTTCAAACCAAAACGGGCCGATCACCTGATGGAGCTGGCGGGACGGGCCGACCACATTTTCGGCGGATTTATCCGCGGCAAACTGGTAGACTCGCTGATCATCGGCGTGCTGTGCTACATCGGCATGCGCATCATCGGGCTGCCGTTCCCGGCACTGGTATCGGTCATCGTGGGGGTCACCAATGTGATCCCGTTCTTCGGGCCGTATATCGGCGCAATCCCCAGCGCAATTCTGATTTTGGTGGTAAACCCGCTGCAGGGGCTGTATTTTCTGATCTTCATCCTGGCCCTGCAGCAGCTGGACGGCAACGTCATCGGCCCGCGGATTCTGGGCGACGCCACAGGGCTGTCCGGATTTTGGGTTGTGGTGGCCATCACCTTCTTCGGCGGGCTGTTTGGGTTTGCAGGAATGGTGCTTGGCGTGCCGGTATTTGCAATGCTCTATTCGCTGCTGGCCGATCTGGTCAACCACTGCCTGAAGAAAAGCGGCCGTTCCACTCTGACAGAGGACTATTACTCCATTCAAGCTGTGGAAGATCTGATTGAGCGGGCGCCGGAGCCCAGTGTGCAGCCGCCCGCGTCCACAGACGGCCCCACAGAAAATTCGGACGAAAGTCCGTAAAATCCCCTTGCATTTTTTGAATTTGTGTGTATAATAGGTAGCAAATCTCTTTAAACGAGGGTTCTGTATGCGGCAGCTTAGTTCTACAACTCGATTTACCGGCTCTGACCACGCCATTTTTATTTGGGGTGGTTCTTTGGCATGCGTAAATGGAGTCGGAATTTGCTGCTGTAGCTGAGCGCGGGAACTGATATAAGCTCCGTGCAGGCATCTATCGAATTCTGATTCGATAGATGCCTGTTTTTATTTTGCGCTTTCGCAGTCCTCAATCTTCAATTTCCAATTCACCAAAGGAGCGATCAACTATGGTAATCATTATGAAACCCGGTACATCCCAGGAGGCCATCAAGGCCATGGCCTGGCAGCTGGAGCAGGATGGCTTTCAAGTCGGCATCACGAATGGCGTAGGCTGCTCGATTCTGGGTCTGGTGGGAGACACTACCCATCTGGATATGGGCAAGCTGACCCTGAATCCCAACGTGGAAAGGGTCATGCGGGTGCAGGAACCCTATAAAAAAGCCAACCGGAAATTCCATCCCGACGACACGGTGGTGGAAATCGGGGGCGTAAAAATCGGCGGCGGCAATTTCGCAGTGATCGCCGGCCCCTGCTCCGTAGAGAATGAAGAACAGATCTGCCAGGTGGCGGCGGACGTCAAGGCCAGCGGTGCAAAGCTGCTGCGCGGCGGGGCGTTCAAGCCCCGCACCTCCCCGTATTCCTTCCAGGGCATGGGCGTAGAAGGGCTGGAGCTGCTGCTGAAGGCCAAAAAGGCCACGGGTCTGCCCATTGTCACCGAAATCATGAGCCCCAAATACTGCGACCTGTTCGAGCAGACTGTGGATCTGGTGCAGATTGGCGCGCGGAATATGCAGAACTTCGACCTGCTGAAGGAAGTGGGCAAGATGTCCAAGCCGGTTCTGCTCAAGCGCGGCCTCAGCAATACCTATGAGGAGTGGATTATGTCCGCTGAGTATATCATGTCCGAGGGCAATGAGAATGTCATTCTCTGCGAGCGGGGCATCCGCACCTTTGAGACTTACACCCGCAATACTCTGGACGTGTCCGCCATTCCCTCCATCAAGCGGATGAGCCACCTGCCCATCATTGTGGATCCCAGCCATTCCGGCGGCGCCCGCTGGCTGGTGGAGCCGCTGACCATGGCGGCCATTGCCGCCGGCGCCGACGGCATTATCGTGGAGGTCCACAACGATCCGCCCCACGCCCTGTGCGACGGCCAGCAGTCGCTGGATCCCACGGAGTTCCAGTCCCTCATGGACAAGGTGGTTCCGCTGACCAAGTTCATGGGCAAGACCCTGGCCTGACAGACTTATACGGAGGAGCATGGAATGAAAACGCTGCATGTCAATTTGCCGGGCCGGGCCTATGACATCGTGATCGGCCGCGGCATCCTGGAGGAAGCGGGCGCACGCCTGCGGCCCCTGCTGCGGGGCGATCAGATCGCCCTGGTGACCGACTCCAACGTGGAGCCGCTCTATGCCGCCAGGGTGGCCAGGAGTCTCCATCTGGCAGGGTTTACGGTCTGCGTATTGGAAGTCCCCGCCGGGGAACAGAGCAAAAGCCCCGCCGTTCTGGCCGAGCTGTGGGAACAGATGATGGAGTTCGGATTGACTCGCTCCGACGCCGTGGTGGCCCTGGGCGGCGGCGTGGTGGGGGATCTGGCAGGCTTCGCCGCCGCCACGATTTTGCGGGGAGTGGCGTTTGTCCAAATCCCCACAACGTTGTTGGCCCAAGTGGATTCCTCTGTGGGCGGGAAGGTAGCGGTGGATCTGGAGCACGGGAAAAACCTGGCCGGCGCATTTTACCAGCCCCGCCTGGTGCTGATGGACCCCGACACGCTGGACTCGCTGCCGGACAAGGTATTCCGGGACGGCATGGCGGAAGTCATCAAATATGGCTGCATTTTCGACCGGGACTTTTTCGACTTTCTGGCCGCTCGTCCCAGCCGGGCGCAGATCATGGAGGAAATTGCACATGTCCTGTACACCTGCTGCGACTGGAAGCGGCAGGTGGTGGTGGCCGACGAGCGGGACACGGGGCAGCGGATGCTGCTGAACTTCGGCCACACCCTGGGCCACGCCTATGAATTGGCCGGGCAGTATGAAACCTGGACCCACGGCGAGGCTGTGGCGGCGGGCATGTGCGTCGCGGCGGATCTGGGAGCCGCCCTTGGCATGACGCCGCCGGATGTCCCGGCGCAAATTACCGCCATCTGCGCCGCCTTCGGCCTGCCCACGCACATCGACTGCACCATGGCGGACTACACCGCCGCCATCGGGCTGGACAAAAAGGGCGCAGGCACGGACATTTCCCTGATTTTGCTGGAGTCCATGGGCCATGCTGTGGCCCACAAGCTGCCCAAGGCCCAGGTGCTGGCGCTGGTGCAGCAGCAGATGGGCCTTTGACAGGAGGGACAAATCCTATGGATCTCACAATTATCCCAACCCGGCTGCGGGGCTCCATCACGCCGCCGCCGTCCAAATCCCAGGCGCACCGGCTCCTGATTGCCGCCGCCCTGGCGGAGGGGCAGAGCATCCTCTCCAACGTGAGCCTGTCCCAGGACATCGCCGCCACCCTGACCTGCATGGAGGCCCTGGGGGCCAAAGCCCGGGTGGATGGCAGCACCGTCGTCCTCACCGGCATCGGCGCCCGCCGCCGCACCTGCGGCAGCTGCATGGCGGATGCGGTACATCTGGATTGCGGCGAATCCGGCTCCACCCTGCGGTTTCTGATTCCCGTGGCGGTGGTGGTGGCCGGCGGCGCGTTCTTCACGGGCCGGGGACGGCTGCTCCAGCGGCCGCAGGCCCCCTATGCCCAGGTATTTGCGGAAAAGGGCGTGTTCTTTCACGCGGGGGGCAGCGCCATCAGCGTGCGCGGAGAATTGAAGCCCGGCGTGTACCGGCTGCCCGGCAACGTGTCCAGCCAGTTCTTTACGGGCCTTCTGTATGCGCTGGCGCTGCTGGACGGCGATTCCGTGGTGGAGAGCACCACCGAGCTGGAATCCCGGGATTACATCCGCATGACAGTGCAGGCCCTGGCGCAGTTTGGCGTGGAGGTGCGGGAGGACGGGAACCGCTTCCTGCTTCCCGGCGGCCAGCGGCTGACGGCACGAGACGCAGTGGTGGAGGCAGACTGGTCCCAGGCCGGATTCTGGTATGCGGCGCAGGGGCTGGGAAACGATGTGACGGTCTGCGGCCTGAACGAGGATTCCGCCCAGGGCGACCGGTGCGCCGCGCGTTTTACGCAGGCGCTGTGCGGTTCCGGCGAAGTGACGCTGGATGTGTCCGGCTGCCCGGACCTGGTACCGCCGCTGGCAGCCCACGCGGCCCTGCGGGCCGAGCAAACGACCCGGCTGGTCAATGCCGCCCGCCTGCGGATGAAGGAAAGTGACCGGCTGACCTCCGTGACCCAGGTGCTCAGCGCCATGGGCGCAGATGTGGAGGAGCATCCCGACAGTCTGACCATCCGCGGCGTCCCGGCCCTGGCCGGCGGCGTGACGGTGGACAGCCACAACGACCACCGCATCGCCATGATGGCCGCCATTGCGGCCACCCGCTGCCAGCGGCCCGTGACCATCACCGGCGCGGAGTGCGTGGCCAAATCCTACCCGAATTTTTGGGAAGATTATGCCGCTTTGGGCGGACAGATAACGGAGGGATAGGCATATCTGGTTCCGGCAGCCCCCTTTCTTTGCCGCACGGCAAAGAAAGGGAGGGAAAGAAAACGTACCAGAGAACGAGAGGAGCGATCCCATGGACGATTGTGTATTCTGCGGCATTGCTGCCGGCCGGCTCCCTTCCAGAATGATCTATGAGGACGCACACACCTGTGTGTTCCTGGACGTTGCCGGAGATGTGGACGGCCACATGTTGGCAGTGCCAAAAAAGCATGTGCAGAGCATTCTGGACTGCGATCCGGAGACGCTGACCCATTTGATGGAGACCGTGCAGCGGGTGGCAAAGCATTGTGTGGCACACTGCAGCTGTGAGGGCGTCAACCTGCTCCATGCCAGCGGCGAATGCGCGGGGCAGTCGGTGCCGCATTTCCACATGCATATCGTTCCGCGAAAGAAGGATGACCAGGTGGACGCATGGCCGCGGCTTCCGGGAAGTAAGCGCTCTCTGGATGAACTGTACGAAATTTTGAATATGCAGAAGGAAAGGACGATGAAATGAAAATGCTCAAGCTGATCACCCCCAGTGCGGACTATGCCGGACAGATCGCGGCATACCGCCAGGAATTTCTGGACACCGGCAGCTCCATGGACGGCACCGGCCCCCTGCGGCGGTTTGCCGATCCCCAGGAATGGCTGGCCCACACGGCGCTGTTCACCGATCCGGCTACGGTGCCGGAGGGAAAGGTTCCGGCCACCCAGCTGCTGGGCATCCGGGAAGCAGACAACCGGTTGGTGGGCATGCTCCAGATCCGTCACTCCCTCAACGACTACCTCCGCCAGTACTCCGGCCACATCGGCTATTCCGTCCGCCCGTCGGAGCGGCGGAAGGGCTACGCAAAGGAAATGCTGCGGCAGGCCCTGCCCTATTGCCGGGAGCTGGGGCTGGAACGGGTGATGATCGCCTGCATCGACACCAACGAGGCCAGCCGCCGGACCATTCTGGCCAACGGCGGCGTCTATGACAAGACGGTCTTCGAGCCGGAGGAACAGGTAAACCTGGAACAATACTGGATTGTTCTGGACGATATCCGATAAAACGGGAATCGGAAATTGCACGGTGTGGGCTGGCCTGCCGCCTGTGTGGAGAAAACGACGCCTGCGCCGGCTGCGACAACGGAACGGTGTCGCCGGCGGTTATGATATGTTTGACGATTTGGCCGCACTTTTGACGTTTTATCTGCCGGCTCAATGGCCGGTGCTGACAAAAAGGATGTATGAGGATGAAATACACAATTTTCGGAGAATCCCACGGTCCCGCCACCGGCGTAACCCTGACCGGCGTCCCGGCGGGACTGGCCCTGGACCTGGACGCCATGGCCTTTGAGCTGTCCCGGCGCGCCACGGGGAAAAATGCCCTGTCCACAGCCCGGAAAGAAGCTGACGTGCCGGAAATTTTGTCCGGCGTCTTCCAGGGCAAAACCACCGGCACGCCACTGACCATCGTCATCCGCAACACGGACCAGCATTCCAAGGACTATGCCGCCACAAAAGATCTGGCCCGGCCCGGCCATGCCGATTATACCGGCCATCTGCGGTACCGGGGCGCCAACGACTATCGGGGCGGCGGACACTTTTCCGGCCGGCTGACAGCGCCGCTTGTGGCCGCCGGAGCCATTGCAAAACAGGTACTGGCGCAGCATGGTGTGGTAATCGGAGCCCATATTGCCTCGGTGGCGGGCATTCAGGATGGACGGTTCCCACTGGAACCCAATGCGGCCCTGTTTGCCCAAGTGGCCGCCAAGCCGTTCCCCACTCTGGACGACGAAGCGGGCGCGGCCATGCAGGCGGCCATTTTGGCGGCCCGGCAGGACCTGGACTCCGTGGGCGGTGAAATTGAATGCGCCATTGTGGGCCTGCCCGCCGGCGTGGGGGCGCCGGACTACGGCTGCAACGTGGAGGGCATTCTGTCCGGGCACTTATTTGCCGTCCCGGCAGTCAAGGGCGTCGCCTTCGGTGATGGGTTTGGATTGACGGCCATGCGGGGCAGCCAGGCCAACGACCCGTTTTATATGGACGGCGACACGGTCAAAACCCGGACCAACCGCAACGGCGGCGTCAACGGCGGCATTACCAACGGCATGCCGGTCGTCTTTACCGTCGCTGTGAAACCCACGCCGTCCATTGCGCAGAAGCAGCAGACCGTGGACTTTGTCCGGCGGCAGAACGCAGAATTGGAAATTGTGGGCCGGCACGATCCCTGTATTGTCCATCGGGCGGTACCGGTCATTGAGGCGGCAGCGGCGCTGGCGGCGTGTCAGCTGCTGGAGATTTGAGTAGGAGGGGCTTGATATCATGGCAGAATTGGATGTGCTGCGCGGCGGCATCGACGAAGTGGACAAACAGATCGTCCACTTGTTTGAACGGCGTATGGAGCTGACCCGGCGGGTCGGCGAATATAAACAGGCCCGGAATATGCCTGTACTGGACCCGAAACGGGAACGGGAGGTCATTGAAAAAAAGCTGGCGGAACTGGGGGATCCGGGACTGAAAACCGACGTCATTTTGCTCTATGAGACCATCATGGGCATCAGCCGCCGCCAGCAGCGGCAGCTGGTGCAGGAGGGACGGGGCAATCCCCTCTACGACCGGTGTGTGGACGCCATTGCGTCGGCGCGGGAGCCGGTGGCCCATCCCCGGGTCACCTATCAGGGCGTACCGGGGGCGTATTCCGAGACGGCGGCCATCCGGTTCTTTGGCCGGGACATGGACTGCCGGGGCCTGCCCCAGTTCGAAGATGTATTCCGCTCCCTGCGGGACGGCCAGGCGGATTACGGCGTGGTCCCTATTGAAAACAGCACCACCGGGGCCATCCGGCAGATCTACGATCTGCTGACTCAGTATGAATGCTACATCGTGGGAGAAAACACGGTGAAGGTGGAGCACTGCCTCATGGCCCCCAAGGGGGCCAGCCTGGACACCATTACCCACGTCTATTCCCACGAGCAGGGCCTGTTCCAGAGCGAAAAATTCCTGAACCAGCATCCCGACTGGGTGCAGGTCCCCCACGGCGACACCGCCGGCAGCGCCCAGTATGTGGCCGAGACCGGCGACATTACCAAGGCCGCCATCTGTGCCGAACGGGCGGCAGAGCTGTACGGTCTGGAGATTCTGGTGCACGGCACCAACTATTCCCAGACCAACACCACCCGCTTTGTGATAGTTTCACCGAAAATGGAGCTGCGGGACGGGGCGGACAAAATCAGCACCGTGTTCCTTCTGCCCCATCAAAGCGGCTCCCTGCATGAAATTCTGACCATTTTTGCCGTCCACGGCCTGAACATGGTCAAGCTGGAGTCCCGCCCTCTGCCCGGACGCAGCTGGGAGTATATGTTCTTCCTGGAGTTCACCGGCACGCTGGGGCCGGAGATGGACGCGGTGCTCCACGAGCTGACCCAGACGACGGAGGAGTTCCGCCTGTTCGGCAATTTCAAGAGCAATTTGGAGGCAAACGATGGGGATTGACAATTATGAATCAGTCCGGCAATATTATAATGGCGCATCGGAACTGGAGTGGTCCAGGCTGGAGGGAACCCCCTTTGAATTCGCCCTGACCACCTGGATGATGGACAAGTATATCCGTCCCGGCGACTCCATTCTGGATATTGGCGGCGGCCCGGGCAGGTATTCCATCCACTACGCGGAAAAGGGCTGCGCCGTCACATTGGCCGATCTGTCCGAGGGCAACGTGGCCCTGGCGCAGAAAAAGGCGGCGGAGGCCGGTGTGCGTATCCAGGCCCATGCCGTCAACTGCCTGGAGCTGGACGCGCTGGGGCTGGGCCAGTTTGACCATGTGTTTCTCATGGGGCCCATGTACCACCTTCACGCCGAGGAGGACCGGGTGGCCGCGGTGGAAGCGGCGCTGCGGCGTCTGAAGCCCGGCGGCAAGCTGTACGTCTCGTTTATTCAGTCCTTTGCGGGCGTGATCTTCTGCCTGCAGCACGACAGGCATCTGCCAGCATGTATGGACTGTCCGGAAGACCGGCGCTGGCTGGACAGCATTGCTGCGTGCGAAGATTTCTGCGGATCAGGCTTTTGTGAATATGTCTATGCCTATGATCTGCAAAACATTGCCCCATTCATGGCCCGGTTCCCGCTGGAACGGCTGCACCTGTTCGGGCAGGAGGGCTTCCTGGCGCCCAACAAGTATGAGCTGGTGAAGCGGGAGGCGGAGACGGCGCAGTGGCTGGAGCTGGCAAAAAAATATCTGGAGCGGCCCGACCTGCTGAGCTGGTCGGAGCACATCATGTACATCGGTGTAAAGCAGGCCGCCCCTCAACAGGAGGCAGCGCTGTGAAGAATCTTGTGCTCACCGGCATGATGGGCTGCGGCAAAACCACCTGCGGAAAGCTGCTGGCCCAGCGCCTTGGCCGGGAACTGATCGACACCGACGCCTATATCGAGCAGCGGCAGGGCCGCACCATTGCGGAGATTTTTGCCGCCGAAGGCGAACCGTACTTCCGGGCGCTGGAACTGGATGTCTGTCGGGAACTGAGCGGGCAGCAGAATCTGGTCATCGCCTGCGGCGGCGGCCTTCCCCTGCAGGCGGCCTGTCGGGACGCCCTGGGCAGCAGCGGCGTGGTGGTGTTTCTGAACCGGGATCCGGGCGCCATTTATGACAGCCTGGACACCCAGGGCCGGCCTCTGGCCCAACAGGACCGGGCGGCGTTTCTGGAGCGGTTCCGCCAGCGGGAGCCGGTATACCGGGCCTGGGCTGACGTGACCGTCACCGATCCGGCTTCCCCAGAGGCAGCCGTGGAAGAACTTCTGAACAAGGTGGAGGCGTTTTTATGAAATTTCTAATCATCAACGGTCCGAATCTGAATCTCCTGGGCGTACGGGAGCCGGGCATTTACGGCACACTGGACTACGAGGGCCTGTGCCGGAAGCTGAAACACGCGGCGGCGGCCATGGAGTGCGAAGCCGAGTGCTTCCAGTCCAATCACGAGGGCGCCATCATCGACGCGATCCACAGCGCGCGCGGCGTCTACGACGCCATCATCCTCAATCCCGGCGCCTATACCCACTACAGCTATGCCATTCTCGACGCCTTAAAGGCGGTGGACGTACCGGCCATCGAGGTCCATATCTCCAATGTCCATCAGCGGGAGGAATTCCGCCATACGTCCGTCACCGCGCCGGCCTGCGTGGGGCAGATCTGCGGCCTTGGTTCCTACGGCTATATTGCGGCCATGGGCTATTTTGCGGGGCAGCAGGCATGAAGCTGGAATACCACAATGCCACGGCCCTCATGGCCGTCATCGGCGATCCCATCGCCCACAGCCTGTCGCCCCTGCTCCACAACACCATTCTCCGGGAACTGGGGGAGGACGCCGTCTATCTGGCCCGCCGCATCCGCCGGGAGGATCTGCGCCGCTGGGTGGACGCAGTGCGCGTGGCGGACATTGCTGCGTTCAACGCCACCATGCCCCACAAGCTGGACTTGGGAAACCTGGTGGACGAGCTGACCCAGGAGGCCCGCTTTTACGGCGCGGTCAATTCGGTGAAAAACGACCAAGGCCGCTTGATTGGCCACAACACCGACGGGGCCGGCTTCGCCCGCGCCCTGGAGGATCTGGGAACCGGTTTTTCAGGGCAGACCGTCGTACTGCTGGGGGCCGGAGGCGCCGCGTCTTCTATCGCCCTGCGGGCGGTGCAGGACGGGGCAAAGGCCGTCTACATCCGCAACCGCACGGTTTCCAAGGCCCAGGCCCTTTGCAGCCGCTTCCCACAGGTCATGCAGGCCCAGACCATGGCCGACCCGTTCCCCGATGCGGACATCGTGGTCAGCACGCTGGCCCTGGAGGGGGCAAACGCCTTGGATTTGTCCTTTGTAAACCGGCTGAAGCGCCGCTGCACCGTCTGCGACATCCTCTATGCGCCGCCCCGGACGCCGCTGCTGCAGGCAGCCCAGGCGCGGGGTCTGCAAGTAGACAACGGATTGGCCATGCTGATTTATCAGGCAGTGTTTGCCCAGGAATTTTATCTTGGCAGGCCCCTGGACGCGGCAGCCATGGCGGCCGCCATCCGGCGGACACTGCAGGCTTCTGCCATATGCCCAGGCTCCTAAGGCGTCTTTGAAAATTTTTCAGGCCCGTCCGTTTGTTTGTTCTAAAACGGGATAAACTGGAGATATCCGGGGTCTGCCGTACCTGACCAAATCATCACGCGGAAGGAGCGATCTGCACAATGTGCACAAGTATCGCAATGTTTCACGCAGGCGGCTATTTTGGCCGCAATCTGGATTTAGAATATTCCTTTGGGGAGCAGGTCGCCGTCACACCGCGGCGCTTTCCGCTGCGGTTTCGCCGGCAGCCGGACATGGCCGCGCACTATGCCATGGTGGGCATGGCCAATGTGGCGCAGGGCCAGCCACTGTACGCGGAGGCCATGAATGAGATGGGTCTGTATATGGCCGGACTGTACTTTCCCGGCAACGCATGGTATGATCCCGCAGTTCCGGAGGGCTTTGACGCAGTCGCCCCCTATGAGCTGATTCCCTGGGTGCTGGGCAGCTGCAAAGACTTGGCGGAAGTCCGTGTCCGGCTGGCGCGCTTTCGTCCATTGGGCATCCCTTTTTCCGAAGGGCTGCCTCTGGCGCCGCTGCACTGGCATATCGCCGACCGGTGCGGCGCCATGGTACTGGAAGCCACGAAGGACGGCGTCTTTCTCTATGAAGATCCGGTGGGGGTGCTCACCAACAACCCGCCGTTCCCCTTCCATCAGATGAATCTGAACCAGTACCAGGGGCTTGACGTCCACCAGGTACAAAACCGCCTTGCGCCGGACATGCCGCTGCATCCCTTTGGGCAGGGTATGGGCGCCATTGGTCTGCCCGGCGACGCCTCGCCGGCCTCCCGCTATGTCAGGGCCGCCTTCCACAAACTCAATTCTCCGGAAGCGGCGTCAGAGCTGCCGCAGGTGTCGGAATTTTTCCATCTGCTGGACACGGTGGCCATGGTGCGCGGCAGCGTCGTAACCCCAGAAGGCCGGTACGACATCACCACTTATGCCTGCTGCATCAGTGCCGTAACACGGACCTTCTATTATAAGACCTACGGCAACAGCCGCATCCGTGCCGTGCGGCTGGATGGCGCGCCGCTGGATACGGAAATACTGTCGCTGTTCCCCCTGTGCGAAGCGCCGGATATCCAGTATCAGAACTGAGCGGACACGCCGCATTTTTTACGCGGAGCATTCGGTCTCTGGTTTCCAATCCAAATATGCGCCGGCGGCGCTGGCATGATTGTCAGCAAACGCAAATGCGGTGTCCGCGATGGGAAGTTCTCATCGCGGGCACCGCATTCTCAGTCAGCTGATGCAGGTATACACGGAGTAGGGCGGTCTGGGATCGCCGCTGAAGGTGAGGAAGTAGTCCTCCACCACCTCGGATAAAAAGATTTTGGCCTTGGCGAGGTCCCGCTGGCTGGGCCGGTTCTGGAAATCATAGTGCCAAAGCACAGAGCCGGGCTTGCCGCAGCCCATGGGGTCGTTGTCCACCATGGTGGCCTCGCCCACGCCGAAGCTGTCCTCGTCTTTGATGGCGGCAGCTTTTTTCAGCGTGGCCAACTGCTCCGGGGCCATAGCGGTGAATTCCGCTGCATTGGGGTCATCCTGATAACGCTGGAGCAGCGCTTGGGTCTCGTCAATGTTCATTTTGAACTTGACGGCCAGCCCGTCCACAGAGGTGTGCCGCAATTCCCTGCCGGGGCAGGCGAACTTGCCCACGGTGCGAATACCGTTGACCCGCATCAGCTCCACCAGAACCTCCAAGGAGCCGTAGCACTCTTCAGGTCCGACGCCGCTGCCGCCATAGGTGCAGAATACGACGCCATAAATGGTCTTTTTCTGCTCGCCCTTGGCCCCTGGTGCGCCGGTACCCACGTCAGGGCAGACCACACCGGGAATTCCTGTGCCCTGGCGGATCAGGCTGTGTCCGCCGGGACCGGGCGGGCTGCCGCTCTCCCGCATTTTCCGGAACATCTCCAGCGTTTCGCGGTTGCGGTACAGGGATTTGGTCCCCTGCAGGCCCATGAGCATGCTGACCTCTTTGTAGGGAAGGCCGGCAATAATGGGGCTGCCAAGGCAGACCAGGTCATAGTCCTCAAGAAAGACCGGCTGCTCCATCCAGTCCCGCTTGGGGTCGATTTTGACGCAGTCGGCTTCAAAGCCGTACTCTGTACAGACCTCCGCAAAGGCCCGGCCCACCTTTTCCGTGTTGCCGGTAATTGAGCCATAGAGAATCAGTGCTTTCCGTTTTGCCATCGTGCGTCCCCCCTTATCCGCGGCTGGGCAGGACGGCCTCCATGGGGCACACCTGCACAATGTCGCCGTCCAGCGTTTCGCCCCAGGCACAGATTTTGATGCAGTGACGGCCTTCGCCGTCGATGTATTTGTCATAGATGTACGCCTTGCCGATACAGGTGTCGCCTTCAGAACCATGCCGGTTCAGCGGGCGGTTCTCATAGCCGGGAACCACCTGGCAGATCAGATCGTAATCATAGGGCTTCCAGGCGCGCATTTCCTTGTAGAACGGGAAGAACCGCCAGCAAAAGCGGCTGACATAGCCGGCATCGCCGATCCAGTTGGTCACCGTCCTGGCCACATTCCGCGCGCCGGTGTCATTGTACCAGACCATGCGGCCATTGGGGATATTGCGGGTACCCAGATGCAGCGCTGTCTCAAACAGATAGTTGCCATTGCCGTCACGGAACATGGTCTTCAGGGCTTCTTTGTCGCACAGCTGCTGGCGGGACAGGGGACGCGCGCCGTACCAGGCGATCATATCCATATAGGTGATGGGGCCGGAGCAGGTGGGCGTCATGAAGGTGCCGACTTCAACGTCCTCCCAGTACCGGGGTTCGGCCCCACGAATCTCCTCCTCCGCCCACAACCGGCGGATGGTCTCCCAGTCCTCATCGGTGGTGTAGTGGGCAGGGGGAAAGTAGTCGCACCAAGCGCTCATGTTGGCAGAGAAGTCATAGGGCACGTCGTCAGTATCGTACTTTTTATAACAGTCGCGAACGTTGCTGGTAGCGGTGACAACAGTCTGGCCTTGCTGATCCACCATGGTGGAGGTGCCGCCGGAATACCACTGCCGCAGATCCGAGCCAGGCTCTGTGACCTCATAAAATTCGCCCTTGCTCTCTCCCTGCGTCAGGAAGTCCCCGGCCACAATGGGCCGCGCCAGGCGGATGTCGGTACCGTCGTTGGTGTAGCAGAAGAAATCAGCAATGTCCTTGACAAAGCCCGGCGCGCCCATGGCGCCCATGCCCGCAAACCCAGGGAAGGCAGGCAGATTGTCGTATCCGGCCTGTTTGGCATACGCGGGATCGTTGAACAGCGGATTATAGGGGTCCCATTTCTGGTTGTACGCCAGAACCTCCTCCACGGAATAGGGTTTCGGTGCTCTGGGTGGGAACCCGCCCTTCATGGGCTTTTTCCCGGACGCGATGTCCAAACGCTCCTGGACTTGCTCCCGTTCAAAGTCCAGATACACACCGGGGGTAAATTTTATAAATTCAGGCATATTTGTACCTCCTGTTCCAGTTGACGCGGCGTTCCGCGCCGGTTCATAAGTCGTCCTGCACCATCTTCGAACCAACCGCCTGCATCTGCAACCAGCGCTTTTGCGCACCGCACTTGCCAAATGCCGCAGTGGGTTCCTATGTTTTATTATAGTGAATCTGGAAGATCATGCAAGCCGCAAAAAATGATCCGAATACGAAATATAGGGAACTTTGCAGGAAAAACAGGTATTTATAAATTGCCCCTCGTATATAAATTGTATGAAGTCCATGCTGCCCGGCAATATCTTGGCAAGCAAAACGTAAGTGGACCGTCCTGCACAGGGTCTAGCTCCATGGAGCAGCCCAAATATGGACACCTGCAAAGGTCGTATTGACCAGATACGCCGATGTGAAACTGATATCGTACCGGTCGGAGAAGGATGCTGCGGGCTTTCTCCGCTCTCCGAACCTCCCGGCGGCAAACAGCCCCTCTATTTCCGGTATATAGCAGATAATCTCAAACGCAGGCCATTCCCCTCTGCCCGGAGCTTCCCAATAACTTCTATAGCCATTGCGCCTTTGTCAGACGCTCGGTTCGGAAGAGGAAACGCATTGCCGCAGCCGGTT
>CBCPMX010000034.1:0-9273 GCA_965120355.1 uncultured Oscillospiraceae bacterium
TTGGAACAGAGCCGTTAAACAAATAGCAGCCAACAATACAGGCGATTTTTTTGTAGAGTTATTTTAGCTATAACGCATGTTGCCTAACACCAAAGGCAAACCCACCAATTCCGAATTCATTGCCCTCATCGCGGATCGAATCTCTCTGAGTCTGAAAAATGGGAACATGTTCCCTACCCAACCGTGATCGTTTCTTTTCCTGCAGTTCCTGCAGGATGCCCCTTTCTCTTGGCCGCCGCAGGTATTCTTTCCTGCGCGGCCAATTTTTTAAAGTGCAGTTGTCCGCGCAGCGCCCGGCGGAAGCTGCGGGCTGTCAAAATTTTAGAAGGTGATTCCATTTTTCCTGTGCCTGTGATATAATAGCGCAGTGACAGAAGAAATTTGGAGCGTGAGTTATGGCCATCGTCGTATTGGATCTGGAGTGGAATCAGGGATTTCCCGCCACCCCTGAGCAGAAATTCAATGAAATCATTCAAATAGGCGCCGTTCGCATGGATACATGGGACAGTGAGCCGGTGGTGTTCTCTCAGTGGGTACGGCCGATGTATCACCGGGCGCTGCACTTCCGTGTACGGGAGCTGGTGCCGGTGGAAAAAAAGACACTGCGCAATGCTCCGAATTTTTTCCAGGCCCTGAACAAGTTCCGCAGCTGGTGCGGAGAAGATGTTCAGTTCGTCACCTGGGGTGCTGAGGATCTGCGGGTTTTTCACGAGAATCTGGATCACTACCACCTGGACAAGCACTGGATCACCGAGGAATATGACCTGCAGAAAGCCTTTGGCTATCTCTGCTTTGACACCAACCAGCAATATTCCCTAAAAGCTGCCATTGCACATTGCCAATTGGATGCGCCTTTGACCTTTCACGACGCCAGCCACGATGCCTATTATACCGCCCTTGTGGGGAAATGGCTGCTCCAACACTATATACAGCTGCCGGAAACTGCGGAACTCGACCGGATCTTTGCCCAGCGCGCTGAGGAACGGCGTATCGCCCTTCTGGACGATGCCGCCCGAATGGCCGGCGCTCTGGTAGAGACGGGTACGCCTCTGACCCAATGGGAGTGTGGTCCCTTTCCCACTGCCATCGCCTGTGCCAGCAGCCGTGACGCCCGGCTTTTATTGTGTCCGGAGTGCCGGAATAAGCTGTATCACATCAACTATTTTCCTGTAGACAACGGCCGTCACTTTATTGCCAAAGCCCGCTGTAGTGTGCATAGTACCTATTATACGCTCTTGTCCATGCAGCAGGACAGCGACGGTCAATTTCATGCCATAGCCCGTGTCTATGACAAGGACAGCGATGCCAGCCAAATCTTTAAGATCTGTGCCAAGTACGAGGAGCCGGCAAAGCTGGAACACAGATCCAAAAGCCGCGCCTATCCCCGCCGCCGCAAAAGCCGTCGCCAGCCCTGATTTGCCTCCACACACCACTGCCTTTACAAATGACAACTGCCCCCGCCGGACCAGGTCCGGCGGGGGCATCCTGTTTAGAGCGTTGTCCGCATCCGCTCCAGCACCTTTTGCGGTGTCATTACGGCGCGGCACAGATCCATTTTTTCGTTGGCAGCATTAAACTCTCTCTCAAAGTCGGGCAGCGCCAATTTGGTAATCATCTCCACATCACTGGTCAGGCGGGCAATGTGGGCATCCATCTGGAAAATGTCATCCCGAGCGTCCGGATCGAAAGGCGGGCCGCCAGGAGCGGGACCTGCTCCCGGACCGCCAGGTCCCGGAGGCGGTTCACCAGGTCCGCCAGGTCCTGGGGGCGGTTCACCAGGTCCGCCGCGCATCGGCTCCGGCTCCAGCTCCGGCTCCACACCCGGTTCGGCGTCATAGGGTTCCGGCAAATCGGAGAACACCGGATCCAGCTTCAGCTTCCACACGCTCCACTGTCCATGGACTTTTATGAACTGCGCCCAAAAGGGCTTTTGCCCGCCGGCGGTTTCCGCCATCCACATGGCTTTGGCCGTCAAGTGATCACCTGCAATCTGCACATACGGGAAACTGAGCGCCTTTACGCCCATGTCCAGCGCCTGCGCCACAGTCTCCTCATCTGCACCATCAGGCCGCTGGGCCAGAACCGGCTCTCCGCGGAAAAACGCCGCCATGGTCCGGCATACAGCTGCATCATCGAGAATTGTATCCATCCACCGCATCTGCTCCTTTTGCAGGTCAGCGTGATCATCCTTGCAGTGCTTCATATCCTCATGCATAACTTTATGGACATTGACCAGTCTGCGCTCCAGTGTCATCATACGGCAGCCTCCTTTTCCAGATAAAAGGCCCGCAGGACAGCCGCAGAGATCGTATTCTGGGCGGACAGAATACTGGTCATGCCGTCCAGCTCCTCCTGCCGGAAGTCCACCTCACGGGTCTCCAGATTGACACGGCGGTATAGGGCATAAGCCGTATCTTCCAACTCCTGCACAATCTTTTCGTAATCCATTTCGCTGTGCCTCCTCATTTGGGTGTCTCTAAGGAACCGCCGAATCCACCGGCGAGAACTGCAGACGAGAACGTCAGGCTCCATTTGACAAGGCGCCAAAGATTCGCCCAGAATCAAAAACGGGTTCTTCGGGGTTTCCCTGCAATCAGCATACCGGATTCAGCACAGATTTTCCAGCGACAGTTTCCTGTTTTCCATATCAGTTGCGAAACTCCCATGGGTTTTGGAAATTTTCAGGGCAAAATACCCCCACGCGCAAACAGCCAGGCCGGCCCGTTTCAGGCCGCCCTGGCTCAGTCAAAGCCCTTTTTATTGGGGCCGACCTCCTAGGCAAAGGCGCCCCTACGGGCCGCGCCGGAGTTCAAACGGAGTCCCACCTCCGGCGCACTCAGAGTGCAAACTCCCGGACGGCGGTGTTTTGGTACACCGCAAATTGATACCGCTTTCCGTCCTCCTCCAGAACGGGCGATTCTTCGGCTGCCTGCCACTGGGGCAGCTGGTCCAGATCCGGGAAAAAGGCGTCCGCGCCCTCCAGCCGCTCAAAGGACCGGGTGACCTCCACGGCGCTGCAATAGGGCAGCAGCGCGCGATAAACACGCTCGCCCCCCAGCACCCAGAGCTTCTCAGTGGGATACTGGCGGCAGTGCGCAAACAGCTCCTCCAGAGAGTGAACCACCACAGCCCCTTCCACCGTGTAGCGGGTGTCCGTGGACAAAATGATGTTGATCCGGTTTTTCAGCGGCCGCTTGCCGGGATAGGTCTCCAAAGTCTTTCGTCCATAGATGACGACATTGCCGGTAGTCAAAGCAGCAAAGCGTTTCATATCGGCGGAGATATGGGACAGAAGCTGTCCCTTGGCGCCGATGCCCCAGCCGGAGGGGATGTTGGCGTTGACGATCGCTTTCATGGCGTCCCTCCTCTCAGATCGCTACAGGGATTTTGTCCTCAAAGGGTGCGTACTGATAGTTTTCCAGTGTAAAGCTGTAGCGGGTGAACTGGTAGAAATCATCGATGGACGGATCCAAAACCATTTTGGGTGCAGGCAGGATCGGCTGCTTCAGCATTTTCTCCACAATGGGTACATGGCGGTCATAGATGTGGGCGTCCGCGATGACATGGATCAGCTCCCCCGCCACCAGGCCGGAGACCTGCGCCATCATCATCAGAAGAGCCGAATATTGCACTACATTCCAGTTGTTGGCCGCCAGCATATCCTGGCTGCGCTGGTTCAGGATTCCGTTGAGCACATTTCCGCTGACATTGAACGTCATAGAATACGCGCAGGGGTACAGGGCCATCTCATGCAGGTCCTGGAAATTATAGAGATTGGTCAGAATCCGGCGGGAGGCCGGATTGTGCTTCAGATCGTAGAGCACCCGGTCCACCTGGTCAAATTCGCCTTCTGGATACTGGTGTTTCACACCCAACTGATACCCGTAGGCTTTGCCGATGGAACCCGTTTCGTCCGCCCAGGCATCCCAAACGTGGCTGGCCAGATCCCGGACATTGTTGCTCTTTTTTTGCCAGATCCACAACACCTCGTCGATGGCGGAGCGGTAGTAGGTCCGGCGAATGGTGAGAACGGGAAATTCTTCCCGCAGGTCATAGCGGTTGACAATGCCGAATTTTTTGACGGTATGGGCAGGGGTTCCATCCTCCCAACGGGGCCGGACGGCCTGATCCGTATCCCAAACGCCGTTTTGCAGAATGTCCCGGCAGTTGGCGATAAACAGTTCATCAGCTTTGCTCATAGCGCACCTCCTGAGTGATCTTTATATAGGTTCACAGGTTCTGAAACAGTATTGTACCATATTTTCGGGACGCTTGCAATGTGTCCTGCCTCGTGGTAAAATAAATCCAGACAATACAGATCGAACATGCAGTAAGGACGAATGTACTATGGACAAAAAAACATTTGCCGATCTCGGCCTGTCTGAGGAGATTCTAAAAGCACTGGATCAAAAGGGCTACGGCTACCCCACCCGCATCCAGGAGGAGGCAATTCCCCATCTTCTGAACTGGAAAGACGTCATTGCCAAAGCACCCACTGGCACGGGCAAGACCTTTGCCTTCGGGATTCCCATGATCGAGCACATTGACTCGGAAAGCAGCGACCTGCAGGGCCTGATTCTGGCCCCAACCCGTGAATTGGCCATCCAGATCTGCGACGAGATGCGGGCGCTGCTGGCCTTTAAAAAGGGCATCCGCGTGGCGGTGATCTATGGCGGGGCAAAACTGGAGCCGCAGGAAAAATCGCTCAAGCGGAATCCGCAGATTGTGGTTGCCACACCAGGCCGCCTCATGGATCATTATAACCGGAAAAATCTTCGTCTGGACAAAATTCATTCCGTGGTTCTGGACGAAGCGGACCGGATGCTGGACATGGGGTTCTTCAAGGATGTTACCAAAATCCTGGATAAGATTAAAATGCTCCAGCCAGTGACGGTCTGCGGTGTTCAGCATCCAAAAAAGCATCTGGGCCTGTTCTCGGCCACCATTTCCGAAGAGGTCATGACCGTCTCCTGGATGTATCAGCGGGAGGAAGAGGAGATTACGGTTCCTGCAGATGTGGAGAATAAGCCGGACATTGACCAATATTCCATCACTGTTTCTGCCCTGGCAAAAATGGAGACGACCCTGCGTTTGCTGCGGTACGGCGGCTTTGAGCGGACCATCATCTTCTGCAACACCAAACACATGTGCCAGCGGCTCAGCGACGACCTGCAAAACAAGGGCATGACCGTAGACTGCATCCACGGCGACATCCGCCAGAGCCAGCGGGAAAAAGTTATGCAGACTTTCCGGCAGGGCAAACTGCAGGTGCTCATTGCCACAGACGTCGCATCCCGGGGCATTGATGTAGACGATGTGGACTGCGTCATCAACTACGACGTGCCAGAGGAAAATGAGTACTATATTCACCGCATTGGCCGGACAGGCCGGGCCAAGAAAAAAGGCGTCAGTTATGCCATCATCGGCAGCTTCCCCGAAAAGGCCAAGCTGGACGAAATTTCTAAGTATTCCCACTTCACCATTCGGCCCATGAAGTTCAACGAGGAGGGCCAACTGGTGGAGGAAGTGGTCAAGGCTCCCGTCATTAAGAAGAAATACAAATGATCGGACAGACAGAGCGGGGTGTGCTGCTGTTGTGCAGTACTTTCGGAAACGCCGGTGTCCGGCCGCTGACCATAGCGCAGTTCCGCAATTTGAGCCTGCGGGCGTCCGCCATTGGCATTGGCGGAAAGGACCCGATGACAGAGTTAAAGGCCCGGGATCTGGAACACTTGGGCTATGATGCGGACGACGCCGCGCGGATCGAAGCGCTGCTGAACCGGGAACAGGCGCTGGATGAATATCTGGCCAGGGCGGAAGCCCTTGGGTGCTATCCGGTCACGCGCCTATCCGCCGCCTATCCCCGGCGGCTGTGGGAGCAGTTGGGCATGGATTGTCCTCCAGTCCTGTTCTGTCATGGAGACAGCAGCATCCTGTCAAAGCCGGGCGTTGCCCTGGTAGGCTCCCGGAAGTTGGAGAAGACCGGGCGGATCTTTGCCCGGCGTGTGGGAAGGCTGGCCGCACAGGAGCAGTTTACACTGATTTCCGGCGGCGCTGTGGGAGCGGATACCGAGGCGCAGGAGGCGTGTTTGGCGCAGGGCGGCCAGGTATTGGCCTTTGTAGCCGATTCTCTTGTAAGCCGCCTGCATGAGGCGAGAGAAAGCTTGCTCATGGTCAGCGAGATGGGCTATGCAGAGCCGTTCTCCCCCATACGGGCTTCCAACCGCAACCGCCTGATCCACGCCATGGGCCGCATGGCGTTGGCCGCGCAGACGGATTATGGCAGCGGCGGCACCTGGACAGGCTGTCTGGAAAACATCAAGAAAGGCTGGTCGCCAGTGTACGTCTGTGATGACGGCAGTCCGGGCGCCAAAGGGTTGATCGAACGCGGCGCAGGCGCTATCGCGCCGGACGGCCCGCAGTCTCTGGTGGAGCTGCGCAGGGTGGATCCGCAGATGTCGCTGTTTTTTACAGACGAAAAAACTTGAAATATCATTCATTTTTGCCGCCGGGATGGAACTTTTTCCGGCGGCTTTCGTCTAATTGCCCAAATTGGAGAAGGGAGACGCGGAGAAAATGAGAAAATTCACCGTACAATTGGCACTGTATTCCATGGCGCACTTTCTGGTGGACCTGGGCTGTGCCTATCTGATCCTTTCTCTGCCGAGGGAGCCGGCCGGTACCTGGGCCATCGTTTTGTTGTTATATAATTTCTTTGCCTTCGCGGGGCAGATGCCCATTGGCCTGTTGGCGGACCGCTTTGACCGGAATGCCGTGGTGGCCGCTGCAGGCGCGCTGAGCGTGGCGGCGGCCTATGCGCTGCGGAGTATGCCGCTGGCATGCGCGGTCACGGCGGGTCTCGGGAACGCGCTGTTCCATGTAGGCGGCGGTTTGGATGTGCTCAACGGCAGTACAGAAAAGAGCGGCCCATTGGGAATTTTCGTCTCCCCTGGCGCGTTCGGTATCTACTGCGGGGGCCTGCTGGCAAAGAATCCCGGCGGCACGGCGGGAATCCTCCTGGCTCTGGCCGTCTTTGCAGGGCTGATTCTGTGGGCCGGCTGGATGCCCGCAAAGTCCATGCGCTCCGGGAACGCCCCGGTGGAGCTGGCGCTGGACCGAGCGGGAATTTTACTGGCGCTGTGCTTGTTCCTGGTAGTCTGCCTGCGCTCCTATGTGGGCATGGTTATGACCTTTGGGTGGAAAACCGGCCCATGGGCCGCGGCGGCAGTGTGCGGCGTGGTGTTCGGGAAGGCGGCGGGCGGTCTGCTGGCGGACCGGTTTGGCGCGGTACGCACCGCGGCAGCGTCTCTGGCGCTGTCGGCGGTACTGTTCTGCCTTTCCGATTGGGCCGTGCCGGGCGTACTGGCGATCTTCCTGTTCAACATGACCATGCCCATTACCCTGTGGGCGATGGCCCGGCTGCTGCCGGGGGCGAAGGGCTTTTCCTTTGGCTTGCTGACCTTCGCCCTATTTCTCGGGTTTGTACCGGTATGGCTGGGGCTGCCCAGCCTGACCGCCGGCTGGAGCTATGGGCTGGGCGCGCTGCTCTCTCTGGCGCTGCTGGTGCCGGGCCTGAGAAGGGAGCGGCGGAGATGATCGAAACGCTGCTGCTGTCTCTGGGGGTTTCCCTGGCAGCAACGGAACTGCTGGAAGGGGCCTTTGCGCTGGTCTGGGGCCTGCGGAAAAAAGACCTGCTGCTGTGCGTGCTGGTCAACGTTCTGACCAATCCGGTGGTGGTACTGTGCTATCATCTGGCAAAGTGGTATCTGCCGCTGCCGCTCTGGGCGGCGACGCTGGGGCTGGAGCTTTGGGCCGCGGCCACAGAGGCGTGGCTTTACAGTACACGGGGCGAGAAGATCCGCAGGCCGGTCCTGTTTGCGGTTCTGGTCAACGGGTTTTCCTATGGCGTGGGGCTGCTGCTCTGATGCCATTCAGAAAACGATTACGCTGAAGCGCGGCTGTGGAATTCACCGCGGGCAGCGCTTTCAGGTCAGACAATCATCAGGATATTGAAAGGAGTGTGGAAGATGCATACGTTTCCCGTGCTTGACGTGGTCATTTCGCCGGTGGTGTTCGTCCTGCCTGCCATTGTATATGGGCTGATTGCCTTGGGGCTGGTGGCGCTGCTTGTGGCCGTCACGGTGGCCCTGATCCGAAAATTCCGGAGGAAGTGAGGGGGGAAGAGAGCAATGAAAAAAGCGCTGATTTTCCTGCTGCTGGTTTCCTGCCTGTCCACGACGGCGCTGGCCGATGTTCTATGGGAGCCTTATGGCGAAGACGCCGCCACGGATTTCTATGAGGAACATCGGGCGGAACTTGCATATACCGGACGGCAATTCCTCTGCGACGGCTATGACGGCGTGGTGCGCGGCTACACTTCTCCAGAGGATCTGACGGTGCTGGAGACGTTCGAAAACGGCGAGACCCTGTGGATTTATTATATTTATACGGGTGAAGCGTTGACTTGGGGCCTCTACGGGAAGAAAGACCAACAGGGGTGGATTCCCATGGACGATCTGGCACTGATTTATGACAACGAATCCTTCTGTGAGGATCATGCGTCTGAGATCACCGGCTACGACGGCAGTTATGACAGCCTGCAGGCAGGATACCTCTGGACATATCCGCGTTCCGGCCAGTTGTACCTGTCTGCGCCGTTGGAGACCGTACCGGAGTATTTTGAGACCTTTGGGTTTTCTAAAACCTATGTGGATGAAGAAGGAGAACTCTGGTGCTATGTAGCCTATTACATGGGGGACCACGGCTGGATCTGTGTGACGGACCCCATGAATGCGGACATTGCGGCAGTGGAAGTAGAGCAGGTGCGCAGCGTGGCCCAGCAGGAGGGGCATGTGACCATTTCGGCGGAACAGGAAAATACCGCCGCAGAGGAACATCCGGCTTCATCTGCGGCGCAGCAGATGAAGGAATCCGAATCAAGCGCAGACAGCGAAAATTTAGAGCTGGTCATAGCACTGGTGGTAGCGGTCATCGGCGTGACAGCGGTACTGATCGCGGTGTTCTGGAAGCGAAGGAAATAGGGAAAATGACTCTTGAAAAGTGGGTGTATAAACCCGGAGGGAATATGAAAAAATATTGTCTTTGGCGCTTGTTGCTTGGTGCCTGACGATGCCGGGCTTGGCTGCGAGTATTGGAATGGAGTTTTATACGGCACACGATTGTGAATATGAGAACCGGGAGTATTTGTGTGACGGCTATGACGGCGTAGTCCATGGGTTTGCGTCACCGGAGGATCAGACTGTTTTGGAAACC
>CBCPMX010000035.1:0-5195 GCA_965120355.1 uncultured Oscillospiraceae bacterium
CAAACATCTATACGCATGTTGATGTTAAAACACTGGTTGATGCTGTTGAAGGAAACAGCATTACTGACACGTTACTAACAAACAGGAAAACGGAAGAAAAAGGGAAGCCCTAGAACCGTTGCAGTTCTAGGGTTTTCACGGAGTTGTTGGCCTGTTTTGAGCCAGAGATCTCATCCTCCTGAAGGACGGTATCCAGCCCCTGGGGCAGGCGCTGGATAAAAGACCAGCTGTGGGCCTGCTTTGCCGCGGCGATGATTTCCGCGTCCGAAGCGTCGGGGCGGCCAAACGCAATGTTTTCCCGGACGGTGCCCTGCTTGATCCAGGTATCTTGGAGAACCATGCCAAAACAGCTGCGCAGGGCATGCCGTGACAGATCGGTGATGGGAACGCCGTCAATACAGATCCGGCCGCCGGTGACGTCATAAAACCGCATCAGCAGATTGATGAAGGTGGTTTTGCCGCAGCCCGTGGGGCCTACCAGAGCCACTCGAGTGCCTGGGGCGGCGTGGAGATTGAAATGCTCGATGAGGGGCTTGGCAGGGTCATAGCGGAAGGAGACGTTCTCAATGGACACATCGCCGCGGATGTCCTCCAACGTTCCGGAGGCATCGGGGGACTCTTCCTCTGCCTCCAGGAAATCGAAGATTCGGGCGGCACAGGCCAGGGCGTTTTGTACCTCGGTGATCACGGCGCTGATGTCGTTGAAGGGTTTCATATACTGGTTGGCGTAGGACAGCAGTACCGTCAGCCCGCCTACGGTCAGGCTGCCGCCGGGAATCAGCAGGACACCCGCCAAGGCCACGGCGGCGTAGATGAGATTGTTGACGAATCGGGTGGAGGGGTTGGTTAGACTGCTGTAGAAAATGGCCTTTTGGCTGTGGGCCGCCAGCGTCTGGTTAATTCCGGCGAATTGGGCGGAAGCCCTGGCTTCGTATCCGAAAGCCTGCACGACTTTCTGACCGCCCACCAGCTCTTCCACCAGGGCGGTCAATTGCCCCCGGGTTTCACTCTGCTTCTGGAACATATGAAAGGAACGGCTGGCAATGAACCCGGCCACCAGGAAGCTGACCGGCGTCAGAACCAGCACCAGCAGGGTGATCCAGAGATTCTTGGAGAACATGAACGCCAGGGTTACGAAAATGGTCATAATGCCGGAAAACAGCTGCGTAAACCCCAACAACAGGCCGTCGGAAACCACGTCCGTGTCCGCAATCAGGCGGCTGACGATGTCGCCGGCACTGTGGCTGTCCAGATAGGACAGCGGCAGTTTTTGAATGTGGCGGATGGCTCTGGCACGCAGATCCCGGACAACGCCATAGGCGATATGGTTGTTCAGCAGGTTCATGCTCCAGGACGCAGCGGCAGATACGGCGACCAGAATCAGAATCTGGATCAGAGTGTGCCGCAGGGCAGCAAAGCGCACCTGATGGGCGCCAATGATCTCGTCAATGGCGTCGCCAAACAGCATGGGCACATACAGCTGGAGAATTACACAGAGCGCTGCCAGCAGAATGCTCAGACCCAGCAAAAGCCGGTAATGCGCCAGAAATTGCAGAAGCCGCCGCAGGGCCGCGCCGCCGGTCCCGGCGGTTTTTTCAGTGCGGGAAGGCGCTTTTTTCATGTCAACCACCTCTTTGTGTCAAGCCCTGCGGGCTTCAGGATACTGGGAAAAATAAATTTCCCGGTAGGTCTGGCAGGTTTGCATCAATTGGTCGTGGGTGCCCTGGCCCGCCAGATGGCCGTTGTCCAATACCAGAATCAGGTCTGCGTGACGGATGCCGGCAATCCGCTGGGAAACCAGAAAAACGGTGGTGTTTTGCAGCCGCGCAATGGCCTGCCGCAAAGCCGCGTCGGTGGCATAGTCCAGGGCGCTGGAGCTGTCGTCCAAAATCAGAATTTCCGGTTTTTGAACCAGGGTGCGGGCGATGGACAGCCGCTGCCGTTGACCGCCGGACAGATTCCGCCCGTTTTGCTCCAGCTGAAAATCCAGCTTGCCGGGTTTGTCCGCCACCACTTCCGCAGCCTGGGCTGCTGTCAGGGCTTCCCAAAGCGCCTCGTCATTGGCCGCTTCGTCGCCCCAGCGCAGATTGTCGCGGATGCTGCCCTGGAATAATACGGAGCGCTGCTGCACGACGCCCACTTTCTTGCGCAGAGCCTGGCGGGGATACTGCTTGACATTCTGGCCGTTCAGCAGAACGCTGCCGCTGCCGGCGTCATAAAACCGGGGGATCAGGCTGACCAGTGTGGATTTGCCGCTGCCGGTGCCGCCGATGACGCCAACGGTCTGCCCCCGTAGGACGCGGAAGGAGATGTCTGACAGAGCCGGCGCGCCGGCTCCGGCATAGGAAAAGGTGACGTTTTGGAACTCCACTGCCGCACCGCCGGCCGATACGCTTTCGGCAGCGGCCGGTTCGGCGGGATAGGACAGACTGGGCTGCACCTGCAGTACGGCGGACACCCGGCCGGCGCAGGCCATGGAGCGGTTCAGGGTAATGATGAGCGATGCCAGCTTGATCAGTTCCGTAATGATCTGGAGCATATAATTGTATAGCGCCACCACCTGCCCCTGCTGCATGCTGCCCAGATTGACCTGAATGGCGGCGCGATCGATGAGAACCACGGCGGCCAGATTGATCAGGACATAGGTCAGCGGATTCAGCAGGGCAGAGAGCTTGCCGGCAAGGAGGTTGAGCCGGGTCAGGGCTTCGTTGCTGCTCTGGAATTCCGCCACAGCCTGCGTTTCGCGGCAGAAAGCGCGGATGACCCGGGCTCCGGTGAGGTTTTCCCGAGTCAGACCCGTAATCCGATCCAGCCCTGCCTGCACCTTGCGGAAGAGGGGCACGCTGAAGAGCATGATGGCCAGCACTACAGCAAACAGCACCGGAATGGCCACGGCAAAGATCCATGCACAGTGCACATCAATGGTAAATGCCATAACCATGGCCCCCAGGACGATAAACGGGCTGCGCAGCAGCAGCCGCAGGCCCATGTTCAGGCCGTTCTGCACCTGGTTTACATCATCGTTGAGCCGCGTAATGAGCGTGTCTGTGCCCAGCGTGTCCAGCTCCGTAAAGGACAGGGCCTGGATATGGTCAAACAGCGCCTGGCGCAATTTGGCGGCAAACCCGACGCTGGCTTTAGCGGCAAAAAATTGGGCGGTAATGCTGCTGGCCAGACCCAGCAGCGCCATCAGCAGCAGAATCGCCGCGCAGCGAACCATGTAGCCACGGCTGCCGCCGGCAACGCCCACGTCGATCATATCGGCTACCACAATGGGCACCAGCAGGTCAAAAATCACTTCCAGCAGTTTGAACAGCGGAGCAAGCACGCTCTGCAGGCGGTATTGCTTTAAATAGGGAAGGAGCTGTCTCATTTAAACACCTCGGGTTAACTCGGACTGTACGCAATATGCAAGCAATGCGTTTCTAATAACATACCGCTGGACGGAAAGGTTGTCAAGGCCGCGGACAAGCTTGCGCCGGACAAAATGTCCGGCTTTTACATCCAGTCTCTTTTCACAGGGCATAGAGTATGCTATAATAAAAAACAATACGCCATCGAAACGATTTTGGTGGACAGATGCAGCGGCCCGGCGCCGGGCTGGCCGCTGGAAAGCGAAAGAGAAAAGACACGGAGGCACAACACAATTATGGAAAAAACCAACGCAAAAGATATGACCCGGGGGACGGAATGGCGGCTGATTCTGCTGTTCACGCTGCCCCTCATTGGCGGGAACCTGCTTCAGCAGATTTATTCCCTGGCAGATGGTCTGGTGGTGGGCAATTTCGTCAGCAGTGCGGCGCTGGCAGCAGTGGGCACCTGCACGCCACTGACATATTTGCTGCTGGCCCTGGCCACGGGCCTGACGAACGGCGTGGGCATCATTGTATCTCAGTATTTTGGAGCCAACGACCTGAAAAGTCTGCGGCGCAGCGTTTCCACGGCGATTGTGACAGTGGCCATCGCGGCGCTTCTGGTGACGGCCATCGGCCTTCTGGCTTCGCGTTGGCTGCTGGAGGGACTGCTGGGGACGCCGGAAAATGTTCTGCCCATGGCGCTGACGTATCTGCGCATTTACTGTTGCGGGCTGCTGTTCCAGTTTGCCTATAATACCTTCGCGGCCATTTTGCGGGCGCTGGGGGACAGCCGTTCTACCCTGTATTTTCTGCTGATTTCCACGGTGGTGAACATTGTTCTGGATCTGATTATGGTTCAGTGGTGGGAAGTGGCTGGCGTAGCCTGGGCCACAGTGATTGCACAGGGAATCAGCGCTGTCTGCGCAGGGATTTATCTGTTTAAGAGAGTGACGTTCCTGCGGTTTGGCAAGGGGGAATTTGTGGTCGACGGCAGCAAATTCCGGCTGGCCATGCGGCTGGGAGTCCCCACGTCCATTCAGCAGTGTGCCGTGGGCTTGGGTATGGTGCTGATGCAGGTGCTCATCAACTCCTTCGGCGAGGACGCCATTGCCGCCACTACGGCGGGCATGCGGGTGGAGCAGTTTGCCATGGTGCCTATTATGATGTTCTACACCGGCCTGAGTAATTTCGTGGGCCAGAATATGGGGGCGGGATACCTGGACCGGGTGAAGCGGGGGTTCCGTCAGACCATGGTCATGACGCTTTTGTGCTGCGGCGGGGTGATTTTGCTGATCCTGGTGTTTGGGAAGTACGCCATTGGCCTGTTCGGCATGGGGCCGGAGGCGGAGAGTATGGGAATTGAATACATTCAAACGCTGGCCAGCTTCTTCCTGATCTTCGGCGTGATGTATGTAACCAACGGTGTTTTGCAGGGCAGCGGCGACGTGGTGATTCCCACCGTGGCCAGCACCACCAGCCTGGTGGTCCGCGTCATTTTGGCCAATATCATGGCTACGGTGGACTGGATTGGCTATCGCAGCATCTTCTGGTCCATCCCTGTGGGCTGGGTCTGCGGCGCGGCCATTGTGCTGATCCGCTATTTCAGCGGAAAGTGGAAGGAGAAGGGGATCGTCGGGAAACCGGCGGCATGAGAAGCGAGACAGACAAAGCCGGATGGGGCAGCCCCTCCGGCTTTGTCTGCTCCAGGGAGAAAAATGCGGGGAAGCCGGAAGAAGCATATATAAGGAAATTAGGTTCTACTCCCGTTTTAGTGGATAGGGGTATTTTCATGGGGGGACAACCTGGCACAAAATCCCCTGTCTCAATCTCTGAGGACAT
>CBCPMX010000036.1:0-13973 GCA_965120355.1 uncultured Oscillospiraceae bacterium
CAAACATCTATACGCATGTTGATGTTAAAACACTGGTTGATGCTGTTGAAGGAAACAGCATTACTGACACGTTACTAACAAACAGGAGAACGGAAGAAAGAGGAAGGCCCTAGAACCGTTGCGGCTCTAGGGTTTTCACGGAGTTGTTGGCCTGTTTCGAGCCAGAGATCTCATCCTCCAGGAAGACAGCATCAGCCAGGGGCAAAAACAGCTTCTGTGCATCACCCGGGTCATGCTGTGCCTGCCGCCCATGCTGATTCTGGACGAAGCCACTTCCAACATCGACACCCGTACAGAACTGCAGATCCAGCAGGCGTTTGACCGGCTCATGGAGGGCCGCACCAGCTTCATTGTCGCGCACCGCCTGTCCACCATTCGCAATGCCTCTGTGATTCTGGTCATGCAGGACGGGCAGATCGTCGAACAGGGGAGCCATCAGGAGCTGCTGGATCGGGGCGGAGCCTACAGCCGGCTCTATTACAGCCAATTCCAAAAGACGGAGTGACGTGCGGCGCGGTCCCGCTGGGCATCCGGCTGAACAAAAAATATTTCTCTTGCCTATTTACCTTTTCACTTTACCGTGATAAAATAGGGGAAACGCCATGTTTGACCACAATCAGGAGGTGGAGTATGCCTAAAACGCCATCCAGAGAACCCAGCATGGCCCTCTATGAAGCCATTCTTCAACTCAAAGACCTGGACGAATGCTATCGGTTTTTCCAGGATCTATGCAGCATTACGGAGCTGCGCGCGCTGGAGCAGCGATTCGACGTCGCCTCCCTGCTCTATCAGGGCAGGGTCTATACCGACATCCTCGAACAGACTGGCGCCAGCAGCGCCACCATCAGTCGTGTCAACCGTGCTCTGAACTACAGTGCCAACGGCATGCTGGATATCTTCGCGCGCACACTGCCGGATCCGGATGCCAGTCAAAGTTCAGGGGACGCCTGAGCCAGCTTGTCAAAAGCGGCCTTTGCCGGTTTTTGACCGCTGCATTTCATCTGCATGGGCGAAGGAACTTCGCCTGGCGCAAATCCGCAAACCATTGCTGTACAATGGCTTGCGGATTTTACGGCGCTATTGCGCCAACGCACCGCGTCCCTTCATCATAGAGTTCCTGCCAAAATCCCCGGTTTATCCCATCAGCACTGATTTTTGGCACTCTCGCCTGTGCATCCCCCGCATGGTTGTCCGGCAGCCGGTTTTCCAACCCCGGCTGCCGCCTGGGAGCCTGCCTGCCGCACGCGCTTCCCTTTTGCCGTCCACGGTTTGCAGCTGCTTCTCTCATCCGGCCCAGCGTCGGGTCAGGATGGGCGCTGCACACTATACATATACATATTCAGATAGAAAGGATTCCCCGCACATGTCACAAGATCTCTATTTTACCCAAGCCGGCATGGACTGCGTCCTGCGCCGCTTCTGCCAGTATCAGAATGACATCGCCAATACGCTGAACTCTGTCATGGGCACAGAATACATTCGCGGTGATTTCGACTCGAAAACTGCCGTGTTCGCCTTTGATGTGACCCAATGGATGCGCAATCCCGGCGGCGTCATGCACGGCGGCGCTCTGTCCGCAGCGCTGGACATCGCCATGGGGTCGTGCACTTGTTATTGGGCCGGTTGCCGGCTGACGCCCACGGTAACTCTACAGATGAATTTTCTGCGGCCCATTCCCGTGGGCAGCAGGCTGATCCTGGAATGCCGCGTCCACTCCTGCGGCCGCACCACGGCCTATGCCACCGCCTTCGGCTATATTGAGGGCAGAGAAGACAAGAGCGTTGTCACTGCCAACGGTGTTTATCACGTTCCCGCCAGTGAAGATTCGCTGCTCTCCGATGTCCTCTCTGCGGCGATGGCGGAAATCTCGTAGGCTGTCCGCTTTTCACTGCCGTCTTCCAACACCTTGACATATTCCCGGCTCTGAAGCCGGCCTGTCAGGTGCAGCCGCTGGCCCACCGGATAGTCCGCCGCCTCCCGCGCCGCCCGGCCCCAGAGGATACAGGGCAGATAATCCGTCCGTTTATACCGGCGGCCCACCGCCAGCATCACATCGCAGATTTCCCTTCCCAGGGGCGTGCGCCGAAACACCGGCGGCTTACAGATGGCGCCTTCCAGCACCACCTGATTTTCCGACGGGCCTTCGCAGACCGTTAAGGTCTCGGCATAGGCAGTGATGATCAGTTTGCGCCCGCTGGCAGAGCGGTTGTTGAAAGAACGTACTTGCCCGGTCAGCTCCAGCATGGTGCCGCCGGTCAGTTCTGTGTCAAACAGCAGTTCCTCCGCCGCCAACACCGGCAGCCGGTCAAAAGTTCCCGACAGCCGCTCCACTTCCAGGAAAAAGCTGTAGAATCGCCTGCCGTGATTCTCATGGGAGTACACGGGAAGTCCGTCGAGACTGCCCCGCAGAAAAATTGAATTGGTCCAGTTTTCCATAACGCCACCTCATTTGCTTCGTATGGAAAACTATATTCAACCTGTCCAAACAATAGACCAGAGGTTCCGCAACGGACTTCTGGTCTATTTCTGCCCCTGACAAACCGGCACCGCTGCAGAGCATATTCCGCAGCGGCGTCTGGTTCTATTTTAAGATTTGGATGGAGTCTTCCTGGATCGCGTCTTTGAATTTAGTCCTCTTCATCCTGGAGGGCGGCATAGCCAGTCTCGCCTGTGCGAACCTTGACTACCTGCTCCACGTCGTAGACAAAGATCTTGCCGTCGCCCACATTGCCGGTGTACAGCGCCTTTTTGGCTGTCTCCACCAGCGTCTCGGTGGGAATCTTGCTGATGACCACGTCGATCTTAATCTTGGGCAACAGCCGGGCCTCCACCGGTGCGCCGCGGAAGTAGGTCTGATGTCCCTTCTGGACGCCGTAGCCAAAGACGTTGGTGACTGTCAGGCCGGTGACCCCCAGCTTTTCCAACGCATCCTCCAGCTGTGCAAAGCGGGACTGGTTGGTAATGATGGAGACTCTGGTCATCTTCGGGCCGTCGCCTGGAGTCCGGGCCACATGGACCACCGGCACCTCCTGCGCGGCAGAAGCAGCGGCAGGGGCAGGCGCAGCCTTGGGTGCGGGAATCTCTTCGTCAAAATCAGCCATAGGCGCCACGGCCGCAAAGTCGGGATAGGCCTGGTTGCCGTGCTCGCCGATGTCCAGACCGGCAATTTCCTCTTCGCGGGAGACACGGATTCCAACGGTCTTCTTCAGAACCAGCCAGACAACAGATGAGGTGACAAAGACGAAGGCGCCTACAGCTACAATCCCCAGCAGTTCCACGCCCAGCAGGGAGAAGCCGCCGCCAAAGAACAGGCCGTTGGTGGTGGACAGGGAGGTCACGCCCTCCTCGGCGAACAGGCCCACGCAGATGGTGCCGAACACGCCGCAGCCCAGGTGGACGGAGGTAGCGCCTACGGGATCGTCAATCTTGATCTTGTCAAAGAACACCACCAGGAACACCACAATGACGCCGGAAATGGCGCCGATGAGCAAAGACGACTCGATGGACACATAGGCGCAGCCGCCGGTGATCCCCACCAGGCCGGCCAGGCAGCCGTTGATGGTCATACCCAGGTCGGGCTTCCCAATGTAGATCCAGGAAGTAATCGTGGCAGTCAGCACCGCGGCAATAGCAGAGGTATTGGTGGTGACCAGAATGTGCATGACGTCGGAAGGATTCTCAAAGCTCATGGTGGAGCCGGGGTTGAAGCCGAACCAGCCCAGCCACAGGACAAACAGGCCAATGACCGCCAGGGACATATTGTGTCCGGGAATAGCCCTGGGCTTGCCATCCTTGCCGTACTTACCGATACGCGGACCCAGAATCATGGCGCCGGACAGGGCCGCCCAGCCACCCACAGAGTGAACCGCACTGTCACCGGCAAAGTCCAGAAAGCCCAGGTCGCTGAGCCAGCCGCCGCCCCAAATCCAGTGGCCCACAATGGGATAGATCACCAGTGTCAGCACAAAGGAAAAGATAATAAAGGACACATACTTGATCCGCTCCGCCACAGCGCCGGAGACGATGGTGGCAGCAGTACCGCAGAATACCAGCTGGAAGAAGAACTTGCCCCAGAACGGCACACTGGAGGTCAGCGTATCGTCATAGAAAGACAGGTCGCCGCTGCCCAGGATGAACAGATGCTCAGTACCGACGAAGGGGTTGTCGCCGCCAAACATCAGGCCCCAGCCCAGAAGCATGAAGCCCAGCGACGAGACCGCAAACACGATAAAGTTCTTGGACAGAATATTGACCGTGTTTTTGGCGCGGGCAAAGCCGGCTTCCACCGAAGCAAAGCCCAGGTTCATGAAGAATACCAGGATGGCTGCCAAGAGTACCCACAGGGTATCTATGATCGAGTAATCCATACGAGTTCCTCCCTACAAGTTGGGCCGGAACGGCCTCCTTGCCGCGCCCGGCTGCAAACAAACAAAATTGGGACGCATCCGTCTCCGGACACGCCCCCTTGCGCCAATGCGAAAGGCGCCGCAGGGTTCCCCTGCAGCGCCTTTGCTTGATGGTGCATAGTATAACGGAGTTCCTGCATTTTGTCAAGGCACGCACTGGCATTTTGTGAGTTTTTACGAATTCTTTTCTGCAATTCGCGCTCTTTTATGCAAGTTTGACTCGCTTGTCCTGCATTTTTGCCTAATTCTTCAGGCTGTGCATAGGGGCCGGGATGCGGCCGCCGCGAGCGACGAACGCCGCCGCGCTCTGCCCGTGAACCGGCTGCACCGGCGCGGAACCCAGCAGGCCGCCAAACTCCACCACATCTCCCACCGTTTTGCCGGGCGCCGGGATGATGCGCACGGCCGTAGTCTTGGTGTTGACCACCCCAATGGCCGCTTCGTCGGCAATGATGGCGGAAATGGTCTCAGCGGAGGTGTCGCCGGGGACTGCGATCATGTCCAGGCCCACAGAACACACGCAGGTCATCGCCTCCAGTTTGTCTAGGGTCAGCACACCGGACTGGGCTGCGGCAATCATCCCCTCATCTTCACTGACGGGGATGAACGCGCCGGACAGGCCGCCCACATGGCCGGAGGCCATGACGCCGCCCTTTTTCACCGCGTCGTTAAGCAAAGCCAAAGCGGCGGTGGTGCCGTGGGTACCGCAGACCTCCAGGCCCATTTCTTCGAGAATGCGGGCCACGGAATCGCCCACTGCCGGCGTCGGCGCCAAACTCAGATCCACCACGCCGAAGGGAACGCCCAACCGGTGGGACGCCTCCTGGGCCACCAGCTGGCCCATGCGGGTGATGCGGAAAGCCGTCTTTTTAATGGTCTCGGCCACCACGTCAAAAGGCTGGCCCTTGACGGCCTGCAGGGCGTGATGAACCACGCCGGGGCCGGAGACGCCCACATTGATGACGCACTCCGGCTCACCCACGCCATGGAACGCGCCGGCCATAAAGGGGTTGTCCTCCACCGCGTTGGCGAAGACCACCAGTTTGGCGCAGCCAAAGCCGCCCCGCCCGGCGGTGCGCTCCGCCGTCTGCTTGACAATGCGCCCCATCAGGGCCACGGCGTCCATATTGATGCCAGCCTTGGTGGAGGCCACGTTGACCGACGAACAGACCCGCTCCGTGATGGCCAGCGCCTCGGGAATGGACTGGATCAGCCGCCGGTCGGCGGTGGTAAAGCCCTTATGGACCAGGGCGGAAAAGCCGCCGATGAAATTGACGCCGCAGGTGTCGGCAGCCCGGTCCATGGCCTGGGCGAAGGGCGCGTAGTCCTCTGTCTCACAGGCCGCGGCGGCCAGGGCTATGGGCGTGACAGAGATGCGCTTGTTGACGATGGGAATGCCGTACTCCCCCTCGATCTCTTCGCCGGTTTTGACCAGATTTTCGGCACAGCGGCAGATCTTGTCGTAGATGCGGCGGGCAAAGTCCTCCGGCGACGGAGCGGCACAATCCAGCAGCGATATGCCCATGGTGATGGTGCGGATGTCCAGATGCTGGTGGTCGATCATATCCAGGGTCTGGAGAATATCGGAATGACTGAGCATACAGGGCCTCCTTAAATCCGGTGCATGGCGTGGAAAATATCTTCCCGCTGGATGCGGATGTTCAGGTGCATTTCCTCGCCTTTGGCCTTCAGCGCCTCCCGGAGCTGATCAAAGGGAATCGTGCTGGCGGCGGTGTCCACCAGCATGGTCATGGTAAAGATCTCCTGCATGACGGTCTGGCTGATATCCAGAATGTTGACGCCCCGGGCAGCCAGCAGCCCGCAGACTTCGGCGATAATCCCCACCCGGTCCTCGCCGATGACGGTTACGATTGCCTTCATAATATACTTCCTCCTTATATAATGATCTCTGCGGAGCGCGCCGGCCTTTCACAGGCCGCGTCCTTGCGCTCCGGCCTCAGCGCTTCACTCTGATTGTGAGCCGTTGATTTCGTCCAGATTCAGATTAAAGCTGTCCAAAAAGTGTTCCATAAAATATCGAAGCGCCGGCATGTCCATTTCCTCCAGGACCCGGCGGGTCTGCCGGGCGGCGGAGACAAATTCTTTGTTGCCGGCCCGCAGCTCCTCGAGACATTTGATATGGGCGGAGAGCTTGTCCGCCGCCTTGACCATGGCGGTCACTTCCGGATCGCTCTCCAGCAGCAGCGGCGCATAGTGAGGCTGCAGCTCCGGCGGCAGCAGGTCCAGCAGCCGCTGACAGCTCATGCGCTCTATTTGCTTATAGGAGGTCTTAATCTCTGGGTTATAATATTTTATCGGCGTGGCCAAGTCGCCGGTGAGAATCTCCGACGCATCGTGGAACAGCGCCGCGGCTGCGCAGGCATTGGGATCGGGCGCGGCCTCGTTGCCGCAGAATTCCCGGTCAATGAGCGCCAGCCCATGGGCCAGCACGGCCACCTGATGGCTGTGCTCCTGGATATTCTCCTGAAAAGTGTTGCGCATCAAGCCCCAGCGATTGATATAGCGCATACGCGAGATCAGCGCGTAAAATCGGTTTTGCATGGACAATCCCTCCTGACTGCAACGATTCACAGCGCGGCGCACCGTTCAGTGCTTTATTGTAGCATACGGCAGGAAAATTGTAAACCAGCTGTCAACGTGCAGATTTTGATCTGTTGATACGGTGCGGCCGTCTCCGCCCCCTGCGGCCCATCGCTTCCCATGGATTTCATGGTTTATTCATAAGATTTTGCTTTTCCTTACTTGCCGGTTGTGCTATAATAGACTGAATCAAGATATAAAATACCAGTTTCAAGGATTTGAGGTCGATTTTTTGGAATTGTTATCTCCCGCCGGTTCCATGGAGGCCCTGCGGGCCGCCGTGCAGAACGGCGCCGACGCGGTCTATCTGGGCTTCAGCAGCTTCAACGCCCGCATGGGCGCGCGGAATTTCTCCGCTGAAGAATTGCAGGAAGCCGTCATTTACTGTCATGTTCGCGGCGTCAAGGTCCATCTGACATTGAATATCCTGGTCACGGACCGGGAACTGCCCCAGGCTGCCGAAGCTATCCGTACGGCGGCTCGTTGCGGCGTGGACGCATTTATCGTCCAGGATCTGGGCGTGGCGACTCTGTGCCAGCAGATCGCGCCGGATGTGGCCCTCCACGCCAGCACCCAGATGTCCATTCACTCCCTGGACGGCGTTCTGGCCGCCGCGGCCCTGGGCGTATCCCGGGTCGTACTGGCGCGGGAGCTGAGCGCCCGGGACATCGCCTATATTTGCCGCCAGAGCCCCGTGGAGATCGAGGTTTTCGGACACGGCGCGCTGTGCATGTGCTATTCCGGCCAGTGCTATCTGTCCGCCATCATCGGGCGGCGCAGCGGCAACCGTGGGCAGTGCGCCCAGCCCTGCCGCCTGCCCTACGGCTATGACCGGTTTGAGCAGAAATATCCCCTGAGTCTGAAGGACAACTGCCTGGTGCAGTCCCTGCAGCAGCTACAGGACATGGGCGTGGCCTCCATCAAGCTGGAGGGCCGCATGAAACGCCCGGAATATGTGGCCATAGTCACCCGCGTCTACCGGGCGGCCCTCAATGGCCACCCGCCTGGACCGGAAGAACTTGCGGCGCTGGAAGCCGCTTTCTCCCGGGACGGGTTCACCCGCGGCTATTACGACGGTCAGACCGGCCCCCAGATGTTCGGCATCCGCGGCGAACAGGCGGAACAGGAGACCCGCGCGCTGTTTGCCAATGCCCGCGCCACCTATGAGGCCGGAGAAGCCCAGCGGGTACCAGTACGGTTTTACGCCGTGGTGGAGGCCGGCGAACCGGCTCAGGTGGCCGTAGAGGACGGTCGGGGCAATCTCTGCCAGACCACCGGTCCTGTCCCACAGGCCGCCGTCAACCGCGCCCTCACCGCCGCGGAGCTGGAGGAGCGGCTGGGCAAGACCGGCGGCACGCCATACGCCCCATGGGATTTCCGTCTGACCGTGGGGCCGGGGCTGTCCCTGCCGGCTTCGGCCATTAACGCCATGCGCCGGGACGTGCTCCAGCAGCTGACGGCTGTCCGCGGCCGCGTGGAGCCGCCGCATTTAGGCGCCGTTTCCAATCCGCCCCGGGTATCCGGCGGGCGGCAGGCACCGGTATTGACTGTCTCCATTCACAAGGCCGAACAGTTGACCAACGCCGTGGCGCGCGCCAAACCGGCGGTGCTGTATGTCCCCCTGGACGTCATCGCCGCCATTCCGGAAAAGATTTCCCGCATGGTCCAGCGCACAGAGGTCTGCGCCATTGTGCCGCGGGTCATTCGCGACAGCGAGCTGGCCCAGGTGACCCAGCAGCTGCAATTTGCCGCGTCCCTAGGAATCCGGTCGGTGCTGTCCGGCAATCTGGGACACAACGCCCTGTTTGCCGGACGGGGCTTCGCGCTCCGGGGCGACTATGGCCTGAATGTATTCAATTCCCGCACAATGCAGGTGCTGCGCGCCCAGGAGCTGACCTCGGCCACAGTCTCTTTCGAGCTGACCCTGCCGCAAATCCGGGATTTGAGCCGCCTGGTGCCCACCGAGCTGGTGGCCTACGGCCGTCTGCCCCTGATGCTGACCGAAAACTGCATCATCTTTGGCCGCGCCGGCGCCTGCACCTGCGGCAGCAGCGTCAAGCTGGTGGACCGCCGCGGTGCGGAGTTTCCCATTCTGCGGGACTGCGGCACCTGCCGCAGTGAGCTGCAGAACGGCAAAAAACTGTACTTACTGGACAAGCGCAAAGAACTCCATAAGCTGGGACTCTGGGGCCTGCGCCTGCGCTTCACCACCGAGAACCCCAGTCAGGTAGACGCAGTCATGGCCGATTGGGTCTCCGGCGAGGGCATGTTTGAGCCCGGAACATGTACAAGAGGTCTGTATGCCCGCGGCGTCGAATAACGGTATGCCGTCTCGCCCTGCACTCTAAATAAAAGGAGTTTCTATTCATCATGCAACTGATTTTAGCGTCCCAGTCCCCGCGCCGGCGAGAGCTGCTGACCATGCTGGGACTGGACTTCACCGTCCAGGCGGCGGACATAGATGAAACCATGGACCCGGCGTTGCCGCCGGAGGAGGCGGTCAGCGCCGTCAGCCGGAAAAAAGCCGCCGCCATTGCCGCCCAGGCGCCGGAAGACGCCATGATTCTGGCAGCGGACACCGTGGTGGTGGCTCCGGAAGGACAGATTTTGGGCAAACCCAAGGACGCCGCCGATGCCGTGCGCATGCTGCATCTGCTGTCCGGAAAAGAACACCAGGTGATCACAGCCATGACCCTGCGCCGGGGTGCACAGGAGATCTGCGAAGCGGTATCCACCGCCGTCCGGTTCCGCAAGCTGACGGACGCGGAAATTGCCGCCTATGTCAAGACCGGCGAGCCTATGGACAAGGCCGGCGCCTACGCCATCCAGGGCCTGGGGTCCATTTTCATTGAAGCCATTTACGGCGATTATTACACAGTCATGGGTCTGCCCCTTTGCGCCCTGAGCCGGCATTTGCGGGCTTTTGGCGTCCACATTCTCTAAATTTCCCCTGACATTTGGCCAACAAACTGGAGGTGGAGCGTTTGCAACGGTTTTTTTCCAGAAAGCTCAAAACGGTACTGATTCTTGCGGTGGTCCTTGCACTGCTGGCGGCCATTGCGGCGGTGATCGTGTCCAATGCCGGTGCGCTGTCCAACGCCACGGGCACGGTGCTGACGCCTCTGCGCACGGCGTTTGCCTCCCTGACCAACCGCATTGAGCAGCTCTATGATTATACACAGAAATACGACCTGATCGTGGCAGAGAACGACAGTTTGAAGCAGCGCATCAGTGAGATGGAACAGCAGATCCAGGATACCGAACAGCTGGAGCGGGAAAACGAGCGCCTGCGGGAGCTGCTGAACATGGCGGAAGCCCACGAGGACTTCCAATACACACCAGCATATATTTCCGCCTGGGACGGTTCCAACTGGTCCAGCTCCTTCACCATCAACAAGGGTTCCAACCACGGCATTGCCGTGGGTATGTGCGCCGTGACGGAGTACAACCAGCTGGTGGGCCTGGTGACGGACGTGGGCTACAGCTGGGCCACGGTGACCACCATTCTGGACACAGCATCTGAAATCGGTGCGTCGGTAGCCTCCTCCGGCTACACCGGCGTGGTGCAGGGCGTCTATCAGCTCTCCGGCGAAGGCGAGCTGCGGATGAACTATATCAGCACCGACGCCGTTCTGACCAACGGCGACCAGGTCATCACCACCGGCTCCGGCGACAGCTATCCCAAGGGCCTTGTGCTGGGCTACATCACCGATGTCGGTGTGGACGAAACCGGCGTGGCCAAGTATGCCGTTCTGGATACGGTCGCGGACTTTTCCGCGTTGGAGCAGGTGTTTATTATTACGGAGTTTGATGTGGAAGAGTGATATACGCCTTTTCGCGTGAAAAGCCGCAGGTGGAGATGTCCTTCGATCTTTTTGTGCGCTTTTGTGCCAGGACTCTGCCCACCCCCGGCAAAGGGACTCTCCACGCTTCACTCTAAACGCATAACTCCCCATCTCTGAGAAACGAAACCCGTTTTCCTGTCTGCATGATCGATAAAGGAGACAAACCATGGTCAGTCAACAGCGGATCGTCTTAAAATGGATATTCTACGGCGCGCTGGCGCTGCTGGCACTGTTGCTGCAGACCAGCGTCGTGGCCGAGGTGCGGCTGTTGGGCGTCCAGTTCTGCATTCTGCCGGTGGCTGCGGCCTGCGTAGCCGCACGGGAGGGCAAGGACAACGGTGCGCTGTACGGCCTGTGCTGCGGCGTGTTCTGGACGCTGTCCAGCGGCAACTACGGGCCGATCTACATTCTGTCCCTGACCGCCGGCGGCGCACTGTGCGGCGTAGCCTGTGACCTGTGGCTGCGGCGCGGGCTGTTGTCATCGCTGCTGCTGTCGTTTTGCATGCTGTTGGCAGCAGAGGGCAGCGTATGTGCCTTTCTGATCGCCACGGGAGCCATTCCCGTGGTATCCATCAGCCAGGTGCTGCTGCCCAGCTGTGTCGTTTCCCTGCTGTTTGTCCCGTTGTTTCACGTCTGCACCGCAGGCGTTGCCAAGATAGGAGGCAAATATGGAGCGTAGACTTCGGTTTCGATTAGGTATTTTCGGCGCCATTATTTTGGTGGTGCTGGTCGTGTTTGTGGTGAAACTGTATGATTTGCAGGTAGTGGAAGCGCAGAACACCAGCGACGGTGTCTCCACCTATACCACCACCCGCACTGTCACCGCTGCCCGCGGCAATATTCTGGACCGCAACGGCGAGGTGCTGGTATCCAACCGCGCCAGCTATGACGTCACATTGCAGCGCCTGCCGCTGCTCAATTCCGAATCCCCCAACGAGAGCCTGCTGGAGCTTTACAACGTCTGTACCAACCAGGGCATTGAAATTACCGATACCCTGCCCCTTTCTGTGGAACCGGCAGCTTATACCGTGGAGGACCGCACTTCCCTGTCCTGGACCTATTTCAAGGCGTTCCTGGCCAACAACGAGTGGGATCCGGATATGTCGGCGGAAAACATCTGGAATCTGCTGAAAGAGAAGTACAATCTCTCCGGCTATGACGAACAGACCGCCCGCATCATTGCCGGGCTGCGCTATGAGCTGGATCTGCGGACCAGCGATGTGGTGGCCTATCTGGAGGACTATGTGGTAGCTACGGACGTCACCGCAGAGCAGCTGGCCGCTATCAAGGAGGCCGGCATTCCCGGCATCACCGTTATCGCCACCACCACCCGCACCTATAACACCACTTATGCCGCCCATATTCTAGGCACCTTGGGCAGTATTCCCGAGGACGAAGTGGATGAATATCTGGACAATGGCTATTCCCTCAACGCCCAGGTAGGCGTCTCCGGCCTGGAAGAGGCCTTTGAAGACTATCTGCGGGGCGTGGACGGCACGGAGGTTCTCACCATGACCACCGACGGGCAACTGGTGGACAGCTATTACTCCGAAACCCCGCAGCAAGGCAACAACGTCTATCTGAGCATTGACATCAATATGCAGGCCATCGCCGAGGAGGCCCTGGCCGACCATATCCAGAATATTCAGCTCAACGGTGCAGGCACCACCGGCGAAGGTCAGGACGCCCGCGACGGCGCAGTGGTGGTCCAGGACGTAAAGACCGGCGAGATTTTGGCCTGTGCCAGTTATCCCACCTACGACCTGGAGCGGTACAGCGACAGCGAATACTATGCTTCCCTGCTGGCTGACGAAGATACGCCCCTGGTCAACCGGGCCTTCATGACCTACCCCCCCGGCTCGGTGTATAAGATGGTGGTGGCCATTGCGGCCATGAATGCAGAAATGTTCCAGCCCTATATGACCATCACCTGTCAGGGCGTCTATACCAGATGGACCGACTACCAGCCCGTGTGTAACTACTACACCAACACCGGCAACACCCACGGGGCCATCAATCTGATGCAGGCCATTTCTCTGTCGTGTAACTATTATTTCTACGAGGTGGGCTACCTCATGGGCACGCCGGAACTGATGGATGAGACGGCCAAGGCCCTTGGCCTGGGCGAAGACCCGGGCGCGGAACTGGCCAGCAGCTGGGGCACCCGCGCCAATGAAGAGACCAAAGCGGAAACCTACTCCGGCGATCAATTTGAATCCTACGAGTCCACCTGGTACACCGCTGACAACGTAGCCGCCGCTATCGGCCAGAGCCTGAACTCTTTCTCGCCCTTGCAGCTGGTCTGCTATACCAGCGCTCTGGCCAACGAAGGCACCCGCTACAAGGCCACCTTCCTCAGCAGCGTCAAAAGCGCGGACTACTCCACCACCATTTACGAAAATTCCCCCGTGGTGGCCAGTGTTCTGGAGATGAACGAATACGCCCTCATGGCGTATCAGGAAGGCATGAAAATGGCCGCCTCCGAGGGCACGGCCATGACCGCCTTCGCCGCCTCCTCCACCCAGGAAGCATTCCCCATAGAAGTAGCGGCCAAAACCGGCACTGCCCAGCATGGTTCCGGCGGTTCCGACAATGCCTCTTTCGTCTGCTATGCCCCTGCGGATGATCCTGAAATCGCCATTGCCATCTATGTGGAGCATGGCGCTCAGGGCGGCGCGCTGGGCACCATCGCGCGGGAAATCCTGGAGTATTATTTTACCACCAAGGAGGCCACAGAGACGGTTTCTCCCGAAAATGTGGTGCAGTAAGATGCGCTTTTCCGAGCGGCCGGCTTTGCGCTGAGCGCAGGCCCACGGTCTTTGCCCTGCCCCGCCGGCGCCCTGCCTGTTGTAGTTCCCCAGCATTATTTTGCTGGAAGCGGCTGCGCAGCAGGCCAGTTCTCAGCGGCACAGCGTTCCGGCCTGCGGAAAACGGACACACAGCCTGCGTCAAAAGGGAGCCCGCCTGCACCTTCAAAAACACAGAAAAAACGCCTGCAAAACCGTGATAGAATATTTATATCAATACACCAGTTGCTTTCGGGAGGAACACTATGAAAAAAATACGATGGACCGCGCTGTTGCTGGCCCTGGCCATGGCAGTCTCCCTGACAGCCTGCGGC
>CBCPMX010000037.1:0-4266 GCA_965120355.1 uncultured Oscillospiraceae bacterium
TGATTGCCGGTTCTCTCAACCCAGGTGATCCGTGGTATGTTGAGGGGTAACCGCATCATTTACAACGCCTATAAAATCAAGATTGAAGGCGAGTCCATGCGCAAACGCAAGAGCATTCCCGAGTAACACCTAGCATGGCGGCCCGGTGCACCGCGCCCGCGACCGCCATGCACCGTTTAAGCGGAGATGATACACCATCACCGGACAAGCTGCACTTTTTGAGCGGCATACGCAGTAAGTAATGCGACAAAAAATGCTCCAAGTACACCAGCCGAGGACACCAGCGCATAGACGGCACAGATAATATCAGCAAACCAACAGCTACAAATACCAGATTCAAGAACCCTAAAAATTACCCGTATTTTTGCGCTGATCATGGCGCTGGCCATGGTATTCAGCCTGGCCGCCTGTGGCGGCACTGAGAGCACGCAGAGTGCATCGGAAATCCCTGTTGATAGCACAGAACCCACTGCGCCTGAAGCCCCTGCGGAGCAGCCCTCTGTGGAGGAACCGTCACAGAGCGCCGTAGAAGAGGATGCCTCTCAGGTGGAGGAGCCTGCGGAAGAATCCACCTTCACCGGTGCGATCTCTGCTGCTGACAGCTCCGTTTCCTATCCCATCGACCAGGAGGGTGTGACCCTCTCCTTCTGGACGCCCTTCAGCTCCACCATGCCCGGCGTCTATGAGTCAATCACAGATATTCCCGCCATTGCGGCGATTTCGGAAGCCACCGGAATTGAAATTGAATGGACAGTGGTGTCCGCCATGGACATGTTCTCCGCCTTCAATTTGATGGCCGCCGCCGGCGACTACTGCGATATGGTCACTGGGGCTGTGGAATGCTATTCCGGCGGCGCTGTGGCCGCTCTGGACGACGGCATTATCATTGATCTTACCGACTACATCGAAGAAAATGCGCCTGAATATCTGGCTGCCTATGAGGCCCGCGGCGCAGAGAAGGACATCGTCACCGATGACGGCCGCTACGCATGTCTTTATGGGGCCTACGGCGATTTGTCCAACTCCCAGGGCTATGTCATCCGTCAGGACTGGCTGGATAATCTGGGGTTGGAAACTCCCGTTACTTATGACGATTACTTTGACGTGCTCACTGCATTCAAGAATGAGTACGGCTGCACAGACGCTTTTATGATGGATCAGACCTGCCAGGACGAGTATCATACCTCCGGCGGTTTTGAGGTTCCCGGCTACAAGAGCGACGGTATGTTCGGCGCCGGTTCTGATCTGTATCAGGTGGATGGTGAGGTTCGCTCGTCCTTTAATCAGGAGGGCTACCGCGAGTATCTGGCCGAGATGAACAAATGGTACGAGGCCGGTCTTTTCTCTGCGGACTTTGCAACGCTGCCCTCCATGCCCAATGCAGATGAACGCACCCAACTTATTGCCTCCAACAACTCCGGTATCTGGTATGTCGGCGCTACTTCCATCGAGACCCAGCAGGAGGCTATTGGAGATCCCAACGCCAAGATCGCAGGCATCGCTGACCCTGTGAAGGAGGAGGGCGAGATCAACCATTTCTCCAGCGCCACTATCATCAACAAACAGTGCAACGTCTCCATCTCCACGGACTGCGAGAACATCGCAGCTGCACTGCAGTACCTGAACTACTATTTCACGGATGATGGCATTCGTCTTTACAATTACGGTGTGGAAGGGGAGTCTTATAACATCGAAAATGGCGAGGTCGTCTACACCGATCTGATTATGAACCCCGTTGAGGGCTATACCCCCTTCACCATGACCGAGGCCTATGTGCTGGTGGGTTATATAGCCTCCGTTACCGATCCGAACCGTTCCGATGCGTTCTCTTCTGAGGCCGCTGTGGAGGCCGTGGAACTTTGGAACGCTACGCAGGACAACGCATACACCCTGCCGGCCGGTGTGGCACTTTCCTCTGACGAAGCCGCTGAGGCCAGTGCCCTGCAGTCCGACATCTACACATATGCCCAGGAGTGTATTCCCAAGTTCATCCTGGGTGAAATGGATATTGATACCGAGTGGGACAGCTTCGTCTCAGCGTGCGAGAGTATGGGGCTCCAGGATGTCATCGATATCTATCAGGCTGCCTATGACCGCTATGCAGCACAATAATTGTTTTGGTACCGGGTGTTTGACGCCCGGTACCAATTGAAAGAGGAACATTCTGAAAAGGAGCGAAATTCATGAACCAACGCTATGAACATCTTTTGTCCCCCATCCGTGTGCGGAATTTCGTGCTGAAAAACCGCATGATCAATTCCCAGAGCGTTTCCCAGGAACTTCAGGGACCCCAAATCTATCCCGATGAGCCATATCAGCGCTACACCACGGACTATGCCAAAAACGGTGCCGCCATGGTCAATATTACCATCGGTTCCTGGCCCGATGAGAAGGGCGGCCACGGACCCATGGATCAGTTCTATATGGAGAATCGAAAGGTTCTCAATGCCTTTGCCAAGCAGATCGACCGGATCCATGCATTTTCTTCTCTGGTCAGCGGCAATATTATGGTGAATTTTGGCCGAACTCAGATATCTGAGATCTACGACGAATCCATCCTGACGTTTCGTGGCGACTACGGCGGAGGTCCCGGCTTTGTTTACGGCAAGCTGCCCGCCGTTACGAAGGAACAGATCAAAAAGGGAATTGCCGATGCGGCCCGTCACGCCGCGGAGATAGCCTCCATGGGTGTGGATTGTGTCAATATTCATATGTCCTACCGCAGCGGTATTTTGGCGAATGCTTTGTCTCCGGCGCTGAATCAGCGGAAGGACGAATACGGCGGAAGCCTGGAAAATCGCTGCCGCCTGCCCCTGGAGCTGTTCCAGGCCATTCGCCAGGCAATTGGTGAAAACAAGCTGATTCAGTGTCAGATTTCCGGCATCGAGGAGCCTCCCTATGGCTATACTGTGGAGGATTTCCTGTACTTCTGCGAGAAGGCCGCTGAATATGTGGATATTTTCCAGATCCGTGGCTGGGATGGCTCCACCAGCCACACCAGTACATATAACTTCTCAGAACATAATCCCTACTGTCTGCAGTTTGCCGAGGCCTTCAAGAAGAGAGACATCCAGGCTCTCTGTGCTCCTGTGGGCGGATTCCAGAACCCCGATGATATGGAAAAATTCATTGCTGAGGGCAAGACGGACCTGATCTGCATGGCCCGCGCCTTTATCTGTGATCCTGAGTTTGTCAAAAAGCTTCAGCAGGGACGGGGAGAGGATATCGTTCCCTGTATCCGCTGTGATCGCTGCCACGGTGCGGTCTGCTCTGTGAATCCCAAGATTGGCCTCAATCATATTATGGACAACCTGTATGACGCCCCGGATGGCGTTAAGAAGGTGGCGGTCATCGGCGGCGGCCCGGCCGGTATGAAAGCGGCTCTGACCGCCGCAGAACGGGGCCACAAGGTCACGCTGTTCGAGGCCCAGGATCACCTGGGCGGGCAGTTGATCCATGCGGATTATATGGATTTCAAGATCCCCCTGCGCCGCTATAAGGAATACCTGATTCGCCAAGTGGGCAAGGCCGGCGTGGACGTTCGGCTGAATACGCGTACAACTGCAGAAATGCTTGTTACCGGCGGGTATGATGCGGTCATCGCGGCCTGCGGTGCGATTCCCAAAAGACTTTCGATCCCCGGGGCTCTGAATGAGAATGTCTATGCACCCATCGACATATTTGGCAACGAGGACAAGCTTGGCAGCACAGTTTTGGTCATCGGCGGCGGTGAGACCGGCGCAGAGACTGCGGCGCATCTGCGGAATGTGGGGAAAAATGTCACAGTTATGACTCGTCAGGCCCGGATCTGCGACGACTACGAAAGTCATGCAGAGCGTGTGTTCCGGGAACTGCTGGAGGGGATTCCCGTGATTCCCAGGGCAAATGCCGTCGCCATTGATGGAAACAACGTTACGTATTTCGATGAAAATGGCGCAGAGCGGACCATCACCGTGGACTCTGTGGTCATGTCTGCAGGTGTTTCTGCCAATGTGGACGAGTGCATGAAATTTGCGCATGCAGCACCCCAGTTCTTTGTGGTGGGCGACAGCGATGTAAAAGTCTGCGAGTTGTTTAACATTCACTTTGTGGGGCCTGACGGTCTCAACGGCGGTAAGCTGAAGGTGTATGCGCCCAACGTGCGCCATGCCACCTTCTCCGCGTTCACAGCGGCTTCTCAGATTTAAGGAGTTTTTTGTGATTACAGGAATTGCGCCGGAAAAGATTCAAGGCTCTACTCCCAAAGTTAGTGGATAAAGGGGTTTT
>CBCPMX010000038.1:0-2518 GCA_965120355.1 uncultured Oscillospiraceae bacterium
AAGGCCAGCGCCGAAGCTGACTTCGCAACTGATGACGACGAGGATTTCCTCGGTTAAGACAAAGGAGGTAAAACACCATGACAACGATTCAGACAATCCTTCCTCTCGTGCTTCTTGTAATCTGGCTGTGCTTCAGCATAGTTTTCCTGCTTGCCGCCGTGCAGTCCTTCATTTACGACCGCAAGCGCGAAAAGCGGGAGCGGGAACAGGCGGCCCGTGACGCAGAGCACCACGAAAAACGCATGAAGCTGCTGGAGAAATAAAGTACCAATCCCCAGGGCGGCGGAGCGTTCTGCCGCCCTGTTGGGGTATGGAAGGAAGTGACGAAATGCAAACTTTATCCATCGATCTGGAGACCTTCAGCAGCCAGCCCCTGCAAAAAACGGGCGTATACCGCTATGTGGAGTCTCCCGATTTTGAAATACTGCTCTTTGCCTACAGTGTGGACGGCGGTCCCGTGCAGCAGATAGACCTTGCCTGCGGGGAGAAGATCCCCTCGGAGGTTCTTTCCGCTCTGGAGGACGACAAGGTAACCAAGTGGGCTTTCAACGCCAATTTTGAACGCATCTGCCTGTCCCGGCATCTGGGATATCCGACCGGGAACTATCTGGAGCCGGGTTCCTGGAAATGCTCGATGGTCTGGGCGGCGTACATGGGACTGCCATTATCCCTGGAGGGAGTTGGCGCTGTTCTTGGACTTGAAAAACAAAAGCTGACTGAGGGTAAAGACCTCATCAAATATTTCTGCCAGCCCTGTGCGCCAACCAGATCCAACGGACAGCGCACCCGCAATCTGCCGGAGCACGCTCCGGACAAGTGGATGGCGTTCAAACAATACAACATCCGCGATGTAGAGACGGAGATGTCCATTCAGACACGGCTCTTAAAGTATCCCGTGCCGGACGGCATCTGGGAGGAATACCATCTCGACCAGGAGATCAATGACCGCGGTGTGGGGCTGGATATGGAACTGGTGCGGCAGGCCATTCAGATGGACGGACGGTCCCGCTCGGAGCTGACGCAGGCGATAAAGAAGCTGACCTCGCTGGATAATCCCAACTCGGTACAGCAGATGAAGCAGTGGCTTGCGGATAACGGCGTGGAGACCGATACCCTGGGTAAAAAGGCAGTGGCGGAGCTTTTGAAAACCGCGCCGCCGCAACTGCAAAAGGTGCTGATCCTGCGCCAGCAGCTTGCTAAGTCCTCAGTAAAGAAATACCAGGCAATGGAAACCGCCGTCTGCGCCGATGGCCGCGCAAGAGGTATGTTCCAATTTTACGGAGCCAACCGCACCGGGCGATGGGCGGGCCGCATCATTCAGATGCAGAACCTTCCGCAGAACCATTTAGACGATCTGTCCGAGGCCAGAGGACTTGTCCGGGCCGGTGACTTTGACGCCTTGGAAATGCTTTATGAGGATGTGCCGGATACCCTTTCCCAGCTGATCCGCACGGCATTCGTACCACAGGAAAACCGGAAGTTCATTGTGGCGGACTTCTCCGCAATTGAAGCCAGAGTGATCGCTTGGCTTGCCGGCGAGAAGTGGCGGCAGGATGTATTTGCCGAGGGCAAGGATATCTACTGCGCCAGCGCGTCCCAGATGTTCCATGTGCCGGTGGAAAAGCATGGTGTCAACGGCCATCTGCGGCAGAAAGGCAAGATTGCAGAACTGGCTCTCGGCTACGGCGGCTCAGTGGGCGCGCTGAAAGCGATGGGTGCAATCGATATGGGGCTTGACGAGGACGAACTTCCGTCTCTGGTTTCCGCATGGCGGCAGGCGAATCCGAAAATCGTGCAGTTCTGGTGGGCTGCTGACCGCGCTGTGATGGAGGCCGTTACCCGCAAGACCACCACGAAAACACACGGCATCGTATTCTCCGCCAGAAATGGAATGCTGTTCATCACCCTGCCATCCGGCAGGAATCTTGCCTATGTGAAGCCCAAAATCGGGACGAACAAGTTCGGCGGCGACTGCATCACCTATGAAGGCGTCGGCGGCACGAAAAAATGGGAGCGGATCGACAGCTACGGCCCCAAATTTGTGGAAAATATTGTCCAGGCAACCTCCCGCGATATCCTTTGCTACGCCATGCAGACTCTTCGCTGCTGCTCCATCGTCATGCACATCCATGACGAGGTGGTCATTGAAGCCGACCGCCGGATGTCTCTGCAGGCCGTCTGTGACCAGATGGGCAGAACACCGCCCTGGGCAAATGGGCTGCAGCTTCGCGCCGATGGCTATGAGACTTACTTTTACAAGAAAGATTAACGAGGTAAACCCCATGAGTATAGACAAACTCAACAGCGAGGGATATTACGACCCCACAGCCTATGAAGCCCTCGCCAATATAGAAAAGGAACAGCGGTCGCTCCGTGCCTTCCGCCCTATCGTGTACATCTGCTCGCCCTACGCCGGGAATGTAGCCTCCAACGTGGAGAATGCCCGAAGATACAGCCGCTTCGCCGTGGACGCGGGATACATCCCCATTGCGCCGCATCTGCTGTTCCCGCAGTTCCT
>CBCPMX010000039.1:0-6350 GCA_965120355.1 uncultured Oscillospiraceae bacterium
TTGAAGGTGACGTCCCGTTTTTTGCGGGTTTCCGTCTGTACGAGCTGCCTTTTTATCCATCCGCACAGCTTTGTCCACCGCTGCAAATTTCCGCGTATCGTGATGCGCTTATCCAGTTTGAAATGCCGGGTGAAAGCTGCGTAAAATGCCGGCATCGTCCGATATTTGAGGATCGCGCGTTTCTTGCATGCGCACAGTAAAAAACTCGTTGGTGGCTGGAACCGCTCCCCTACAGCCGCGCAGAACTTCTATAACATGGGACTTATGATAGCACCGCCGGTACAACTGGTCACCAAACCAGCGTGGCGAAGTAGTCGTCCGGGGTCTCGGCACGCCGGATCAGCTCCGTGGATCCGTCTTCCTTTAGGAGGATCTCGGCGGAACGCAATTTGCCGTTGTAGTTGTAACCCATGGAAAAACCGTGGGCGCCGGTGTCGTGGATTACCAGCAAGTCGCCGATGTTGATCTCCGGCAGCATCCGGTCTACGGCAAATTTATCACTGTTCTCGCACAGGGACCCGGTGACGTCGTATTTGTGGTCGCAGGGGGCGTCCTCCTTGCCCATGACGGTGATGTGGTGGTACGCCCCGTAGATGGCAGGGCGCATCAGGTTGGCTGCACAGGCATCTACACCGATGTATTCTTTGTAGATGTGCTTCTGGTGGAGTACCCGGGTCACCAGGTGGCCGTAGGGTGCCAGCATAAACCGGCCCAGTTCCGTATAGATGGCCACGTCGCCCATGCCGGCGGGAACCAGAATCTGTTCGTACTGCTGGCGAACCCCCTCGCCGATGGCGGCAATGTCATTGGCGGGTTGATCCGGGCGGTAGGGTACGCCTACGCCGCCGGACAGGTTGATAAAGCAGATGTGACATCCGGTCTTTTCTTTGACCTCCACGGCAAAGCGGAACAGGATGCCGGCCAGTGCCGGATAATACGCATTGGAGAGGGTGTTGGAAGCCAAAAACGCATGGATTCCAAACCGTTTTGCGCCCATGGATTTCAGCCTGCGGAAGCCATCGATCAGCTGCTCCGGCATAAAGCCATATTTCGCGCCGCCGGGATTGTCCATGACCTGGAAGCCCTCTTTGCTCTCGCCCAGGGAGAAGGTGCCGCCGGGATTGAAGCGGCAGCTGATGGTTTCCGGGATATGCCCGATGGTCTTTTCCAGAAAATCAATGTGGGTGTAGTCGTCCAGATTGATGGTTGCGCCCAGTTTGTCGGCCAGCCGGAATTCTTCGGCGGGGGTGTCGTTGGAGGAGAACATGATTTCGGGGCCGGTAAAACCGCACCGCTCGGACATCATCAATTCCGTCAAACTGGAGCAGTCTACACCGCAGCCCTCTTCGCGCAGAAGTTTCAGCAGGGCAGGGGTCGGTGTGGCCTTGACCGCAAAAAATTCCTTGAAGCCGGGATTCCAGGCAAAGGCTTTGCGCAGGGCGCGGGCATTTTCCCGGATGCCCTTCTCGTCGTAGAGATGAAAGGGCGTAGGATATTTGGCGCAAATGGCTTCCAGCTGGTCCTTGGTCACAAATGGTTTTTTCATGCAAAGATCTTCCTTTTATTTCTCTAAGTTGTGCATAAAATTTAAAAATCGGCGTTGCCCACGGTGCGGGGATGGGGGAGCACGTCGCGAATGTTGCTGATGCCGGTCAGGTACATGATCATCCGCTCGAAGCCCAGACCGAATCCGGCATGGCGGCAGGAGCCATAGCGCCGCAGGTCCAGATACCACCAGTAATCTTTGGGATCCAGCCCCAGCTGGGCCATGCGGGCCTCTAAAACATCCAGGCGCTCCTCGCGCTGGCTGCCGCCAATAATTTCACCGATGCCGGGAACCAGACAGTCGGCAGCGGCAACTGTTTTGTCATCGTCGTTGAGGCGCATATAGAAGGCTTTAATGTCCTTGGGATAGTCGGTGACGAACACGGGCTTTTTGAACACCTGCTCGGTCAAATAGCGCTCATGCTCGGTCTGCAGGTCGCAGCCCCATTCCACCTTAAAGTCAAATTTGTCGTTATTCTTTTTGAGAATTTCAATGGCGTCAGTATAGGTGACGCGGCCAAACTCGGAAGAAGCCACATGCTCCAGCCGCTGCAGCAGGCCCTTGTCCACAAAGCTGTTAAAGAAGGTCATTTCCTGGGGGCACTTCTCCAGCACCGTGCGGATAATGTGCTTAATCATGGCCTCTGCCAGATTCATGTCGTCATTCAGATCGGCAAAGGCAATTTCCGGCTCGATCATCCAAAACTCGGCGGCATGGCGCTGGGTGTTGGAGTTTTCCGCGCGAAAGGTGGGGCCGAAGGTGTAGACGTTGCCGAAGGCCATGGCGAAGTTCTCACAGTTCAGCTGGCCGGAGACGGTCAGATTGGCGGGCTTGCCAAAGAAGTCCTGGGTGTAGTCGATGGAGCCGTCGGCATTGCGGGGCGGGTTTTCCATGTCCAGTGTAGTGACGCGGAACATTTCGCCGGCGCCTTCGCAGTCAGAGGCGGTGATGATGGGCGTGTGGACATAGACAAAGCCCCGATCCTGGAAAAAGCAGTGGATGGCGTGGGCCGCCACACTGCGCACGCGGAAGGCGGCGGAGAAGGTGTTGGTGCGAGAGCGCAGATGCTGGATGGTTCGCAGGAATTCCATGCTGTGGCGCTTCTTCTGCAGGGGATAGTCGGGGGAGGAAGCGCCCTCTACTGTGACACGGGCGGCCTTCAATTCCACGGGCTGTTTTGCGTCGGGAGTATAGACCACTGTGCCGTCCACAATCAGGGCCGCGCCCACATTTTGCTTGACAATCTCCTTGAAGTTGTCAAGGATGGCGTCTTCAATGACGATTTGCAGGCTCTTGAAATAGCTGCCGTCGTTCAGCTCAATGAAACCGAAGGACTTCAGATCGCGGATGGTGCGGACCCAGCCGCCCACCGTGACCTGCTTTTTGTCAAAGCCATGCAGATCGCCGTAAATTTCAGAGATCAGTGTTCTTTCCATAGTGATAGTACCTCATAACAGCTTGCCGGACCATGGGAAAGCCCATGGGCCGGACCGCCGAATTTCAGATTTATTCGGGTGCGATACACCCGGTATGGTTTCCGCAGATCCTGTCAGGAAGGACGTTGGGGGAAGAACCGGTTACAGCGCGTAGTGGCCGATATCGGTGCGGAAGTGCATCTTGTCAAAGTGGATGCCCTTTGCCGCGTCATAGGCGGCGGAGATGGCCTCTGGCAGCGTTGCGCCGCAGGCCGTGACGCCCAGCACGCGGCCGCCGTTGGTCAAAAAGCTGCCGCCCTCCAGCTTGGTGCCGGCATGGAAGACATAGGCATCGGCCGGAACCGTCTCCAAGCCTGTGATCTCCTTGCCCTTTTCATAGGACAGGGGGTATCCGCCGGAGGCCAGCACCAGGCAGCAGGCGGAAGCGTCCTTCCACTGGATGTCCACATCGGCCAGGGTCTGATCCACACAGGCCTCCAGAATGGTCAGCAGGTCTGTTTCCAGCAGATACAGCACTGCCTGGCACTCCGGATCGCCGAACCGGGCGTTGTATTCCACCACTTTGGGACCATCGGGGGTCAGCATCAGGCCAAAGTAAAGGACGCCTTGAAAGGTGCGCCCTTCGGCGTTGAGGGCGTGCATAGTCGGCAGAAAAATTTCGTCCATACAGCGCTGGGCCAGCTCCGGTGTGTAATTGGGACAGGGGGAGATGGCGCCCATACCGCCGGTATTGGGGCCTTCATCGTGGTCATAGGCCCGCTTGTGGTCCTGAGAGGATGGCATGGGGCAGATGGTTTTGCCGTCGGTAAAGCACAGAACGGTGGTTTCCGGGCCGGTCATACATTCTTCAATGACGACGGTGGAGCCGGAGTCTCCGAACTTTTTGTCGGCCATCATTTCCCGGACGGCCTGCTTCGCTTCCTCCACGGTCTGCGCCACCACGACGCCCTTGCCCAACGCCAAACCGTCGGCCTTGACGACAATGGGCGCGCCTTGCCGGTCGATATAGGCCAGTGCCGCGTCCATGTCGGAGAAAATTTCGTATTTTGCCGTGGGGATGTTGTATTTTTTCATCAGCCCCTTGGAGAACGCTTTGCTGCCCTCGATGATGGCTGCGTTTTTCCGAGGGCCGAAGGCGCGGATGCCGGCGGCCTCCAGTGCGTCCACCATGCCCATGGCCAGGGGATCGTCCGGGGCGACCATGACAAAGTCCATGGCGTGTTCCTTGGCCCAGGCCACCATGGCGTCAATGTCTGTGGCGGCGATGTTGACGCACTGGGCGATCTGGCTGATGCCGCCGTTGCCGGGGGCGCAATACAGCTCCGTAACCTTAGGGCTTTTTTTCAGAGCCCAGCAGATGGCATGCTCCCGGCCGCCGCCGCCTACAACGAGTACTTTCATAAGTTTACACCTCGCTTAGTTTTAGATAGCAGTTTTTTGAGATAGGAGATAGGAGATAGGAGACAGGCTCTCTCCCGGGCCTTATTTGTGGGAAACGGGAAAAGCTCACACATAAGCGCAAGAAGCCGCCTTACGCACCAGTCCATATATCTCCTATCTCAACTGGGATTAGTGGTGGAACAGCCGCATCCCGGTAAAGCACATGACGATCCCGTATTTGTCGCAGGTTTCAATGACCTGATCGTCACGGATGGAGCCGCCGGGCTGGGCGATGTACTGCACACCGGACTTGCGGGCGCGTTCCACATTGTCTCCAAAGGGGAAGAAGGCGTCAGAGCCGACGGATACGCCGGTCATGGTGGCGATCCAGGCTTTCTTTTCCTCAGCGGTCAGCGGTTCCGGCTTGACCTGGAAGGTCTCCTGCCAGACTCCTTCGGCCAGGACGTCTTCATATTCGTCGGAAATATAGACGTCGATGGCGTTGTCACGGTTGGGGCGGCGGATGCCGTCAATGAACTGCAAGCCCAAAACCTTGGGATGCTGGCGAAGCATCCAATTGTCAGCTTTGTTGCCTGCCAGTCGGGTGCAGTGGATGCGGCTCTGCTGGCCGGCACCCACGCCAATGGTCTGGCCGTCCTTCACATAGCATACAGAATTGGATTGGGTGTATTTCAGGGTGATGAGACTCAGCAGCAGGTCATGTTTGGCCTGTTGGGAAAGATTCTTGTTTTGGGTGACGATGTTGTCCAGCAGCGCCTCGTTAATCTCAAAATTGTTGTAGCCCTGCTGGAAAGTGATCCCATAGATGTTCCGGCGCTCAATGGGTGCGGGTTCATAGTTGGGATCAATCTGTACCACGTTATAATTGCCCTTCTTCTTGGTTTTCAAAATTGCCAGCGCCTCTTCCGTGTAGCCGGGAGCGATGATGCCGTCGGAGACCTCCATGGCCAGGAAGCGGGCTGTGGGCTCGTCACAGACGTCGGACAGGGCGGCCCAGTCGCCGTAAGAGCACAGCCGGTCTGCGCCGCGGGCCTTGATATAGGCGCAGGCAATGGGGGAGGTATCGAAGCCGTCTGCAAAATAAATCTGCTTTTCCACGTCTGTCAGAGGCGTGCCGAGGGCTGCGCCGGCGGGGGAGACGTGCTTAAAGGAAGCGGCGGCGGGCAGACCCGTGGCTTTTTTCAACGCCTTGACCAGCTGCCAGGAGTTGAGGGCGTCCATAAAGTTAATATAGCCGGGTTTGCCGTTGAGGACGGTCAGGGGCAGATCCGCGCCGTTTTCCATGTAGATGGCGGCGGGTTTCTGATTGGGATTGCAGCCGTATTTCAGTTCCAGTTCGTTCATCTTAAGCCTCCAAATGATATATCCGAAATTAAACGTGCTTATTGAGGATGCAGTCCTGGCATGTGCCGTCCGCCAGCCGGATGTAGCGGACAAACAGGGAAACCTTGTTGTCCTCGTTGAGACTTTCCCAAATTTCGTTGGCCAGCGTCTCGGCATCCGGCGCGGAGATGGCCATCTTTCGCGGCTCGCCTTCAAAGGAGGGCAGAGGATCCAGATTCTCCTGATAGGTGTGGATCAGATGGCCAATGCCGGCGATCGGGGCGTCATATTCATAAAAATACCGATTGTTGCAGCTGGGATCGCCGTCGGCGGATTTCAGAATGGACAGGTTATAGGAGCCGTCGGGCTTGACGACGCCGGAAATTCTGGGGGTATAGTTGGGGGGGTCCGGCTCAAAGCAGCGGGTCAGCAACGCATGGCGGTAGCAGTGACCCTCCAGCATGAAGTCCCGGATGGTATCGGTCTGATCGCCGTTGGTGACGATGGTGACGCCGTTGGGCAGGACGCGGACGGGATGATAGATAATCAGGCTGGGGTCCACCATTTTTCCGGGATCAAAGGCCTCGGTACGGATGCCGTTGTCTTCCTCCACGGCGGTAAAGACGCGGTTGCGGCTGTTCTCG
>CBCPMX010000040.1:0-55072 GCA_965120355.1 uncultured Oscillospiraceae bacterium
TAACAGTTTAGGCAACGAGATGTCCCATGCCTATGGCTGGCTGCCATAAACCAAGGGGCAAATATATAGTAACAGAGGGGAAAGAAAACATACCAGAGAACCGATGGTTCTCTGGACGCTCCTTCATCATTTGGACTTCCGCAGGAATCGGCGCTGGAAGAACGCGAAGCCTGGTTCGGCATCCGGCGTGAGCGCTCCACGCTAAGAAGCGCTCGGAAGATTACCGGCGCGAGGAAACCTGCATTGCTGCGTGCGTCTGCGCCGCGCTTCGCGCTCTGTTTCTAGTCGAACAACGTGTTTGCTCTTGAAGAGCCGCGCCTGGGGTGCGCCGGGGGTGTCGTTCGCGTATACCTTTATGATGCGTCCGACGCCACACATAAACCATGTTGCTCCTGCCATGATATCCGCCCCTACGGAGGTTCTGCGTCATATGCAAGCGCACCACCATTTAAGACCGGTAGAAGTACACCCCATCCAGCTGGGTAACACCCAGGCGCTTCCACGCAAGCGCAAAAAACGAACGATAACCACAGCACGAGCGCAAAGCGCGGCGTGGATGCACAATCCATGCGACATCCTCCGCGCCGGTCATGGATCCACTCTGTAAGATGTGTGTCACGCACTAAAAGCTCGTACAACCTATCACAATTCTTCCAAACTCCCTTCTGCCTCTCAGCCAAACTGTGAAGGAGAGTCCAGAGAACTTATGGTTCTCTGGCGTGCTTTCTTTCCCCTCTTTCTTTGCACGAGAAAAGAAAGAGGGCCGCCGGAGGCAACCTCTACAGCCCTAAAGCCGCCCTTGGCGGCTCACGGGAGGCTGCAACCTATCAAATTTTGCGTAATCGCAATTGTAACCGCAGCACCGCGACATCCATCGCTGCCCCAAACGCTGTTTCTACCATCCCGAAAAACGATCCAGAAAGGAGTACCCTATGGCCCGTACAGACGACTTCAAGCCCCTGGGGCTCTATATCCATGTGCCATTTTGCCGCAGCAAATGCGAATACTGCGACTTTTATTCCCTGGGCGGCGGCCGCGATCCGGACCGGATGGATCGGTATCTTCAGGCCGTCACCCGGCATATCCGGGAGTCCGGCGCCCGGGCCGAGGGCTATGAGGTGGACACCATCTATTTCGGCGGCGGTACCCCCAGCTTCTTTGGTGCGGGAAACCTGATCCGGATTCTCAATGAGATCTACAAGCGCTTCAACGTCAGCGCCAAGGCGGAAATTACCCTGGAGGCCAACCCGGACTCCGTGACCCAGCACAGCCTCTCCCGGCTGCTGCGGTCCGGGTTCAACCGCATTTCCATCGGCGTCCAGTCCGACGACGACGCACTGCTCAAAGCCATGGGCCGGCCACACACCTTTGCGCAGGCCCAAGCTGCCGTAGAAGCCGCGCGGCGCGCCGGATTCAGCAATGTCTCCATCGATCTGATCTATGGCCTGCCCAACCAGACCCGGGAACAGTGGGCCGGCACCCTGCGCAGCGCCATGGACCTGCGGCCGGAGCACATCTCCTGCTACGGCCTGAAGGTGGAGCCGGGCACGCCCCTGTATGAATACCAGCACGCCATCAATCTGCCCGATGACGACACCCAGGCGGACATGTACCTGTACACCGTGGCCACCCTGGAGGAGTTCGGATTCCAGCAGTATGAAATCTCCAACTTTGCCCAGGAGGGCTATCGCAGCCGCCACAATCTGAAATACTGGCTGGGCCGGGACTATCTGGGGTTTGGCCCGTCGGCGGCGTCGCTGATGGCGGATCAGCGCTTCACCTATGTGGCGGACCTGGACGCCTACTGTGAGGGCATTCTCCACGGCGGAACCATCACCGCCGAATCGGAGAGCCTGACCATGCGGGACCGGGCAGGGGAGTACCTGATGCTCCGCCTGCGCACTGCCGCCGGTGTGCGGGGCGCGGCCTATACCAGGGCATTCCGGATGTCCTTTGCGCCGCTGGAGGCCCTGCTGCAGCAGTACGCCGGGCAAGGGCTTGCCCTCCAAAAGGAGGACGGCAGCTGGCGGCTGACACCGGAAGGCTTCCTTCTGTCCAATCAAATCATCGGGGAACTGCTGGAGGCGCAGGAGCGGCTGGAAACCCTCCGCCAGCCCCAGTCCTGACCGGCTGATCGCCGGCAATTCCCCATTTTCAAGTTCCAAATTCCTGATTATTTGAAGAAACAGGTGGTTTCTCTTGGACATTTCCGACCTTCGCGCCTTTTGTCTTTTGTCTGATACCCTGAATTTTACACGGACGGCGGAGGCGCTGTTTGTCTCCCAGTCCACCCTGTCGCGGCAGATTGGCCGGCTGGAGGAGGAACTGGGGGCGCCTCTGTTTACCCGCACCCGCCGGGAAGTGGAGCTGACGCCCTATGGCCAGGTGTTTCGGGAGGATGCCAAGGCCCAGCTGGCCAGCTGGGAGGCCACCGTGCAGCACATGTCCCAGGTCAAGGCCGGCGCGCGGGGCTATCTCACCGTGGGCTATCTCCGGGACAGCCCCAATGAGGCGTTCCCCGCCATTGTCCGGCAGATGCGCACCCAGCACCCGGACATCGCCCTGACCTTCCGGGAATACGGCATGGCGGAGCTGTCGGAGGCCCTGCGGCAGCGGCGGGTGGATCTGGCCTTTTCCTTTTCCGAGGGCCTGACGGAGCCGGAGGAAATCGACGCCCTGCTGCTGGGCGTCCACCCCATGTGTGCCGTGGTGCCCCAGGATCACCCGCTGGCCGCGGCCCAATCGGTGCAGATGGCCCAGCTTCGGACCGAGCCGTTTGTCATCATTTCGCCGGAAGTGAGTCTCATTGGCTATCAGTCGGTGCTGGCCCGGTGCCGCCGGCACGGGTTTGTGCCCACAGTGGCAGCCTGCGCTGATATCGTGCCCAGCATCTTCATGCTGGTGGAGGCGGGCGCCGGCGTGGCCAATCTGCCGGAATCCGCCGCCCGCATCGCCCCGCCGGGCGTCCGGTTCCTGCCCATTTCCGACTGTGACGAGCCGCAGTACACGGTGCTGGCCTGGCGGCGGGACAATCCCACGCCCTGCCTGGAAACCTTTTTGACGCTTGCCAGAGCCTTCGCCATCCAGGAAACGCCCCGCCGCTGAGCCGGGAACGGCCACGGCGGCAGATGCAGCCGTCTCCTGCCGGATGCGGCTGTCTGCCCGGCGGATCCGGCGGCTGCGCCCTGTTGGCCGGCAACGGTCCGCCCATGCGGGGGCGGAGCCGGCCCATCCCCCCACCCCCACGAAAAGGAGGCGATCCCGTGAAGCGCCGTCTCATCGAGCTGGCCAAATCCATCCTGATTCTGCTGCTGGTATTCGTGGTGGCGGCGCTGACGCTGCTGGTAACCACCCAGGGGCAGCTGCAGGATATCCCGCTGATCAGCAGCCTGGGAACCGCGCTGGGCCTGACCGGCGCGGAGCCGGCCTATGCCGAACCGGAAACCGCCACCTATGAAGCCGCCCGGCCGGACACCGTGGTGGTCACCACGCAGGAGGGCCACAGTACCGTTGCCCACAGCTTTGATGCCGTGGACGCCGTTTTCGATGTGCTGGGCCGGTACCTCAGCGAAGCCCTGGAAACAGCCGGAACGCCGGTACAGGTAACCTCCGCCCGGTGGCAGGCGGCGTTGACCGGGGAGGGCGTCTATTTTCACTACTGGGGGCAGGTGCCTCTGGCGGCGCTAGCGGATTGGTACCGGACAGAGCTGGGCTGCGAGGAGCTGCATACTGTGCAGTCCGGGGCCATCGTGCTCTCCATAGGCGAGGACGGGCTGGTGTCCCTGTATTATCTGTCCGACGGCGCTTACTGGCGGTGTGAGACGGCTCTGGAGGCGGCGGGTATGTTGGAGCAGATGTCAGCCTACCGGCCCGACGGCTCTGTTTTTGCCTTCGAGAGCAGCGTGGACGCCGTGCAGCAGCTGGACGGCCTGACTGTACTGAATTTGACATCTGCGCCGGTGGTACAGGATGCCACAGCGTCCAACCCTGTGGAAACCGACGTCAACTTTATCAAAAACACCGCCACCATTCTGGGCTTCAATCCCTTTGCAGAGACCAGTTACACCGCCAGCGACGGCAGCCGGGAATTCAATGACAGCGAATATTTTCTGTCCATCTCCACCGACGGGGTGATTCGCCTGACCGCACTGACCGCTTCCAGCGACCGGTTCCAGGCAGCCTCCACAGAAACAGCCGCCCTCATTGAGCAGGCCCGGTCTCTCCTGGCCTCCCTGACGGAGGGCAATCTGGGAGACGCCCAGCTGTATCTGACGGCCTTTACCCAGGAAGACGGCGTCACCACCGTGACGTTCCGCTATTTTCTGAGCAGTATCCCTGTGGAGCAGCAAGACGGCGCGGCGGCGGTGGCCGTCTTTACCGACAGCCGGCTGACCTCCCTGACCCTGCGGGCCAGAACCTATACCCTGTCCACTACGTCCAGCACGTTAATGCCCGCGGTGCAGGCGGCGGCGCTGGCGCCCGCCGGCAGTTACCTGACCGTGGAGTACGCCGATAACGGCGGAGAAACCCTGACCTGCGGCTGGGCTGCGGAATAGTGCGCTCCGCACCGCCGTGCCCCGGCACCCACCATCACCCGGTCCGCGGGCGAACAGACGCCCAGAACAGGAGGACGGCCCATGTCCGGTTCGAGAATCAAAAATTTTATCATTCTGATCCTGGTGCTGGCGATCCTCTTTCTGCTGACGCTGGCCATTCCGCAGTTGTGGTCCATCCGGCAGCAGTCGGAGACGACGGGGGAACTGCTGGCACAGCTGTGCCAGACAGAGGGGATCACGCTGGATCCGGAGATTCTGCCGGAGACGCTGACGCTGTATGAACTGGAGCTGAATCCCTCCTCTTCGGCGGAAATGGCCATCGCAACGCTGCTGCTGGGCGACGGCGTAACGGTGTCGGAGGATACCAGCCGCTTTTTCAGCATCTATACCTCTGCGGCGGGGTATTGCAGCTTTTCCAACAGCGACGGCAGCTTTCTGCTGTCGCTGTCCCAGCCCCAGGATGCCGGGGGCGATGTGACGGAGTTTACGCAGGATCTGCTCAGCCGCCTTGGCTATGACCCGGAGGACGTGCGCTTGACCTATGCCGCCGGATCCACGCAGCTGGTGACGGCCACACAGAAGTATCTGGGCGCCACCGTATTCTCCTCCGGTCTGACGCTGACCTTTGTGGACGGCTGTCTGACCGCTGCGGAGGGCGTGTTCTACATCAGCGACGATCAGCCGGTGCGTATCAGCGAATCTGCCTGCATCACCTGCGCCGACGCCATTGTGGCCTTTTTGGGGGCCCGGGCGGAGCTGGGCTGGGTAGGTGCGGAGATCACTGCCGTTACCCAGGGCTATATCCGCTCAGGCATTGCCATCAACCTGACGCCGGTCTGGCGGATTACCACCGATACCGGCGTAGTGGAAATCAACGGCATCACACGGGCGGCGTCGCTGGTGGAGTAGGCGTCTGCTGCTCACACCCCCGTGCGCCTGCGCTTTCAGGCCGGTGCACGGCCAGGGGAGGCCGCCTGTTTCATGGACAGCCGGTAAACGCACTTGCACAGAATCATTTGGAGGGTGCTGCAAAGGCTTTGCAGCACCCTCCAATTTGCCGAAAAAGTCCCTGAGGCACTTTTTCGGCCGCTGTATTTTGATCTGCCCGGGCGAAATAAATTCGCCCGGGCTCATCCGCAAACCCTTGCACAGCAAGGATTCGCGCATTTGACGGCGCTGCTGCTGCGTCAGCTTTTCACACAGCGAAAGCTGACTGCCTGTCCGCCATGGTATTCTGCGCTTTTTTAAATCGGAATATTGGGATCCAGGGTCTCGTAGGGCGTTGGCGGCGTCGGCTGATCGCCGGGGTACATGGCGTCCTTGGAGAAGCCCCACCAGGTGGTGGCCGGCTTGGGCATATACAGGGGGCCGCCGCCGAATCCGTGGGGGCCGCCAGGACCGCCCTTGCCGTCCATTTCCTTTTTCATCATCTCCAGCATCTCCGGAGGAATTTTCTTCTTCTGTCCGTAGGGCTCCACTTCGGTCCAGCACTTGTCATAGGGGCACATGAAAATGCTGTAGGTATGCAGATGCCAGATTTTCCAGACACCGTCCTCTTTCTTAAACACAGCGCCGTATTTCATCCAGGCCCAGAAGCCGTTGAGCGTACCGCCGAAGGTATTGCTCTCCACACCGGGGGAGTACCAGGAGCCATCGGCCGATTCGCCGTCGGCGGCCACTTCCACAATGGGCGTCGTCAGGGTGTGGATGTGCAGGAACCCCTTGCGGTTTTCGTCGTCGTCCGCGTTGGGATGGGAGTGGAAAAACGCCTCGATGCCGTCGTCGCCCTCATACACGCCGGACATCATTTCAATGCGGCATCCCTCTGTTTTGGTGGCAAACAGGGAGGCGATGTTCTCCTGTTCGTCGGCGGCGTGATAGCAGACGTATCTGCCGATCACATTGCAGCAGTCAATGTACGCCTGTGTTCTGGCCTGGGCCAGCTGCAGCGCTTTGATCTGTTCTTCCAGTGTCATGCTGTGTGCTCCTTTCTATTCACCGGCCGTGCGGTTTTCATAGCGTTCCAGGGCCGTCTGGTAGACTTCGAGAATTTCAGAAAGTCCCAGGCGTTCAATATCGTCCACAAAGGCGTCAAACTCGTCCAGGCTGCGGGACCCGTTGATAAATTTCGCCACGTTTTCCTCCACATAGGTTTGAATATCGCCCAGGGGGCTGCGGGCCGCCTCCGACTCTTCCTCCGTCAGGGACACGGCGGGCAGCAAATAGTCGCCGTCAATGCCGGTCATCCAGACGTCATAGGCCGCGGCCTCCGCTTCGCTGAAGGTGGAGGACAGCCGGGTTTCCAGGGTGTGAATCGGCGTCGTGTGGGCATAGAGGGTATAAATGGCGGAGGCTCTGTTCGCTGCCAGACCGTATTCGTTGTCCGTGATGAGGTCTGTCCATTGTGGCTCGCCGTTCTCGTCAAATGTGAAGGACTCCCCTTCGGTGCCATAGTTCGCGACGATGGCGCCATAGTCCGTGAACCAGTAGTTGAGCCATGCCAGCGCCACCTCAGGATTTTCACACTGCTCGCTGATCAGCGCGTGCTCGCTGCTTTTGACCAGGGACATGTCTGTAAAATGCGTCTGCCCACTGCCGTCTGCCGCCGGGAGATTGTAGCCAGAGATGATGCAGCCATTGCCAGTTTCACTTTCGATTCCCGCCAGCTCGGAAGCGGTGCCCGAGAAAACGGCCGTATCTCCGCTGTAGACATAGGCATAGGTTTCAGAGGGCAGGCCGGTGGTACCGACGCTCATGAAATCGGAGCTGACAATGCCGTCCTGATACCACTGCGCGGCCATCTCCAGGTACTCCCTGTATTCCGGCTGCACATAGGTGTAGCGGACTTCTCCGTCCACCTGATACAGGCCATTGGAACTGTCGCCGCCGCCAATGCCAAAGGCCGCGGAGAACATGTCCAGATAATTGCTGTCGTTGAGCATTATGCTGTAGCCGCTGCCATAGGCGCTCTGGCAGGCATAGAGGAAGTCGTTGAGCGCCTCCAGGGTATCGGGTGTTTCATAGCCCAGATCCTCCAGCCAGTCCTGGCGGATCATGGTGCCGCCCATGACCGGGAAATACTGGTCCTTGATGCTGTAGACCGCAATCATGGTGCCGTTGTCGTCCATGGCGGCTTTATAGGTTTCCGGATCTGCCGTCAGCATGGCATAATAATCCGGCGCGTAGTCCGCCAGAAGACCGCTGAGGTCAATGGCAATTCCGTCGTTTATGGCTTCGTCATAATTGCCTGTGTAGTATTCCAGCGCGCCGCCGATCAGATCGCAGTAATCGCCGGAGACCACCATCAGATTGAACTTCTCCGTAGCGGTCATCATATTTTCTGAAACAAAATGGTGTCGTACGGAGACTTAAACGGCATCCAATAGGTCAGCTCCAGATCGTCCCCCTCCAGCGGGTATGTGATGGCAGGTGTTTGGGTGTCAGATGCAGCCGTCTGCGCTTCGGCCTGCTCCGCAGGTTCCGCGGAAGTGTCTTCCGATTCCACGGGCGCGGCAGAGTCCAGCGCTTCGGACGAGACTTCCGCCGAAGGAGATTCGTCTGCAGGTTCTTCCACAGCAGAAGCGCCGCAGCCAGCCAGCATCCCCAGCAGAAGGACAGCCGCCAGCAGAAGCGAGAGCAGTTTTTCATTCCTCTTCATAAAAAGGACCTCCTTCTATAAATGGTGAAGATACCGCACGCTAGCAATGCTGCATCTCATGTCACCAATTATAAAAGGAGATCTCTTGATTTGTCCAATTCGAAAAAGTGAAGCCCGCCAGTCGTAAAAGGAATCCTACTGCGCAATCTCTCCCGTGCTCGGCATGGGAAACTGTGCCGCGATTTGCCGCTGCGTCTCTTGAAAAAAGTCCAAGAAACAGTCGTAGAGACGGTTTGCGCTGAAGGACAAAGGCCGGTTCTTGACGCGGCAGACGCCGATGGTGCGGTAGCAGAGGGGCTGGCGAATGCGCAGGAATCTGGTTCTCAGCTTCTGTGGAAGCTCGTCAGGAATTTCCTGCGTGTTACGCATGGAAAGACTGGAAACAAAAGAGATGCCGTAGCCCAGCTGCACCAGCTTTCGGGTGGCCTCGGCCTCTGTCACTTCAAAATTGACGTGGGGCGTAAAGCCTGCCTGATTGCAGAATGCCTCCATCTGAATCCGGTTTTCCAAACTGCTCTGGGGCATAATAAACGGTTCTTCCCGAAACGTCCATAAATCGACCTCCTGTCCCGGCGCATACGGCATGTTGTCCGGAACCATCAGGAAGAACTCGTCACGCATGATGGGAAGCCATTCCAGCAGATTGTGCTGAAGCGGCATGGTGTTCACAACGAAGTCCAGCTGCCCGGTCAGCAACATTTCTCCGGCAGACATGGTGTCGCTGGCGGGCAAGCGCACATGCACATCTGGGTAGTCCAGATGGAACCGCTCCAGCACCCGGATAAAGATCTCCGGCAGCGTGCAGACCAGATTCACCGCGCGCTGCTGCGTGTCGGAAATTTCGTGGAGCCTCAGCAGGCAGCGGTCATATTCCTCCAGTACGGCCCGTGCAAACCGGACGAACTCCTTGCCGGATTCGTTCAGGCGCGCCCCCTTATTGGTGCGGCAAAACAGGGGCGTGCCCAGTTCCGTTTCCATGGCGGAAATGGACTTGCTCAGGGCAGATTGGGTCAGGTGCAGCTCCGCGGAAGCCCGTGTAAAATTCCCGGTGGCCGCCAGGACCGAAAAATACCGCAGCTGCTGAATATCCATCAAACACCGCCTCCATTCCGGGAACCTCTGTCACTACTCTGCGCCGGGACGGCGCACTTTATTCCCTCAGGTTCCGCAGAGCTTCCAGGACGCCTTTGTCCGACATCCGTTCCACCTGCAGGGTCCGGCTGGCGTCTGGAATGGCAAACAGGTCATGGGCATCGGAGTTCTGAATGCATGCGCCGTGAATCTGGTAGGTTTGCCGCAGGGCCTCCACATCGCAGCCCGCCGTCGTCTCATAGACGGTGAATCCCATGGCCGGATCCACCAGGCCCATGGCGGAAAGCAGAGAGAAGCTGGACCGGTCAATGTGCGCGGGAATGGCAAAGCCGCCGAATCCGTCGATAAACGCGGCGGCCTGATAAATGCCGATGTCGGCGGCGAAGGAGAGCAGCTGCGGCTCTTCTTCGAGGATGTTGTCCTGGGCATCCATGACGTACTGGTGGCCAAAGGCTTTGGGCCGGTTGCGCCGCTGGGGCAGTTTCGCGTAGACCGCCTGCCGGCAGGCTTCCGCCGCATCCAGGTCGGGGAAAAGGCAGAGGACATGGACATCCTCTTTGCAGGTCAGCTCCATGGCCGGAACCACCAGGACGCCGGCGGCCCGGCCCGCCTCCACTGCCGCAGGGCAGTTGCGGGTCGTGTTGTGATCCGCCACGGCAATGACCTGCAGGCCCGCCAGCGCCGCCATATTCACCAGATTGTACGGCGTCATGTCGTCGGCCCCGCAGGGAGACAGGCACGAGTGTATGTGCAGATCATAATAGACGGTCATCACTTATCCAAGTACCTCTTTGAGCCGCCAGCACAACTGGTATTCATCCATGGAAGAGCCAAGCAGGTTGATCCCCTGCTTCTCACACCGCTCCAGCAGCTCCGGATCCGGCTGCACGCCTTCGGAAAGAATGGCGCAGGACACGTCCGTCAGCACAGCCACGGCGGCGACATTCTGGTTGGACATAATCGTGACCCAGACGGCATCCGCAGGGGCCTTGCCCATGACCCAGCTGAGCAGGTCGCCGCAGTAAACGCCCTCCACTTCCCGCTCGCCGTCTTCCAGGAAAAAGGTGTGCAGCTCCAGGGCGGAGATCAATTCTTGTACTGTCATGGATAATTCCTCCTTTTGAGTCGGGGCAGCCACGGTCACAGAGGTTTCCGGAAGGGAGGCGGCACAAATTCGTCCCGCTCTTCATCGTAGCTTTTGCCGCCGCGGATCTTTTTGATGATATTGAAGATGCAGTCGGTGGTTTCGGCGTAGCCCTGCGCCACGTCCCGGGAAAAGGCCGCGCAGCTGGGCGCTCCGCAGGAGCCGCAGTTGAAATGGGGCAGCGTTTTGAGAATCCGGTTGGCCTCTGCCTGGATCTTCAGAGCCGTGCTCAAATCGTCTGCCAGGAACTGCTGTGCCTCTTCCAGGGGCTCTGTCCAGGGGATCTGCTCCGCCAGATAGTCGGGGCACTGGGTCTGTACTTTGTCCGGCAGCCGGTCAGAAATCTGCCGCATCCGCAGCTTGGCCGTAAATGGATTCTCGATACACAGCACGCCGCCGAAGCAGGCCTGGGTACACAGCATGGCCTCGATGAAGTCCGCCTCGTGGATGTGGCCGTCCTCCAGCTGGTTGAGAATGCTGAACACATTTTCGATGCCGTCCACCGCCAGGCCCACCTGCGGATGCACTTGGGCGCTCTGGCCGCCGGGCCGTGTCCAGCGCAGACCGGTCCTGCCCACATCCGGCGGCAGCTCCGGTCCCACGTCATTGCGCATGGCTCCCAGCAGCTTCACATACACGTCGTTGATGGGCAGCACATAGTCCACCACCGGCGCGTCCAGCCCAATGGGTTCCCGGACCCGGGTATTCAGGGCAGGGCAGGGGGAGATGAGACACACGCCGATCTGTTCCGGAGCAAGTCCCGTTTCTTTGACGGCCTCCTGCCGGGCATAGATGGCCGCCGCTTCAAATGGCGCGATTTGCTCGATGACATTGGGCAGCAGATCCGGGAAATCCATGGCAATGAGCCGCAGGGCCGCAGGGCAGGTGGGGGAGATGCGGGGCAGGTTTTCCTTCCAGATGGGATTGTCTTCGCCGGACGATTCCCAAAAGGCGGACAGCAGTTCCGCGCCGGCGGCCACGTCCACCACCTTGTCAAACCCCAGAGACAGCAGTCCCTTTTGCACCGTGGACAGGGACTTCATGTTCTGGAACTGCCCGTATAGCACTGCGTCAGGCAGGGCGATATTGTACTGAAAATCCTGCAGCCTGTCCCAGGAATCACTGATGACGTATTTGGCGTGGTGGGGACAAACCCGCACACAGTGGCCGCAGTCAATGCAGCGCTCCTCCAAAATCACAGCCTTGCCGCGGGTGACGCGGATGGCTTCCGTGGGACAGGCTTTGACGCAGGCGGTACAGCCACGGCATTTTTTTGTGTCCAGCGCAACAGATGGTTTCATGCACTCACCGCTTTCTTTGCTTCATAGTATGGCATAGGCAAGCGCCGTCAATGCGGCAGTTTCACGATCATCGTCACAGTGGTGCCGACACCGATCTCCGTTTCCACGGTCATTTCATCGGAATTGCGCTTCATATTGGGCAGGCCCATGCCGGCGCCAAAGCCCATGTTTCGGACCGTAAAGGTGGCTGTGAACCAGCCCTCTTCCATGGCCTTGCTGACGTCGGGAATACCGGGTCCCCGGTCCTTCAGGACCATTTTGATCTGCTCCTCGTCGATCTCCACCTCCGCGACGCCGCCATCGGCGTGGATGACCATATTGATCTCCCCTTCATACATGCACACCACAGCCCTGCGGACAATGTCCGGCGGCAGCTTCAGCTTTTTCAGGACCCGCTTGACGGCGGTAGAGGCTTCGCCGGCGGCGGAGAAATTCTCGCCGTCGATTTCATAGGTTAGTTTCACAGCTTCCATTTAGACTTCCTCCTGTCTCAAGCCTGCCCGAAATAGGATTCCGCAGGTGGTGAACATCCGGTATTTGGTGGTCATAATGACCATTTCCCGCTGCTTTGCCATGGAGATCACGTCCTCCGGCGGCACCTTGCCGCGGACAACCAGAATCACGCCGATGTCCATCATGTCCGCAGTGCGCACAACCTGCTGGTTCACAAGGCCGGTGACCAGCAGCTCAATCTCGTCGGCGCAGGCCAGTACATCGCTCATCATATCGCAGGCAAAGACTGTGGAGACCTCCCGTTCCAGTTCTTCCGCGCCGGTATAGACTGTGGCGTCCAGTAATGTTTGTATCTCAGACAGCCGCATTTCCAGTTCCTCCTGATTATGTGCGAATGTGCGGCGGCGCCAGTCCGAGAAGGCGGCTGGACCGGCTGGCCGCAGCTGGGTGTATCCATTATGATTTGATTATATCACTAAAACTATGGTGGTTTCAACCATATTATTTAGGTATTTCTGCGGGCGCTCCCGCATTGACAAACTGGCTATACCGCTTTATAATAATAAAGTGTATTTTACAGGCGCACATTTGTATCTGTGCTATGTTTGAAGGAGGGGACGATGATGTCCTACGACCGTATCTACAATTTTTCCGCCGGCCCCAGCGTACTGCCGGAATCCGTCCTGGAACGGGCTGCCGCCGAAATGATGAACTACAAAGGTTCCGGCATGTCCGTCATGGAAATGAGCCACCGCTCCAAGGCGTTCGACGGCATTTTCCAGGACGCCAAAGCCCGGCTCACCGCTCTGATGGGCGTGCCGGACACCCATCAGGTGCTGTTCCTGCAGGGCGGCGCGTCTACCCAGTTTTCCATGGTACCCCTGAATCTCATTGGCGCAACCGGGAAGGCGGACTATGCCGTCACCGGCAATTTTTCCAACATCGCCTATAAAGAGGCCAAAAAATACGGCCAGATCCATCTGTCCGCATCCTCTGAGGATCAGAACCACACCTACATCCCTGCGCAGGAGCAGTTGGAACTGGATCCGGAGGCTTCTTATTTTTACTACTGTGCCAACAATACCATCTACGGCACGGAGTGGCCCTATGTGCCGGAAACCGGCCAGGTGCCTCTGGTCTGCGACATGTCTTCGGACATTCTGTCGCGGCAGGTGGATGTGTCCAAATACGGCGTCATTTTTGCCGGCGCCCAGAAGAATATGGCCCCGGCGGGTCTGACGGTGGTGATCATCCGCAAGGATCTGGCCGGTCAGGAGCTGCCCTATACGCCGCTGATGCTGAACTACAAGACCATGCTTGACAAGGATTCCATGTACAACACCCCGCCCTGCTGGTGCATTTATATGCTGGGCCTGGTACTGGAGTGGCTGGAGGAACAGGGCGGCATCCCGGGTATGGAGAAGATCAAGCACACCAAGGCGCAGATGCTCTATGACACGTTGGACAATTCCCGCCTGTTTACCTGCGCGGCCCAGCCCGGCTCCCGGTCTGACATGAACGTCACCTTCCGATCCGTCTCCACAGAGCTGGACGCCAAATTCGTGGCCGAGGCCACGGCGGCAGGGTTCTCCAACCTCAAGGGCCATCGGTCTGTGGGCGGCATGCGGGCCAGCATTTACAATGCCATGCCCACAGAGGGTGTGGAAAAGCTCTGCGGCTTTATCCAGGAGTTTGACCGGAAGAACTGATGCTTTTGCGCGGACTGGATCCGGCTCTGTACGGTTTGCCTATGGCAAACCGTACACTTGCAGGCAACGAAGAAAAGCGCCGGATTCCGGCTCCTTCCCAATCTTTGAAACCGCAAGCAGGTTTCAAATCGAAACGAGGTAACCTGTCATGTATACGATCAAAACGCTGAATAAGATCTCCCCTCTGGGGCTGAACAAACTCAACCCCGCCGAGTTTACCATCGACGATGAAGCCGTCAACCCAGACGGCATTCTGGTCCGCTCGGCCAAAATGCACGACTATGAATTCCCCGCCAACCTGCGGGCCATTGCCCGGGCCGGCGCCGGCACCAACAACATTCCCATCGACCGCTGCTCGGAGGCCGGCATCGTGGTATTCAACACCCCCGGCACCAACGCCAACGCCGTCAAGGAGCTGGTCATTGGCGCGCTGATCCTATCGTGCCGGGATTTGATGAAGGGCTCCGAATGGGTCCGGGAGCAGGCCCACCACCCGGAGGTAGATGTCGCCGCCGCCGTGGAAAAAGGCAAGAGCGCCTTTGTGGGTCCGGAAATCATGGGCAAGACCCTGGGCGTCATCGGTCTGGGTGCCATTGGCGTCCTGGTGGCCAACGCCTGTGTGGATCTGGGTATGAATGTGGTGGGCTACGATCCCTTCCTGTCGGTCAACTCCGCCCTGCGGCTGAGCCCCATGGTGCGGGTGGAGACCACCCTGGAGGCCCTGTGCGCCGACGCCGACTTCATCACCATCCATGTGCCCTATAACAAGGAGACGGCCAACACCATCTGTGCCGAGAGCCTGGCCCACATGAAAGACGGCGTCCGCATCCTGAACCTGGCCCGGGGAGAGCTGGTCAACGACGACGATATCATCGCCGCTCTGGAGGCCGGCAAGGTGTCCTGCTACGTCACGGACTTCCCCAACAACAAAATTACGCTGGCCAAAAACGTGCTGGCCATGCCCCACCTGGGAGCCTCCACGCCGGAAAGCGAGGAAAACTGTGCCGTTATGGCGGCGCAGGAGCTGTCGGATTATCTGCTCACCGGCAATATCAAAAACTCTGTCAACCTGCCCAATGTGGAAATGGCCCGTTCCGGCGAATACCGTCTGGGCATCATCCACCGCAACGTGCCCAATATGCTGTCGGCCATTCTGGCCATTTTGTCGGCAGAGGGCGCCAATATTGAAAACATGACCAACAAGTCCCGGGGCAATTACGCCTATACGCTCATCGACTTCAGCTCCGCCATTCCGGCCAAGGCCCTGGAGGACGTGAAAGCGCTGGAGGGTGTTCTGCGGCTGCGGGTCCTGAAATACTGATTCACGGACCAGCTCGCCCTGCTTGTCCGCGGAACCACGGACAAAGAAGGGCGCCTGTCCACTTGCCGGGATTCCGCCGCTTCAAATGGCTTCACCGGATTTTTTCCACGGCGGGAATCTCAAAATACCCATATAAAAGACTTGACCCCTTGAGCGGTTGTGAACCTTCGCTCAAGGGGTCAGCTGTGAATATTGGGATCTCTCACGCTTTTCTATCCTTTCATTGAATTTCGGTGAACTCCTGCTTTCAAAGATTACACGCCACGCATCTTTTCACTCACAGAATCTATATCTTCCAGCATCCGCGTTCACCAGTTGGATGCTGTGCTTACGTTGTATTTGGGACTCCACTCCTTTCTCTCTTTGCATCTATAATATACAAGAAATCTTTCCTTTTGTCAAGAAAAATTGTGCATAATTCCTAAAGATTTTTTTAGACACGTTGCACAATCTTTTGCCAATGCGGTGTACAGGCCCTTGTTTTACATAGATTTTACACGCAGCCCCTTTTCCCACACATCTGCCGGTGCTATAATACCTTTCGGAACGATACGTCCCAAGAAGCTTTCCGGGCAGCCGGGAGGATTCAAAAAGAAAGAGGGGATCTGCCATGTGGTTGGCATATGCCTGCGGCTCGGCGCTGTTTGCGGGGCTGACGGCAATTTTAGCAAAAGTAGGCATTCGGGACACCGATTCCAATGTCGCGACAGCACTGCGGACCATTGTGGTGCTGGCATTTTCCTGGCTTATGGCCGCGATCCAGGGGCAGATACAGGCACTGTGGGACATTTCCGCCAGGAGCCTGGTGTTTCTGGTGCTGTCCGGTCTGGCCACAGGGGCGTCCTGGCTGTGCTACTTCCGCGCCCTGCAGCTGGGCGACGTGAACAAGGTGGCGCCCATTGACAAGTCCAGCACCGTTCTGACCATGCTGCTGGCGTTCCTCCTGCTGGACGAAGGACTGACGCCCCTGAAGGTGCTGTGCATGGTTCTCATCTTTGGCGGCACGCTGTTGATGATTCAGAAAAAAGAGGGGACTTCCGCTTCCGGTGGAATCCGCTGGCTGATATATGCCATTTTGTCGGCAGTATTTGCGTCGCTGACCTCCATTTTGGCCAAAATCGGGATTGCCGGCGTCCCGTCGGAGCTGGGAACGGCAGTTCGAACGGTGGTGGTGCTGATTATGGCCTGGGTCGTCGTGTTTGTCACCGGCGGACAACACACCATCCGGCAGATCCAGGGGCGGAGCTGGCTGTTCCTGTTTCTCTCGGGGCTTGCCACCGGCGGCTCCTGGCTGAGTTATTACCGGGCGCTGCAGGACGGTCCCGCCAGCGTGGTGGTTCCCATCGATAAGCTGAGTATTCTGGTGACGGTGGCATTTGCCTGGATTTTTTTGAAAGAGAAACTCAGCGCCCGCGCACTGGTGGGCCTGGCCTGCATTGTGGTGGGGACGCTGGCGCTCTTAATTTAAAGCGCCCCCATTGTTTACAGAATCATAACAAATCGGTGAAAGTTTTGTCACAACTTTCGGGTATCCTATGGTTGCAAGCAGGAAAACAAAGCGTTTTTTCATTCTTTTCTCTTTTCTCTTTCTCCTTACGAACAGAGCGCCGGCATGCGTATGCCGGCGCTTTGTTGTGCCAGAACAGCCTGCATCCCGATGCCAAATGCAGGAGATCCGAAGGACCTTCAAAAAATCTTCTTCATCTCTTTACGGGATTTCTACACTCCGGTCAAAATTTCGAAACACTTATGGGGTAATCTATACTTGCAAGCAGGAAAACCAAAACGTTTTTCATTTTCTCATTTCTTTCTCCTTAAGAAGCGAAAAGCAGAGCGCCGATGTGATCCGGTCAATCACATCGGCGTTCTGCTTTTTCCTGCCCTGCCAGAATGCTGTCCAATGCGCGTTTCCTGACATCAAACCAGATTTCACAGCCGTCAATATTCCCGCAAAAGTCCACGAACCACGCCCAGTATTTGCGCCTGGCCGGCGTCAATGGGCGCGTAGGCCGGATTTTCCGGCAGGAGCCACGGGTATCCATCCTCATCAAAGTCCAGGCGTTTGACTGTGGCTTCCTCTTCCAGCAGGGCGACCACAATCTGACCGGCATCGGCGGTCTGCTGCGGACGCACTACCACCAGGTCCCCATCTTCAATATGGGCCCCAATCATGGAATCTCCCCGAACCCGCAGCGCAAAGCAGCCGGAATCTTTTTCCCAACTCACATATCCCTCCACATTCTCCACCGCCAGAATCGGCTGGCCGGCGGTGACAGTGCCGAGGATGGGAATCTGTCCGGACCGGGCTGTAATGGAGATGGCCCGCTTTTTCTCTCCGGGCATGTCAATGAGTCCCTGTTCCCGCAGAGCCGTCAGGTGATAGGCCACAGTGGCCGTAGAGCGCAGGCCCACGGCGGCGCAGATCTCCCGCACGGAGGGACTATAGCCGTTGGCCTCGATGAACTGGCGAAGAAACTCCAAAATTTTCTCCCGTTTGTCTGTGGTACGGGGCATAGGCGCCACCTCCCTGTTTTATCCGGTTTTATCATACCACAGAACATCGGAAAGATCAAACATTTGTTTCTATGTAGATGAAACCGACCGGCATCAGACAGCTCTGACCTGCACCCATATCAGAGCGGCGTGATCTCACACACCGTCAGCACGCCGCTGCTGACAAAAAATCGAACGTTGCACCCGGCAAAAGCCAGGCCATAGATCCGCTGGCTTTCCCGCTGATAAGACGGCCGCGGGTCCTGGGCCAGCACATCCTGCAGATCCTGCCGGCGGTCCTCCGGCACCAGCTGCAGCCACTGCTCCGGAATTTCCACCTGGAGGGGGTTCCAGTCCACCTGGTCTGTGAATCCGCCGGTGGCTTCCGGGTGGCAGTCGGCATAGGGTGCGTAGGGCTTGATATCAAAGATCGGCGTGCCGTCCATTAAGTCGGCGCCGCGCACATGGAGCACCGGCCCCAGGTCCGGTAAAAACTCCACTTTTTCCAGCCGCACCGAAGACAGCCCCAGCCCATTGGGCCGAAACGGCGACCGGGTGGCGAATACGCCCATGCGCACATTGCCTCCCAGCCGCGGCGGCCGCACCGTGGGCGACCACTGGTCCCGGAGAGACTCAGAAAATTGCCAGATCAGCCAGATATAAGAATATCCCTCCAGACCACGAACCGCTTCCGCCACCCGGTATTCCGGTGTGAACACAATGGTTCCCTGCAAACTTTCCACCATTCCGCTCTGCCTGGGAATGCCGAATTTCGTGGGAAAGTCGGTATGGATGTGGGCAATTGGAGAAATCACATGGGACATTGGCAGTCACCTCCGTGTTCATAGGCAGCCGGGTTTCAGCCTGTCAAAAAACCAGCTTTTTTCCGCTGCCTTCATGCTGCCGGGACGAAAGAAACCCGCCCCGGCAGCAATCCTTTGCAGGACGCCTGCAGCAAAACTTCCGATTTCTCAGCATGGCGTCTGATAACCTGGGTTTTATTTCAAGAATCCTTCCAAAATCTTTTCTTCCGCTTCTTCGGCGGTCAATCCCAGCGTCATAAGCTTCAGAATCTGTTCTCCGGCAATTTTGCCGATGGCCGCTTCGTGAATCAGGCTGGCGTCCACATGATTGGCCGTGATTTCCGGGATGGCGCGGACTTTGGCCTGGCCCATGATGATGGCGTCGCATTGGACGTGGCCGAAGCAGGCGGCATTGCCCTGGAGACGCGGATAGAACACCTGATAGCTGTCGTCCTGGGCCACGGAACGGGAGGTGATGCGGGCCTTTGCGTCGCTGCCATTGAGAAAGACATCCATCTCCGATTCCGCTTTCTGCTCCCCGTGGGTCAAAAGCTTCTCCACGATGACCATTTCCGAGCCAGCCTTACATTCGCAGCGGGTATAGCGCTTGGTGTCGTCTACGCCGCGGATCTGGCTGGTATCCATGGTACAGCTGGCGCCCTCCTCCAGATATACAATGGTCTGGGGATTTAGAACCCGCTTGCCGGTTCCGTCCCCTTCGCCGTAGTGCTTCTCGGAATAGGTCACTTTGGCATTTTTCCCGATATGGAAGGTGTGAATGCCGTCATGCTGGCTGGTGTCGCAGCCACAATTGTGAATGCCGCAGCCGGCGACAATGTTCACCTCGGCCCCTTCACCAATGTAAAAATCGTTGTATACGACATCGTGAAGGCCCGACTGGGTCAACACCACCGGAATATGCACCTCTTCGCCCTTGGTAAAGGGGGCGATGCGGATGTCGATCCCCGGCTTATCGGTCTTTGGGGTGATCTGAATATGTTGGGTGCTGCGGCGGAATTCCCCCTTTCCATCGCTGCGGAGGTTGAAAGCGCCTTCAGCAGGGATGTCCTTCAGATCTGCTACTCTTTCCAAAATCCGCTTTTGAATTTCTGTCAGCATGGAGCGCCTCCTTCCAGCACGTTCATATACTCGCACCCGGCCACCGTATTGGCCAAAATCTGCGGGAAGATCTGATCCACGGGTCCGCGATCCTGCACACGGCCGTTGGAGAGCAAAACAATCTCGTCGGCCAGCCGGATAATCCGCTCCTGGTGGGAGATGATGACCATGGTACACTGCCCGGACGCATGGATGGCCTTAAACGTCTCTGTCAGGCGGGAGAACGACCACAGATCGATTCCCGCCTCCGGCTCGTCAAAAATCAGCAGCTTCCCCTGTTTGGCCAGGATTGTGGCGATTTCAATGCGCTTGACTTCGCCGCCGGACAAACTGGAGTCCACATCCCGGTGCAGATAGTCGTTGGCGCACAGCCCCACCTTGGTCAGGTAGGGGCAGCACTCGTCCTTGCTCAGATCCCGGCCCGCCGCCACCTGCAATAGGTCTGCCACCTGCATGCCTTTAAAGCGGGGCGGCTGCTGAAACCCGTATCCGATTCCGCAGCGGGCCCGCTGGGTAATGGACAGGTCTGTGATGTCCTGGCCGTCCAGCAGGATCTGGCCCGCAGTGGGTTTGACAATCCCCATAATAGCCTTGGCCAGGGTGCTTTTTCCCCCACCGTTGGGTCCGGTGATGACAATGAATTTTTGATCCGCAAAGGTCAAAGAGATGTCTTTCAGGATTTCCGTCCCCGCACCGTCTTCCTCCGCGGACACGGACAAATTTTTAATTTCTAGCATAATACCTCCGTCCTGTCTTGCGCGGTCTTTTGTATCTATGGGAGTATACTCCCGATTTTTCTACGTCATACACTATAGCATGTTTCTTAGGGAATTTCAATAGCCTATGGCGGAGGTGGGTTTTTGCAGAGGGGGAGATTTGCCGGACGAAGCGCCCTGGTCCCAGCCTGCGCAGCGTCTGCCGGCGCGGCAGGCAGTTTTTTTCTGCTCGCTTCAAAAAAACCGCTCCAAATACTCCAGCCATATTCCTGTTTTGATGCAACATTTCCGCCATTGTCCCCTAAAGGTGAGAGGACCTGCGGCGCGGCTGCTCCCGCCGCAGGTCCCGGACAAAATTTGAAGGGGAGATTCGTATGGAACCGCGTGAAAATTACTATAATTATAATAAGGTAGATGCTCAAAAGAACCTTGAAAACTCTGTGGAAATACAATATAATAAAGTGATACAACTCTGTCCAGAAAAGAGAAAGGGGATGACAATGTATTCTGCATCCTATGTTTGGGCAAAGGTCCTGGCCCATCTGGAAGAACAGCTGACTGCCGCCGTCGTCTCCACCTGGTTTGACGATGCCGAGGTGGTGGATCTGACCGACCAACGGCTGGTCCTGTTCACGCCCTCGCCATTCCGAAAGGACCTGATCGAACAGCGGGCCGACTATGTCACCGGCGCCATTCGTGAACTGTTTGGCGCAGAGGTGGAGCTGCAGGTCTGCGGCCAGGAAGAAATGGCCGCGTTCCGCAATCGGGACAAAACCCCTGAAGTCATCGAATTCAGCTCTGAATTCACCTTTGAAAAATTTGTTGTCGGTTCCTCGAACCGATTTGCCCACGGCGCGGCCTATGCCGTGGCCAATAACCCGGCGTCCGCCTATAATCCACTGTTTATTTACGGGCCCAGCGGCCTTGGGAAAACCCATTTGCTGTATGCCATCGCCAATGAAATCCGCCGTCAGCACCCTGAGTTTAAAATCGTCTACATCAAGGGCGACCAGTTCACCAATGAACTGATTTCCGCGGTGCAGGAGGGCAAAAACGTGGAATTCCGCAACAAATACCGGGGCGCGGATCTGCTGCTGATGGACGATATCCAGTTCATCGCCGGCCGCGACGCCACCCAGGAGGAATTTTTCCATACCTTCAATACCCTCTACGAGAGCAAAAAGCAGATTGTCCTGACCTCCGACCGCCCGCCCAATGACATGCTCCGTCTGGAAGACCGTCTGAAAACCCGGTTTGAGTGGGGCCTGCTGGCCGATATCCAGCCGCCGGACTATGAGACCCGCATGGCCATTATCAAAAACAAGGCCGAAAGCCTGAATTTGCAGCTGCCCGATGACGTGTGCAGCTACATTGCCGAAAATATTACCACGAATGTGCGGCAGATTGAAGGGACGGTCAAAAAAATTCTGGCCTATCGGGATCTCAACGGCATGACCCTGGATGTGCCTTCGGTCTCCCGGGCCATCAAGGACATGTACAAGGGCAAAGCCAGCGAGCTGCCTACGCCCAGTCTCATTATCTCCGAGGTCAGCCGCTTCTATTCCATCGACGAGTCGGTTCTGCGCGGCACGCTGAAAAACAAAAATACCGCCAACGCCCGGCAGGTCGCCATGTATCTGATCCGCACCATGACCAATCTCAGCCTCCCGGATATCGGGCGGGAATTTAACCGGGATCACACCACCGTGCTGCACTCCATCAAAAAGGTGGAGACGCAGCTGCAGGATCCAAAGAATGAGCTGCACGATATTCTGCGGGACATTCAGGCCAACATCAACGACAAACTTTAAGTTCGCGGAACGTGGCTCCATGGCCGTCGCTGCGCGGGTTGCCGGTTTCTCAATGCGAGGATCCGCCTGCCGGCAGCCTCAGCAAGCCGGAGGCTTGCCGCCGGACGGCGGAGCCTCCTGCCTTCCAACTCAACCCCTGCGCTTTCAGAAGCGGGGCAGGTTCTCCACAGCGGCCCTGTGAATTTCACACCAATAACCTGTTGAAATCTTCCCCCGCCTGTCAAACTGCAATTCCGGCCCGCGCCGCTGTGGAAAACCAAAAAATAATCCACAGCCGCCTGTGGAAGCGAATCGCCTGAGCCCCAAGCCTTTGACCCGGTTTTCCACATAAATTTCTACTACTACGACTTCTGCTACCTATTTTCCTTTCTCTCTTTCTAAAAGGGAGACAGAACCGCGCTGTGCACCGGCTCTGCCTGTGGAAAACCCACAGTTGCTTCTTTTGCTTTTTTGATTTCGATTTTACTCCGAAGGAGGTTCTCTATGCTGAAATTTTCCTGCGAGAAAGCGCTGCTGGTCTCCGCCATTACGGCGGCCTCCCGCACCGTAGCCCAGAAGAGCACCATTCCGGCGCTGGAGGGCATCTATGTCTGCGCCGGCGTCAACGTCCGGATCTCCGGCTACAACCTGGAGACCGGTATTACTGTGGAAGTCCCCGCGGACATCTCCGAAACCGGCGAGTGCGTCATGCCGGCGCACCTGTTCAGCGAAATTATCCGCAAGCTGCCGGACGACATCGTTTACATCGCCGTAGACGACGCGCTGAAAGTCTCGATTCAGTGCGGCATCTCTTCGTATACCATTTCCGCCCTGTCTGCCGAAGACTATCCGGAACTGCCGGATGTGGAGTATTCCAATGCCATCCACGTCTCTCAAAAAAGCCTGAAATCCATGATCAGCGGCACCCTGTTCTCCGTCAGTGAGAACCAGGCCCGGCCCATCCACACCGGCTGCCTGTTTGAAGTGGCCGACAACGTCATCACCGTGGTGGCAGTGGACGGCTATCGCCTGGCCCTGCGGCGGACGTATCTGGAAGAGGGCACCGGCCGGGAGCTGAAATTTGTGGCGCCCGCCTCCGGCCTGAAGGAAGTGGAACGGATTCTGTCCGACTCCGACGAAGACGCCAAATTCACCCTCGGTACGAAACACATCCTCTTTGAAATCGGCGACGCCACTCTGGTCTGCCGGCTGCTGGAGGGCGAGTTCCTGGATTGGCGGCGGGTTGTGCCGCGGGAGAACCCCATCAAGCTGACGGCCAATGTCAAGCAGCTGCAGGCCTCCATTGAACGGGTCAGCCTGATTATTGACGAGAAAATCAAGACGCCGGTCCACTGCACCTTCTCCCACAATCGGGCCGATTTTAAAATCTCCAATACCATCGGCCGCGTCAGCGATATGTGTCCTCTGGCCGGCGACGGCAACGACCTGGAGATCGGGTTCAACTGCCGGTATCTGCTGGAGGCGCTGCGGAATGTGCCTACGGAAGAGGTTTGTCTGGAGCTGAACAACGGTCTGAGCCCTGTGATTATGGTGCCCTGTGAGGAAAAGGAGACGTATCTGTACATGGTCCTGCCTGTGAGGTTGAAAGCCAATGAAAATTAAGGTCCGCGTCCGTCAGACGCCCGGCGGCGCTCTGCCGGAGATTCCCATTACCACGGAGTTTATCCGCCTGGACGCCCTGCTGAAGCTGGCCAATCTGGTGGAGAGCGGCGGCATGGCCAAAAATGTGATTCAGGACGGGCAGGTAAAGGTCAACGGGGAGGTCTGCACAATGCGGGGGAAGAAGCTGTACCCCGGCGATGTGGCGGCATTTTTGGGCAATCGCGTCCGTGTGACGCAGACGGCCGGTGAAGGCGAGTGACAAAGAAGCATGAAGCTCAATAAGCTGGAGTTGTATGGCTTCCGCAACTACGACCATCTGGTGGTGGAACCCGATGCCCAGGTAAACCTGATCCTGGGCGACAACGCCCAGGGGAAAACCAATCTGCTGGAGGCCATTGTCTATCTCTCCACGGGCCGGGCTTTCCGCACCCGAAAGGAAGAAGAGCTCATTGCCTTTGACCACGACTTTGCGGATCTCAACGCGGTTTTGACTTCCCAGGATCGGGAACAGACTTTGCGGGCCGTCCTGTTTCGGGGGCGGAAGCGGCGGCAGCTGTATAAAAACGGCGTTCGCCAGAAGAGCGGCGCCCAGCTGCAGGGCGTGCTCAACACGGTGCTGTTCTGTCCGGAGGATTTGCAGGTGCTGAAGGCTGGAGCTGCCGCCCGGCGGCGGTTTCTGGACACGGCGCTGTGCCAGCTGCGGCCCAATTATGCCAAGGCCCTGGCCGAATACACCAGGCTCCATGACCACAAGTCCCGCATTCTCAAGGACCGGTTTGACAATCCATCCCTGCTGGACACCCTGCCGGAATTTAATCAGCGTATGGCCATGGTGGGCGCGGTGCTCATCAGCTACCGGGCCAATTACCTGCGGGAATTGGCCGTTGTGGCGGCGAGCTATCACAACGCTTTTTCCGGCGGCCGGGAAGAACTGGAGATCCAATACCGCACAGTTTCCACGATCCCCGATCCCCACGCGCCCAAGCGGGATCTGTATACATGGATTCTGGAACATCAGCAGCGCCACTATCAGGCGGAGCTGGAGAGCTGCCAGTGCCTGACCGGCCCCCACAAAGATGATTTCGACGTATCCATCGGCGGCAGGAGTCTGAAAAGCTACGGCTCCCAGGGGCAGACCCGTACCGCCGCCATCTCTCTGAAGCTTGCTGAACGGGAACTCAGCCGCCGGGATACCGGCGAGGAACCGATTTTACTGCTGGACGACGTGCTCAGCGAGCTGGACCCGGGCCGGCAGGATTTTGTACTCAATCAGATCCAGACGGGGCAGGTGTTCATCACCTGCTGCGAAAAAGAGAAGCTGACGCGGCTGGGAAGGGTGTTCTTTGTGGAGCATGGGACGATCGAGAGCTGAAGGCAGCGCCGGCGGAGATGGTTTTCCGGCTGTGCGGCCGGCGGCGTTTCGTTTTTGAAACCAAGCCTGCGGCCTGCCCTCAAAGCCCTGGCCGCTGCCAGAGAAAGGACGCAGCAAGATGTATATACAGATTGGAAACAGCATGGCTGTCCGCGACCGCTCAATTATCGGTGTCTTTGACCTGGAAAACAGCTCCTGGTCCAAGCAGACCCGAAACTTTCTGAAAAATGCGGAGGAGCAAGGCCAGGTGGTGGACGTGACGGACGATCTGCCCAAGGCCTTTGTGCTGGCGGAGGAATACGGGATGCCGCGGGTGTACATCACCCAATTGGCGTCCGCAACCATAGAGAAACGGATCAAATAGGTCCATTGTTGGATTTTTGCATTCTGGAGGAATTTATGTCGGATAATTTGCTAAATCATGTAACAGAAACGGATGCGGAATACGGCGCCGCGCAAATTCAGGTGCTGGAGGGCGCCGAAGCTGTCCGAAAGCGGCCCGGCATGTATATCGGCTCCACGTCGGAGGCCGGCCTGCATCATCTGGTGTATGAGATCGTAGATAACGCCATCGACGAATCCCTGGCCGGATACTGTGATAAAATTCAGGTGACCATTGGCGAGGGCGACGTGATCACCGTCCGAGACAACGGCCGTGGAATTCCCGTGGATATTCAGCCACAGACCGGCAAACCGGCGCTGGAGGTGGTCTATACCATGCTGCACGCCGGCGGCAAATTCGGCGGCGGCGGGTATAAAGTGTCCGGCGGCCTGCACGGCGTCGGCGCATCGGTGGTCAACGCCCTGTCGGAGTGGACTACGGTGCGCGTCTGTCTGGATGGAAAGATCCATGAAATGAAGTTTTCCCGCGGCCATGTGACCCAGCCCATCACCATCGTGGGAACCACACAGGAGCATGGCACCGAGGTGTCGTTCAAGGCCGACGGAGAGATCTTTGAAACCCTGGTCTATAACTACGCCACGCTGGAAAAGCGGCTGCGGGAGCAGGCATTTTTGAATGCCGGCGTTCACATTGTCCTGGAGGACCGCCGTCCCGGCCAGGAAGCCCGGGATGAAATGTACTACGAGGGCGGCATCCGTTCCTTTGTGGAGCACATCAATCAGAATAAGACGGTCATTCATGACAACGTCATCTATATGTCCGGCCAGCGGGGAGACAGTATGGCGGAGGTCGCGCTCCAATATAACGACAGCTACAACGAGATCATCCTCTCCTTTGCCAACGATATCCACACCACCGAAGGCGGCACCCATGAGACCGGCTTCAAAACGGCTCTGACCAAAGTGCTCAACGACTACGGCCAGAAAAAGAAAATTCTGAAGGAAGATGAAAAGATCACCGGCGAGGACAGCCGCGAGGGCCTGTCCGCCGTCATCTCTGTCAAGCTCACGGAGGCACAGTTCGAGGGACAGACCAAGACCAAGCTGGGCAATTCCGATATGCGGTACCTGGTGGAGAATATCGTCACCCAGGGACTCAGTGAATTTCTGGAGGAGAACCCCAAAGCCGCCAAGGCCATTTTGGAAAAGGCCATGATGGCCTCCCGCGCCCGGGAAGCCGCCCGGAAGGCCCGGGAGTCTGTCCGCCGCAAGACCGGCCTGGAGTCCGGCCAGATGCCGGACAAGCTCCAGGACTGCAATGAGCGCGATCCGTCCCTGTGCGAGATCTATATCGTCGAGGGCGATTCCGCCGCCGGCTCCGCCATCCAGGGCCGCGACAGCAAGTTCCAGGCGATTCTGGCCATGTGGGGCAAGATGCTCAATGTGGAAAAGGCCCGGGCCGACAAGATCTACGGAAACGACAAGCTCTATCCCCTGATCCTGGCCCTGGGGGCCGGCATCGGCGACGAGTTCAACATCGACAAGCTGCGGTATCACAAGATCATCATTATGGCCGATGCCGACGTGGACGGGGCGCACATTCGGACGCTGCTTTTGACCTTCTTCTTCCGGTATATGCGGCCGCTGCTTGAGCGGGGGTATATCTATTCCGCCGTGCCGCCGCTGTACAAGCTGACCCGGGGCAAGACCCAGCGGGTGGCCTACTCCGATGAGGAGCGCGACCGCATCTCCGCCGAGCTGCGGGGCGGCAACCCCAACGTCAAGGTGGAGATCAACCGCTTTAAGGGCCTGGGCGAAATGGACGCCCACGAGCTCTGGGAGACCACCATGGACCCGGAGCGCCGCACCCTGCGCCGCATCACCCTGGACGACGCCGTGGCCGCCGACCATATGTTCACGGTGCTCATGGGCGAAGAGGTGGAGCCCCGCCGGGCCTGGATCGAGCAGAACGCCAAATACGTGGTCAATCTGGACATTTAAGGAGGTGACGCAGCTTGGCACACAATCGGGATTATAAACCGGAAGACATCGCCTTTCCCAACCAGGTCATTACGGAGTCGGAGCTGGTGCGGGAGATGCAGAAGAGCTATATTGAATACGCCATGAGCGTCATCGTGGCCCGCGCCCTGCCGGATGTGCGGGACGGCCTGAAGCCGGTCCACCGCCGGATTCTCTACACCATGTACGAGGACGGCCTGACGGCGGACAAGCCATTTAAAAAGTCCGCCACCTGCGTGGGTGACGTGCTGGGTAAATACCACCCCCACGGCGACTCGTCGGTCTATGACACCATGGTGCGGCTGGCCCAGAACTTTTCCATGCGCTATCCCCTGGTGGACGGCCACGGCAACTTCGGTTCCGTGGACGGCGATCCCCCGGCGGCCTACCGGTATACCGAGGCCCGGATGTCGAAAATCTGCAACGAGATGCTGCGGGACATTGACAAGGAGACCGTGGACTGGGATCCCAACTTCGACGAGAGCCGGAAGGAGCCGCGGGTGCTGCCCTCCCGCTTTCCCAATCTCCTGGTCAACGGCTCCAGCGGCATCGCCGTGGGCATGGCCACCAATATCCCGCCCCACAATCTGCGGGAGGTCATCGACGCCGCCGTCTGCATCCTGGACGACCCGGAGGCGGATCTCAATGATCTGATGGAGCACATCAAGGGACCGGACTTCCCCACCAAGGGCATCATTATGGGCCGCAGCGGCATCCGCGCCGCCTATGCCACCGGCCGGGGCAAGGTGGTGGTCCGCGCCCGCACCGAATTTGAGGAATTCGGCCAGAACCGGACCCGGATTATTGTCACGGAGCTGCCTTATCAGGTCAACAAGCGGCAGCTGATCAAGACGATCGCCGAGCAGGTGAAAGACAAGCGGCTGGAGGGCATCAGCGATCTGCGGGACGAGACAGACCGCAACGGCATGCGCATGGTTATCGAACTGAAAAAGGACGCCAATCCGCAGGTGGTGCTGAACAAGCTGTTCGCCCAGACCGCCATGCAGTCCAATTTCTCCATTATCATGCTGGCCCTGGTGGACAACCAGAAACAGCCCAAAGTCCTGTCCCTGCGGCAGATTCTGGATGAATATATTGCATTTCAGGAGCAGATCATTGTCCGCCGCACGCAGTACGACCTGCGCAAGGCGCAGGAGCGCGCCCATCTGTTGGAGGGCCTGCTGATTGCCCAGGACAACATTGACGAGGTCATCCGCATCATCCGTTCCAGCTATAACGACGCCAAAGAGCGGCTGATGGAGCGCTACGGCCTGGATGAAGTCCAGGCCCAGGCCATCTGCGATATGCGTCTGATCGCCCTGCAGGGCCTGAACCGGGAGAAGCTGGAGGCCGAATACAAGGAGCTGGAAGAGCGGATTGCCTATTATCAGGAGCTGCTGGGCAGTGAAGAGATGCTCCGCAGCGTATTGAAAGAAGAGCTGATTGCCATCCGCGATAAGTACGGCGACGACCGCATCACCGAGATTCAGGACGTGGCCGACGAGATCGATATTGAGGATCTGATCGAAGAGGAGCAGTGCGTCTACACCCTTACCGGCGCCGGCTATGTCAAGCGGATGCCGGTGGATACCTACCGCAGCCAGAAGCGGGGCGGCCACGGCATTTCTGCGCAGAATCTGAAGGAAGAGGACTATGTCAAACGGCTGTTTGTGGCCTCTACCCACGACTATCTGCTGTTCTTTACCAATACAGGCCGGGTTCACCGCCGCAAAGGCTACCAGATTCCCGAGGCGTCCCGCACGGCCAGAGGGACGGCCATTGTCAATATTCTGCCTTTGGAGCCGGGGGAGACGGTGACGGCCATGGTGCTGACCCGTACCTTTGGAGACAAGGAGGGGCTGATGATGGTCACCCGCAACGGTACCGTCAAGCGCCTGCGGCTGGACGCCATCAACACCAACCGCAAGGCCGGCATCCGCGCCCTGAGCCTGGACGACGGCGACGAGCTGATCGCGGTGCTGAAAACCGACGGCCAGCAAAATGTCCTCATTGCCACCCGAAACGGCATGGCCATCTGTTTTGATGAAAACGATGTGCGGCCCATGGGCCGGGATGCCGCCGGTGTGCGGGGAATCCGGCTGGACGGCGGCGACTATGTTGTGGGCGCCACGCTGGCTGAAGCCGGGAAGAGCCTGTTAACCGTCACGGAAAACGGCTATGGAAAGCGAACGCCCATTGAAGAATACCTGCGCGGCGGTGAGCAAGAGGAGACCCGTCAGCCTCAGAAGCGGGGCGGCAAGGGGCTGAAAAACTACAACCTCACTGCCAAGACCGGTCCTGTGGCCGGTGTGTGTCTGGTGGGCGATGACAATGACGTCATGCTCATTGCCGACGACGGCACCATGATCCGCATGCCCGCTTCGGACATCAATACCTACAGCCGGGTGGCCCAGGGCGTGATTGTCATGCGCCTGGTGGGCGGCAGCCGGGTCATTGGCGTGGAAAGCGTGGACCGGGAGGAGTCTGACTCCGAGGGTTCGGAAGCCGCGCCGGAGACGGTTGAAGAGCCGTAAACAAGACCTGCAACATAAAACCCGTGCCGTCTTAAGACGGCACGGGTTCTGTGTTTTAAACTTAGGGAACCGATCTTTTGGACTCTGTTTTCCATGTGGGGGGTGAAAACGCCGCAGGGGTTCGGTCACACTTCCGTCGAACCGAGTGCGCCGGTTCCTCTAGGACGCCGGGTCTCTCGGCGTTTCCCTGCTTTTCCGGGGCAGGAGGAAGGTACCGGCTCATTGGGCGCAATAGGCGTTCTGCCAGCGCAGCCCCTTTGGAAAGTGATTTTTCAGCTGTCCGCCGGAGCCTTTTGCCCAGCCAAGGGACAGACCGTCTGCCTGTATCAGCGTCCAGCCGCTCTGGTTTGCAGGAATGGTTTCCCCTCGAAGATATTGGCGGATTTCCTGGCTGTCTGCGGGAAAGCCGGCGACGGAGGCGGCGTCCTTCAGCCACAGGGCCCAGGCGTGGGCGGGGAGAAACCGGTCCTTTCGGATTTGCCCCAGCTCCAGACCGGCCCGCAGCACCTTCAGGCCGCGCAGATCCGGCATTTCCGCCGGGATCAGGCAGAGATTCCCCGCAAACTCCATCAGCCGCCCTTCCGGCATGGCTGCGTTGGTTTCGTCCAAAAAGGCGGCCAGCGCCTTGGGCATGGACACAGAGTTGGGGCCAGGCAGGGAAAGGCCGGGCGCGCTGCCGGTCCGCCGCAGTACGGCGGCAAAATGCCCTTCCCCTCGCAGCTTGTGGGGCCAGAGCCGGAAGGTGCGGGCCAGAGCCGGATCTCCGCCGGGGATCCACTCCGGCCGGCCGGGAGAGAACCAGGGCGCGGAGACGGATTCAATCTCAAACGCATGGTTTTCCGCCAAAAAGGCTGCAATGACGCCTTCGTTCTCCTCCGGAGAAAACGTACAGGTGGAGTAGACCAGCCGTCCGCCGGGGGCGGTCATGGCGGCGGCAGAGCGCAGGATTTCCAGCTGGCGGCGGGCGCACATGGCGACGGTGTCCGGACTCCAGTCATGGACGGCCGCCTCCTCTTTGCGGAACATGCCTTCGCCGGAGCACGGCGCGTCCACCAGAACCCGGTCAAACCAGCTGTTGAACCGCGCTGCCAGCCGCTTTGGGTCCTCGTTCAGGCACAGAGCGTTGGCCACGCCTAGCCGTTCCAGGTTCCGGGAGAGAATTTTGGCCCGTTTCGGCTGGATCTCATTGGCCACCAGCAGGCCCTGGCCTGCCAGCATTCCGGCCAACTGGGTGGCCTTGCCCCCGGGGGCGGCACACAGATCCAACACTTTCATGCCCGGCTCCGGCGCCAGCAGCTCTGCCGGGGCCATGGCGCTGGGCTCTTGGAGATAGTAGGCTCCGGCTTCATGGTGGGGATGCAGACCCGGCCGTGCTGCCGGGTCATAGTAATAGCCTGTGGGACACCAGGGGACCGGCTCTGTCACAGGGTAATTGGCGGCGGAACGCTGCTTCAGCGGGTTCAGCCGCAGGCCCACGTTCCGGGGACGGTCATATGCGGCCAGAAAGGCGGGATATTCTGGACCCAAAAGGGTCTTTAGTTTTGTTTCAAATTCCGGTGGGAGCATGGAATTCTTCTTTTCATCCATGGATATTGGGGACTTTTGGGAAACCGCCGGGGTTCGGGCAGAGAACGCCATCCACGGAGGCAAAGGCTGCGAAAAGGGCCGGGAAGCCAAGCTCCCTGGCCCTTTTTCCGCAATCAAAGCCCCTCATGTCTCATAGTAAAACACAATATACCAGCCCGGTGCAGAGGACAATTCCATAACGTCCCGGTTCTCGCTCAGCGACTGGGTGGGATCATAGGTGATGGCCATATAGCCGTACTCGTCATAGTAGATATAGAAATATACGATGTCGCCTTCTACAGCGATGTTGTAGAGCAGGATATCGTCAATGGGTTCTCCGGTCATGGTGTCGATATTATCGGAAAAACAGTCGGGGACTTGAAACAGCTCCTGCAGATAGGCGCACAGATCCGCGTCATAGACCTGATCCACAGGAAGCGGCGACCCGCTGGTAGCGTCTACCGGATTGCCGCTGGCGCTGCGGAGAATTTTTACGCCGTCCTGACCGGTCAGAGCCTGGCCCACCCGTTGGAAAAAGACGCCAAGCACTGGGTCGCCGTTTTCATCGGTGAGGGTCTGGCCATTCTCATCGGTCAGAGGTACCATGTCGTCGGCAAACCAGGTGACTGCCGCGTTCATGCGTTCAGTATAGCGGTTGCTGACCTCATAGTCCATGTTTGTGCCCAGATACGCCTGAACACTGTCGCCCAGGATGCATCCGAAAGCGGCGGCCAGCAGTACCCAGACAATGGCCTTGACCATGGTACGGGGAAATTCATTTTTCGGTTTTTCAAATTGCACGTTCATGAGCGCTCTTCTTTCAACAGGTCACGGATCTCCATCAGGAGCTTTTCTTCATTGGATGGTTCCGGAGGCGGAGCAGGCGCTTCTTCCTTTTTCCGGTGGAATCGATTGAGGGCCTTCACCATGCAGAACACGACAAACGCCATGATCAGGAAATTCACCACGGCCTGAATAAAGTTCCCGTAGGTGATGACGGCGCTGCCGATGGTGACGCGCAGGTCGGCGAAGGAATTCTCTTTGACAAAGATTCCGATGATGGGCATCAGAATGTCGTCGATCAGGGAAGTGGTAATGGAGCTGAAAGCGCTGCCTACGATGACGCCGACGGCCATGTCCATGACGTTGCCGCGGGCGACAAACGTTTTGAACTCCTCAAAAAATTTCTTCATGCCGGCGGGGCCTCCATTTCAGCGGGAATGTGCTCCATAGGGATTTCGTTCTCCGCTGGCGCGGCTTCTTCGTGCTGTGGCGCATAGCCTTCTACGTCGGCATAGTCGGCGTAGTCCGGGTGGGGATCTTCCGCGGGAGTCTGTACCGGTGCGGCCTGCGCGGGAGCCGGTTCTTCGGAAATCTGAGAAGCGCTGTCCCCGCCGGCTTCAGCGGTCTCCGATTTGTCCCGGCGAGGGAAGCCGATGTGAATGGTAATATGGGGTGTTTTGTCTTCTGTTGGGGTGCTCGTCGCTTCCCACAACAGGGCTTTGACTCGGATTTCGCCGTTTTCCTCTTTCTTTTCCACCCGATAGGGAAGTAGGGTTGCCGCGACTGCTGCCGCACTGAGAGCTTTCCATACTTTTTTCATGTGCACGCACTCCTTTTCATGGATGGGACTGTTTGTATTGGGCCGGCATACCCGGGAAGGGGAGGCTTGCAAAGGCTCCCGGCCTTCCCGGATGTCTGTCAGCGCTTGGGAATCAACACTTCTGTGCCGCCCATATAGGGCCGCAGCACTTCAGGGATCTTGACACTGCCGTCAGCCTGGAGATTGTTCTCCAAAAAGGCAATGAGCATCCGGGGCGGCGCCACCACAGTGTTGTTCAGGGTATGGGCCAGATATTTTTTGCCATCGCTGCCTTTGACCCGGATTTTCAGCCGGCGGGCCTGGGCGTCGCCTAGGTTGGAGCAGGAGCAGACCTCAAAATATTTCTGCTGCCGGGGGCTCCACGCCTCAATGTCGCAGGATTTCACCTTCAGGTCCGCCAGGTCGCCGGAGCAGCACTCCAGCTGCCGCACCGGAATGTCCATGGAGCGGAACAGCTCCACCGAATAGCGCCACATCTTCTCGTACCAGTCCATGGAGTCCTCCGGCTTGCAGACCACGATCATCTCCTGCTTTTCAAACTGGTGAATGCGGTAGATGCCCCGTTCTTCAATGCCGTGGGCGCCTTTTTCCTTGCGGAAGCAGGGGGAGTAGGAGGTCATGGTCAGGGGCAGCTGCTCCTCCGGGATCAGCTGATCGATGAACTTGCCGATCATGGAGTGTTCGCTGGTGCCGATGAGGTACAGATCTTCGCCTTCGATTTTATACATCATGGCGTCCATTTCGGCGAACGACATGACGCCGGTGACCACGTTTGAGCGGATCATAAACGGCGGTATACAGTAGGTGAACCCTTTGTTGATCATGAAATCCCGGGCATAGGCCAGCACTGCCGAGTGCAGCCGGGCAATGTCGCCCATGAGGTAGTAAAAGCCGTTGCCGGACACCCGCCCCGCTGCGTCCATATCGATGCCGTCAAACCGTTCCATAATCTCCGTGTGATAGGGGATGGGGAAGCTGGGGACCACCGGCTCCCCGAACCGTTGGACCTCCACATTGCAGCTGTCGTCGGGACCGATGGGGACGGAGGGGTCAATGATATTGGGCAGGGTCATCATAATAGTCTGGATTTGCTGGGCCAGGGACTGTTCCCTGTCCTCCAGTTCCGCCAGGCGCTCGGCGTTGGCTTTGACCTTGGCTTTGGCGGCTTCGGCCTCTTCCAGCTTGGAAGGATTTTTTTTGGCCTGGCCCATGAGCTTGCCCACTTCCTTGGACAGGGCGTTGCGCTGGGCGCGCAGATCCTGTGCCTCGGCAATGACGGCGCGGTTTTCCGCGTCCAGGGCCAGAACCTGGTCTACCAGGGGCAGCTTTGCATCCTGAAATTTCTTTTTGATATTCTCCTTGACGGCCTCCGGGTTCTCCCGGACAAATTTGATGTCAAGCATGATGGTTCACCTCATCAGATATAGTTTATTCTACAGAGTCGGTACTGGGCAGCTGCGCGATATAGATTCTGCTGGGCAGGCTGTTGTACAGCACTGCCGCCTGCTGCCCCAACAGATCCGGAAGTCCTTCGTTTTCAATGTTGTCCAGGCATTCCGTGGCGGCGTCATAATAGCCGGTATAGTAGTAATTATTGGCCTGAATCAGCAATTCATAGGCGCGTTGGGTATTGGTCAGCGTTTGAATTTCGGTCTCCGCCTGGTCGGCGCGCTCGATTTCCTCGGTCAGCTGAGACTCCAGCTCTTTCTTTTCTGCAAGCAGGGCGGCGTTTTCTTCGGACAGCTCCGTATAGTTGGATTCCGTCTGTTCCAGATCTTCCTGCAATGCGGCCAGCTGGGCTTCCAGAGACGCCACCTGGGCGGACAGTTCCGAATTTTCAGATTGGAGGATCTGGTTGGCTTCCTGGAGATTTTCCACATTGGTCATTGCGCTGGCAGAAGATTGGCGCAGCTGAGAAATGGTCTCATTGCTGTTGCGCAGCTGAATAAAAAAGGACAGCAGGACCAGCAAAAACGCCACGGAGAACAGCACAATGACATAGACGTACAGGGCGCTGCGGCGTTTTTCAAAGGACTGCTTGTCCTTCACCGGTGCGGCCTCCTGGTTCTCCTGTGCATTATCCTGCTGATTCTTTTCCCGCATCAAGAAGTACCTCCCTTGGTTGGATGCTCTGCAGTGCTTCCAACAGCAGATTTAAATCATCGTCGTCATAAAACTCCAGCTCAAAGCGGCCCTTTTTCTTTCCTCGGATGATTTTTACGCCGCGTCCCAAATGATTGGACAGGTTCCGCTCACACTCGGCCAAATAGTCAACGTGAAGCTTTCCGTCATCCTCCGGCGCAGGCTTCTGGTTTGACAGCCGCTTGCACAGGGCTTCCGCCTGCCGGACGGACAGCTGTTCAGTGGTAATTTTAGAGGCTGCCTCCAGCTGTAACTGTTCTGATTTCAGGCTCAAAACCGCGCGGGCGTGACCAGGGGTCAGAGCGCCGATTTCCAGCAGCTCCAGCACTTCTTTTGGCAGCGACAGCAGCCGCAGGGCGTTGGCTACGGCAGGACGGGATTTGCCCACCTCTTTGGCGACTTCCTCCTGGGTCAGGCCGTATTCCTGCATCAGGGTGTGATAGCCATTGGCCTCTTCTACCGGATTTAAATCCTGCCGCTGTAGATTTTCAATCAAGGCCAGCTCCATAACCGTCCGGTCGTCCGCCTCCACAATCAGGGCCGGCACTTCGTTTAGTCCCGCCAGCCTGGCGGCCCGCCAGCGCCGTTCGCCGGCAATGATCTGATAGTATCCGCCGGCGGCCTTGCGGACCGTCAGGGGCTGGATGATTCCGTGTTCACGGATGGAGTCTGCCAGCTGCTCCAGCTCCTCTTCGTCAAAGGCTTTGCGCGGCTGAAGCGGGTTGGGCTCCACCCGCTGGATGGGCAGGGAGGTGGGCGGACTCGCAGTTCCGGATGCCGCTTCCGTAAAAGACGGGTTATCCAACAGTGCGCCCAGGCCGCGGCCCAGGCCCTTTTTTGATGCCATTGTTCGATCTCCTTTATGGATGCCGGCTTTTCAGCCTGGCGGCGAAATTCCGCCGGCGGCCGGCGGGCCGGCAGTTAGAATCTGATTATCGCTTCTTTAGAATTTCCGCCGCAAGGGCAACATATGCCTCTGCGCCCCGGCTGAGCCGGTCATAGACCGTCACCGGCAGACCGTGGCTGGGGGCTTCGCTGAGCCGCACATTGCGGGGAATGACCGTGGAAAATACCTTGCCGGGGAAGTGCCGCCGCACCTCTTCCGCCACCTGAAAGCTGAGATTGGTCCGGCCGTCATACATGGTCAAAACGACGCCGAAAATCTCCAGCCGGGGATTCATGGTCTTTTTCACTGCGCGGAGGGTTGTCATCAGGTCGCTGAGCCCCTCCAGTGCATAGTATTCGCACTGAACCGGCACTAAAATCGCATCGGCCGCGCAAAGTGCGTTGAGCGTGAGCAGTTCCAGGGACGGCGGGCAGTCGATGAAGATATAATCGTACTGATTTTTTACCGGAGCCAGCGCATCCCGCAGGCGCGTCTCCCGCGCCGGCATATTGACCAGTTCAATGACCGCGCCGGACAGGTCCGCACCGGAGGGTATGACGTCGCCGTAATCGGTGTGGCGAATGGCATAGCTGACGTCCACTTCGTTAATGACCATATCATAGGAGGTGGTGCAGTCCTCCTCCCGGTCCAGGCCCAGCCCGGAAGTGGCGTTGGCCTGGGGGTCAAAATCGCACAGCAAAACCCTGGCGCCGGCGGCAGTCAGGGCAGCGGTCAAATTCACTGCGGTGGTGGTTTTGCCGACGCCGCCCTTCTGATTGACAATCGAAATAATCCGGCCCATGGCGCGCCCCTTTCTCCTTCTTTTTGTGTTGGTCTGCGGTTAAATGGCAAAGCGCCGGTGTCCGGCAGATTGACGGTTACCGTGCAAATCTAAAGAAATGCGTTCTTTGCAAATGTCTGTTCTATTATAGCAATATTGCTGCACAAATGCAACCCAAATGCACGATTTTCACAGTGTTTCACGTGAAACATTCGTGGTTGTTTCCCTTCGCTGCGTTGCATGGCACTGCATCGATGCTCTCCAGGAAACAGCGACTCCCTGCCGGATGTTTCACGTGAAACAGCTTCCTCATCAAAAAACGGGCCGGGGTTATTCCCGGCCCGCCGCTTTCAATTCATGATAGAACACATCCAGAACGCCGTGATACTTCTCTGCCCAGGGCTTGTTTTTCCCGCAGTAGTGAATAATCATGGTGTTGGCCCGCACCCAGTCCACGTCAATGTGCGTTTTGGCCGGATCCGCATTGTGAAAGGACAGAATCCGGTCCGAGAGGTTATACCGCAGCGGATCCACCAGCTTGATCCGGTCGCCAAACAGGGCGGAGAGGATGTCCTGATCCGGCAGCAGAAGCGCGGCTTTGTGTTCGTTGGCATAGGCCCGCACATCCTCCATCCGCAGATGTTCCCGCAGCGCAGGCAAATTCATCAGCAAAACGCCGGTATTGATATATGGCACTTCCTGCTCCACGCCCAGACGCGCCTGATTCAACTTGGACAGGAACTTGCGAATGTGCGTGCAGCCCAGATAGTAGGCGCCGTCAAAGGGCTGGTCGTACAGGGTTCGCAGCGGGTTGATAACCACCAGATCCGCGTCCAAATACAGGACCCGATCCAGATCCGGCGGCAGCAGCAGCGGCGCGGCAATGCGGTAGTAAATCTGACGGGGGTACCGGGATGACTCCGGAAACCCGTCAAACAGGGCCGGATCCACCGGCACAAAGTGAACGTCAGCTCCGCTGCCCAGCGAATCTGTAATCGCCGCCTGATCCGCATCCGTCAGGTCGGAATGCAGAAGATAGACCGCATACCGGTCCTCCCCGCCGTTTTTCAAAATAGACCGCATACAGTCCAGAAACATGGAAATGTAGCCGTGATTGATGGCAAATAAGAGATTCAACAAAGCCCCTCCTGTGTGATGTTGTGTGGTGACAAAATGAAAAAAGAATAACACGGTTTGCAGGCCGCCGCCTCCCCGCGCGCCGTCCGCAAGCCCCTGCCGGACAGGTTCAGCGTCCCGGTGGCACTAGGGTGTCTCCGCAGCCAACGCAAGAACTGCCGCCAGCGCTTCTTCACTGGCGCTGTAGCGGCTGCCGGACTCCTTCCCGTTGTCGCTCCAAAAGGCGGAGTCCAGAAAATTGCCGTCTGCCCGCTGGCAAAGTACTTCAATATTGTCCGTCCCGCGCAGCCGGACGCAGTATGTCCGGTTTTCCAGGGTGAAATACAGCGTCACCGGCATGCCGTCCCGCACCTCGCCGCTGAAATTCTCCTGAAACTCCAGCGTGCTCAGGAACGTCCAAATGGCCAGCTTCCCATCCTCCCCCAACTCCTCCGCCGTCAAGCGCCGCCCGCTGGCGACGGTGCCGAACAGGAGCAGAGAATCATTTTCCATGATGTCCGCTTCCGCCAGTGTCAGGGCGGCGGTGGGCGAGGGGCTGTCCGAGCTGCGGCCGCTTCGGATGCCATAGGACACAACGAGAACGCAAAGCGCCAGAATGCCGAAAAGCAGCACAGGGAGCCAATATTTTTTCGTGGTCATAAAACGCTCCTATGAAAACAGGACCCCTTCATCAGGGAATCGTGTTTATTTTTTTACAAAATACCGCAAAACATCGGGATTGTCAATCATGTATTTAAAATATTGTCAGGGAGCTCTTTGTTCAATTGGATTAGAAAGGGATCCGCTTGTTGTAAACGGCTTCGCTGGCTGCGCGCTTCCACTGTTCCGCAAACGGGCCGGATGCCGTCCGGGAACTTGAAATGCCGTTCCAGTCCACGGGCGGATACCGGGGCCAAGCCGATCCCGCCGGTTTGGCTGTACAAAAAAACGGGCCCGCCGCAGTGTGCGGCAGGCCCTGCATTTCAGAAACTTAAACCTCAATCGGCTTCAGGTCGGGGCTGATGATCAGCTTGGCCTTGGTCGCAGCCTGGACTTCCTCGACGGTGAACTCGGGGTTGATCTCCTTCAGGACAATGCCCTCGGGGGTCACGTCCATGACGCCCATCTCGGTGATGATGATGTCCACGCAGTGCACGGCGGTATAGGGCAGGGTGCACTTCTCCAGAATCTTGGGATTGCCCTTGGCAGTGTGCTCCATGGCCACGATGACCTTTTTCGCGCCCACCAGCAGATCCATAGCGCCGCCCATGCCGGGCATCTTCTTGCCGGGGATGATCCAGTTGGACAGGCTGCCCTCAGCGTCCACTTCCAGGCCGCCCAGGATGGTGGCGTCCACGTGGCCGCCGCGGATCAGGCCGAAGTTCAGGGCCGAATCGGCAAAGCAGCCGTAGGGGGCCACGGTGGCGGGAGAACCGGCCGCGTCGACCACATGCAGCGCGTCCATATTCTCTTCGGTGGGGGCGCTGCCGGCGCCCACGATGCCGTCCTCGGCGTGGATGACCAGATGCACGCCCTCGGGCAGGTACTTGGTGACCAGGGTGGGGATGCCGATGCCCAGGTTGACCACGTCGCCGTCGTGGAGCTCTTTGGCTACGCGCTTGGCGATATACGCCTTAATTTCGTTCTTATCCATTTTCGTCGCCATTGTTTAGCCCTCCTTCACCACAATATAATCCACCAGAATGCCGGGGATGCGGACGTTCTCAGGCTCAATGTCGCCGATCTCCACCAGCTCCTCGGCCTCGACGATGACCGTGTCCGCGGCCATGGCCATGACGGTCTGGAAGTTGGACGTGGTGCCCTTAAACCAGACGTTGCCGAACTTGTCCACCTTGGTGCCGCCCAGCAGCGCAATGTCGGCGTGCAGCGGTTTCATAACCAGGTAGTCCTTGCCGTCGTAGTTGACCTTGTCCTGGACAAAGGGGCTGTCTTCCACCAGCGTGCCGACACCGGTGGGGGTGATGACGCCGCCCAGGCCGCAGCCGCCGGCGCGGATCATTTCCGCCAGGGAACCCTGGGGAACCAGATCCACCTTCAGAGAGCCCTCCGCCCACTTGGCGGAAGCCTCGGCGTTGGTGCCCAGGTGGGAGCCAATGTATCCGGTCATCTGGCCGGTATGAATCAGCTTGGCCCAAGCGTATTCGGCCTCGCCGTCGGGACCATTCTGCTTGGAGGAGTCGTTGATAATGGCGGTGATGTTCTGGATGCTGGCATCCTTGGAAATGGCGTCGATCGTCTTCAGAGCGGCGCCGCAGCCCACAAAGCCGCCGAACATGACGGTGGAGCCGCTGGGAATCAGCTTGACAGCCTCTTCCACGGAAATAATTTTAGCCATGGGAATGGTACCTCCTATTTTTAGTTTGTCAGGGGATAGGAGATGGGAGACAGAGAGAACGAATCCTCTATTCCGGCTCCGGGCCTGCCTATCTCGGGGGACCGCCGTGGACGCGGTGATCCCGAAACCGCCGCCACTGCATCGCAGTGGGCCGCGAAATTCTGCCGGGCAAACGCACGTTGTCCGGGCAAGCAAATTCAGCAATGGAACAGCGGCCGCGCCGCTGTTTCAGCAAGCTTAGACCGGCGGCGGCGCGCAACCGCCGCCGGCCCGACTGCCTTCCCCTTTGCAGGGGAAGACAAACTCAGCACTTTTCGAAGATGGTGGCAACACCCATGCCGCCGCCGATGCACAGCGTGGCCAGGCCCTTCTTGGCCTCGGGACGCTTCTGCATCTCATGCAGCAGCGTGACAATGATCCGCGCGCCGGATGCGCCGACGGGATGGCCGATGGAGATGGCGCCGCCGTTGACATTGACCTTGCTCATGTCAAAGTGCAGCTCCCGGGCCACGGCGATGGACTGGGCGGCAAAAGCCTCGTTGGCCTCCACCAGGTCGATGTCGTCGATGGTGACGCCGGCACGCTCCATAGCCTGACGGGAAGCGGGCACGGGGCCGACACCCATGATCTTGGGATCGACGCCGCCCTGGCCCCAGCTGACCAGCTTGGCCATGGGCTTCAGGCCATACTTTTCAACGGCCTCGCCGGAGGCCAGGACGATGGCGGCAGCGCCGTCGTTAATGCCGGAGGCATTGCCGGCGGTGACGCGCTTCTCATGCTTGTGGGCGTCGGCCTCATGGATGCCGGTGGGCTCAAAGGTGTGGACAACGGTGTCTTCCACGCCGTCGGGGCCAACGGGGAACGCGCCCTTCAGCTTGCCCAGCGTTTCCAGATTGGTGGAGGCGCGGGGGAACTCGTCCACTTTAAATTCGACCATCTCTTTCTTCTTCTTGACCATCACGGGGACAATCTCGTCGTCGAACTTGCCGGCAGCCTGGGCAGCGGCAGTCTTGGCCTGGGAGGCAGCGGCGAACTCGTCCAGCTCCTGACGGGTGATGCCCCACACGTCGCAGATGTTCTCGGCGGTGGTGCCCATGTGGTAGTTGTTATAGGCATCCCACAGACCGTCGTTGACCATGGTGTCCACCATGGTGGTGTTAAACATCCGGGCGCCGCCGCGGGCGGAGGGGACGGAGTAGGGAGCCATGGTCATGTTCTCGGTGCCGCCGCACACAACGATCTCTGCGTCGCCGGCCAGAATGGCGCGGGCCGCTTCAATGACGGCCTTCATGCCGGAACCGCAGACCATGCCGACGGTATAAGCGGGGACGGAGAAGGGCAGACCGGCCTTAATGGCCACCTGACGGGCGGGGTTCTGGCCCTGGCCGGCAGTCAGGATGCAGCCGAACATCACCTCGTCCACCTGCTCGGGCTTGACGCCGGCACGCTCCAGCGCGGCTTTGACGACCACAGCGCCCAGATCAGAGGCAGGGGTGTTGGACAGGGAGCCCTGGAAGGAACCGACTGCAGTACGGCAGCAGTTCACAACATACAAATCTTTCATCTTGTATAAACCTCCATCATGCTCGAAAGGAGCAAAAATTTTGATGCTGATACTATTATAACGGTTCATTTGCCATCCGTCAAGGAGAAGGGGGCCAAGAAGTGCGGCCAAATGGGAATTTTACCGGAATTCGACCTGGAGAATTGGCGCTGCGTCCAACGGCGGGATTTTCCGGCGGAAAGACAGAGCACAGGCTCGCGGGAAACCGCAGCCGCAGCAAAAAAACCGCCCCTCCGGGCGGCATACAAAAATAAATGACCCCTTGAGCGGCTTTCCTGCAGGTCTCTTTACCTGCGCTGCACTGCTCAAGGGGTCACTGCTGAATATTGGGATCTCTCACCATACTCTATCCTTTCATTGTATTTTTTTGGTGAACACATTCTTTTTGCAAATTTGTTTTCGCCTTTCAGCTGCATTCTTTCATTTGCTGTTACACTTCATCAGTTTTTCAGCTTCTTATATCTTCATATATATTAGCTCTTGCTTCTCACAAATTTGCGTTTACATTCTCTCCTCTTCTCCTGTTCTTCCAACATCCTGGTTCACCAAAAGCTAGGATGTTGTGCTGCCTTTGTACTTTGGACTCACTCCCTTCTCTCTGTTTCTTTGTGTCTATAATATACAAGAAACTCGCGAAAAAGTCAATGAAAATTGTTCACAATTTATAAAGACTTCTTTTGGGCAGACTGCACAACGGCGCTCAGCGGCGAGCGGCAGGCGGCGCTGTGTGCACGCGGTGCCGCGGCAGATTCCGCGTTTTCTGAAAAACAGCGGATTCTCCGCGAATTTACAGTGGAAAAATCGCTGCAAAGCGTATATAATAGGATACACCGAATTGAACCGAAAGGAGGCCGAGGTATGAACCTGGATCTGAGCCCCAAGGAATTCCGGCGCCTGCTGGACATGGTGTACATCGGCAACTGGATCCTCAACTCGACGCGCGGCGACGACCGGATCTCCGATTACGACGAGGTGGAGAGCAAGCTGTTCGCCAAATGCCGCGGCACCAAGCTCGACGCGCTGACAGAAACCTGGGACGGCATCTCGATCCCTTCACGTGCCTATGCCGAGGGCGGCATCCATGAGGCCATCATGGACTATGAGGACACCGTGTTTTTCGAGATTCTGGCCGAGGAACTTGCCCGCCGGGATATGGACTACCAGCCCATCTCCCGCGACAACTATGACGAGCTGATGAACCGCATGGACGAATACATCTCGGAATTTGAAGCCCACGGTACCGACAATATTCTGATCGACAATTTTGACTGAGTTTCAGCCCATCCGCCCGGTGCCCGTATGGCGAACCCCTGCCAGCTGCTGGCTGCGTTTGTGATGCGCCGCCGGATAAACGGGTCTACGGCCAAGTGTTTGCCCCTTCCGCGTTCCGCGGAAGGGGCGTTTTTTACACTGCCGGATACTTTTGCGGATTTTCGGGAAACCTATTCCAGCGGGGCGGCGGACCGCCGCTCCGCTGGAATACCGCGAAAGGAAGCGTGCATATGAACCCAAATGTCCTGAATACCGATCTGACCGGCAAGGTGGCCGCCGTCACCGGGGCCGGCGGCCTGATCTGCTCCAACCTGGCCAAAGTGCTGGCCCGCGCCGGGGCTAAGGTCGCTCTGCTGGATCTGAATGAGGAAAACGCCTGGAAATACGCCTCGGAGATCAACGCGGAAGGCGGCACGGCCCGGGCCTACAAATGCAACGTCCTAGATAAGGCAGCCTGCGAAGCAGCTGCTCAGGCTGCCGCCGCGGAGCTGGGGCCCTGTGACATCCTGCTCAACGGCGCCGGCGGCAACAGCCCCCGCGCCACCACGGATAAGGAGTATTTTGAACCCGGCGACCTGGACGGTGAGACCAAAAGCTTTTTCGACCTGGAAAAAGAGGGCGTGGAGTTTGTGTTCAATCTGAACTTTCTCGGCTCGCTCCTGCCGACCCAGGCGTTTGCCCGGCAGATGGCGGGGCGGCCCGGCTGCAATATTCTCAATATCTCCTCCATGAACGCCTACGCGCCGCTGACGAAAATTCCGGCCTATTCCGGTGCAAAAGCCGCCGTCAACAACTTTACCCAATGGCTGGCGGTGCATTTTTCCAAGGCCGGCATCCGGGTCAACGCCATTGCCCCCGGCTTTTTCTCCACCAAGCAGAATGCAAAGCTGCTGTGGAATGCGGACGGCACGCCTACGCCCCGCACCGGCAAAATTCTGGCAGCCACGCCCATGGGCCGTTTCGGCGATACGGAAACGGAGCTGTCCGGCGCGGTGCTGTTTCTGCTGAACAACGAGGCGGCGGGATTCATCACCGGCGTCTGTATCCCCATTGACGGCGGGTTTTCGGCGTACTCCGGCGTGTGACTGCGGAAAAACCGGCGGCCTTTTTGCAAAGGGGCTGCGCGCAGCGCATGGGTGCGGTGTACACACCGCCGGAACCGCGGTTTCGCTGCATTCCGCCGCCCGCAGGCGGCGGAATGCAGCGAGCGTGTTTGACAAACGCAGTGGGGCGCTTACGGCTCTTGGAGCATCCGCTGCATGGCGCCGGTCTTCAGAATGACGCCCAGAATGTGCATGGCGCTTTGCTCCAGCATGGCCCGGGTCAGCGGCTGGGCGAAGCTGCGCGTGCCGCGGTTTTCCACGGCTTCCCCGGAAGCCAGAGCCGCCTCCAGGGTGGCCACGTTGCCGGGGCCGCCGGGCTGGAGCATGTCGTTGCCGGCCCACATGGACAGGGCGGGTTCGGAAATGCCGCCGCCCCAGTCGGTCATGATCAGGCCGTCAAAGCCCCACTCGTCCCGGGCGATGGCGGTGCACAGATCGTAGTTGTTGGCCGCCGGGACGCCGCAGATGTCGTTATAGGAGGTCATGATGGCCCAGGGGCGGCCGGACTGGACGGCAATCTGGAAGCCCAGCAGGTAGATGTCCCGGAAGGCACGCTCGGAGACCAGATCGTTGGAGCAGGTCCGCAGCAGCTCCTGGTTGTTGCCGGCAAAGTGCTTGATGGTCACGCCGCCGGAGACTGCCTGGACGCCTTTGGTTATGGCGGCGGCCATGGAGCCGGAGACCACCGGGTCCTCGGAATAGTACTCAAAATTCCGGCCGCACAGGGGGTTGCGGTGGATGTTCATGCCCGGAGCCAGCCACAGGTCCACGTGGTATTCCCGCATCTCGCGGCCCACGGCGCGGCCCACTTCTTCCACCAGGGTCCGGTCCCAGCTGCACGCCAGCAGGCTGCCTACCGGGAAGGCGGTGCAGATCTGGTAGCCGGTGACCGTCCCGTCCTCGCCGGTCAGATCCCGCCGCAGGCGCAGGCCCGCCGGACCGTCGGCCAGGACGATGGGCGGAATCCCATATTCCTTCCGCAGATCCGCCGTCTCCCCGGCGGCCCCGGGAACGGACAGGGAAACGCTGCCCAGAATGCCGCCGGGACCCACCGCGCCGTCAAAGGGGACGGGGGCGCCGTCGTCCATGGGCGGCATGCCGCTCAAATCCATCCCCACGCCGCAGGCCAGCCTGCACAGGTCCTGGCTGGTCATGGAGGCCACCAGCTCTTCCAAAGTGGCTTCGCCCCGCCGGACGTCCGCCAGGGTCACGCTGCCGCGTCCGGGCTTACAGCCGCCGAAGGGGCTGCTGTAGCGCACCTTGGAGGGCTTCATGCCCCGCTCGGTCAGCCGGATGGCGTGATTTTCGGCAAAAGACAGCTCCTCTTTCTCGCCGGGATAGGTCCAGGCCGCCGCATCCCGGTTGGACAGCTCCCGGAAGGGCAGCGGACCGCCGGAAAGGCAGTTGCGCAGCTTCCGCACCGTCACCCGGTTTTTCAGGAACAGGGCCCCGGCCACGCGGGTATCGCGGCTGCTGCTGCCCACGCGGATGTAGTAGTGGCCGGCCTCCAGCACATAGGCCGCCTGGGCCGTGTCATAGCTGCTCAGCTCCGACACGGGGAAGGACAGCTGCAAGGTCTCGCTTTCACCGGGCTGCAGCAGACGGGTTTTGCCAAAGGTAATCAGAATCTGCTTGGGCTGCTCCAGCACGCCCTGGGGCAGGGACGCATAGACCTGCACCACCTGGCGGCAGGGATAGATCTCCGACTGGTTGGTGATCTCGGCGGTGACGGTGACGGTTTGGCCGTCGAGTCCCGCGGCGCAGGCCGTCAGTACCGGTGCGCCATAGGTCAGGCCATAGCCGAAGGGATAGAGCACCTCCGTGCCGAAGGTGTCGAAATAGCGGTAGCCCACATAGATGCCGTCGGTATAGGGGACGTCGGTCTGTTCTGTGGTCTGGCCCATGGCCGTGACGGTGTTGCCGTTGGGATGGAGCGTACCGTAGTCGCTGGCGGTGGGATAGTCGCTGTAGCGCAGGGGCCAGGTGTCCGTCAGCTTGCCGGAGGGGCAGACCGCGCCGGTCAGCACGTCGCACAGGGCGTGGCCGCCCTCCTGCCCGGCCAGGCCCATAAAGAGGATGGCGGAGACCTTCCGGCTGACTTCGGCGATCTCCAAAAAGCCGGGGACGTTCAGCACCAGCACCGTCCTGGCAAAGGCCGCCGTCACCGCGTCGATCAGGGCGCGCTCCTGCTCCGCCAGGGCCAGGGTACCGGGGCCGTAGGCCATATCCTCGCCCTCTCCGGCCACCCGGGACAGGACAATGAGGGCACACTCGTTGGACGCCGCCAGCAGCGGCAGGTCCAGCCCTGTCAGCGGCATTTCCTCGTTATGGTGATAGGGCATGTGAAAATTCTTTTCCACACAGCGGTTGGGATGCTCCAGCGCCCAGTTGCGGTATTTGCGGGCCAGAAACGCATCCGGCTCCAGCCCGGGACAGGCGGCGATGCCGTCGAGCACATTGGTGGAGCGGAGCACATTGACGTCGCCGGAACCGGTGCCGCCCTTGACAGTGTAGATCTGGCCGATGCCAAACACGGCCACCTTCACCGGCGTATCGCCCGTCAGGGGCAGCGTATTTTGGACGTTCTTCAGCAGCACCATGCTGTTGGCCGCCGCCGAACGGGAGACGGCGGCATTTTCGAGCATCCGCGCGGTCATTTCCATAGGGTACCCTCCTGTATGTGTATGATGTGTATTGTACCGGCCGGGCCGCTGGGGCGGCCGGTCTGATCTGCGTTTTACACCTCTACTATACCGGAAATCCCGGCGGATGGCAACGGTTTTCTTTCCGGTGTGCGGCTGGGGAACTGCCGGGTGGGCTGTGCGGGCGCAGATGTGAACAATTTGTAACTGAAGTGCGCCGGTTATGAATGAACTGTAACCGGCGACCGAATATTTTGTGAAGCAATGTGAAGCTTTTGTGAAGCGTATTGACGCGGCAGGGAAAACTTTTTAAACTGAGAACACACCATCCCAATGTGCAAAATGCACAAAAGAAACGGGATAAAAATGAAAGAACCGTGAAAACGGTTCAGAAAGGATGTCAGTAAATGAAAAGAATCACTTGTCTGCTTCTTGTGATGACCATGCTGCTGGGTCTGCTGGCCGGCTGCGGCAGCAGCTCCACCGAGACGGAAGAAGAGACCACAACCGAAACTTCTGAAGCGGCCGAAACCGAAGAGACCACGGAAGAGGCGGAAGAGGCAGAAGACGCGGCTTCTGAAGAGACGGCGGAAACCACCGAAGATACCGCCTCTGAGAGCACGTCTTCCAGCGATCTGCCCGGCGGCACCACGCCCATCTCCATGCCGCTGGTAGAGGAAGAGAAAACCATCACCTTCTTCATGCGCTATAACCCCCAGGTACAGGACTATGTCCAGGACATGTCCGACAACCTGTTCTATCAGGAGTTGGAGGAGATGTCCGGCATTCATGTGGAGTTCCAGCTGTACCATCCCTCTGTGGTGGAGGAGCAGTTTAACCTGCAAATTGCCGCAGAGAACTACTGCGACGTCTACTGTGAATACGGCGCAGGGTACACCGGCGGCCTGGACGGCGGCGTAGACGACGAGGTATTCCTGGATCTCAGCGACCTGATCGAGGAATATATGCCCAACTACTACTCCTACCTCCTGGAGGATGAGGACAACATCCGCGACGCAACGACCGACTCCGGCCGCTATGTGGCTATTTACGCGATCTACGAGCCCTATCAGCCCTGCCAGACTGGCCCCCTGATCCGTGCCGACTGGGCCGAAGAGGCTGGCCTGGACGTGGAGACCATGTCCACTTACGAAGACTACGAAACCTATATCCAGTATGCCTATGAGAACTACGGCGCCACCGTGTATCTGACAGAGACCGGCGTGCCCAGCTTCAACTACCTGATCTCCGGCTATGGCGTCAGCTACACCGAAGACGACCTGCCTCTGGCGCAGAAGGACGGCGAAGTGTTCTGCACCCTGATGGACGACGGCATGAAGGAATATCTGACCATGATTTCCGAATGGTATGCCAACGGCTGGATCTATCAGGACTTCTTCAGTGAAGACACCGCCGCCGGCGGCGGCGCCGATGCCGGTATGGTCACCAGCGGCCAGACCAGCCTCTGGTGGGGCGAGTGCAGCTATATTTCCCAGTATGAGAACGATGGCGGCATCTCCATCGCCGCCATTCAGGACGCCGTGAAGAATGAAGGCGACCAGACCCACTTTGCACAGACCAACTACCAGCGGGTGTCCACGCAGTCCTACCTGGTGCTGTCCTCCACCTGCGAGGATCCGGAGGTTGTCCTGCAGTGGATCGACTACCGCTATACGCAGGACGGCTATCTGCTGGCCAACTATGGCGTAGAGAGCGTCACCTATGAGTTCGACGAAGAGGGCCAGCCCCAGTACACCGATCTGATTATCAACAACGAAGAGGGTATGACCACCACCCAGGCCCAGTGGCGCTATATGCTCCAGAATACCGTCTGCCTGACCTCTGTGGATTCCCAGCGCCAGGGCCAGACCGAGTATGAAATCTCCACCCAGGAGATCTGGATGACCAACAAGGACGACGAGTGGTCCATCCCCGACGCCGTCGCTCTGACCACCGAGGAGTCGGAGGAGTATAACGCCATTGCCAGCGACATCCTCACCTATATCTCCACCCGTTTCCTCCAGTTCGTCACCGGTACTGCCAGCATTGAGGATGAGTACGACGACTTTATCGATGAGCTGTACAGCATGGGCATTGAAGACTGCATCAGCATCTATCAGAACGCCCTGGACCGCTACTACAGCAAGTAAACAGAAGTGAGACGCTGTTTGATCTGTCTTTGTAAAGTCCAACATGTAAAAGTGTACCAACGTGTAAACGTGTAAAAGGGTAGAAGAAGCGCCGCAGGTTCGCCTGCGGCGCTTCCGTCTGTAAAGACGACTGCAATCCAGGGTTGAGAAGCGAAGCCCGGACAGAGCGAGCCGGCGCGGGCCGCCCTGTGCCCCGGGGCATCTGCGCCGCGGTGGATTGTTAAAAAATAGACTATTCAACCCTATTTTCATTTGCACGCAAATGCATTATAATAAAGTTGTAAAGTGGACTATTGCACTTTAAAGGAGGAAACAATTATGCCCAACAACAAAACGCTGGTACCCTTTACCGGGACGCCGGAGCAGGAGGCCCAGCTGAAGGCCGTCATTGCCCAGTACAAAGACGTCCCAGGCGGTACCATGCCCGTGATGCAGCAGGCGCAGGAGATCTACGGTTATCTTCCCGAAGAGGTCCAGATTATGATCGCCGACGGCCTGGGCATCCCTCTGGAGGAGGTCTACGGCATCTCCACCTTCTATTCCCTGTTCACACTGAATCCTAAGGGCAAATACAAGATCAGCGTCTGCCTTGGCACTGCCTGTTATGTCAAGGGTTCGCAGCAGATTCTGGACAAAATTGTCGAGCGGCTGGGCTGCCCCGCCGGGTCCATTTCTCCCGACGGGAAGTTCTCTGTAGACGCCACCCGCTGTGTGGGCGCCTGCGGCCTGGCCCCGGTGATGATGGTCAACGACGATGTCTACGGCCGCCTGACCCCCGATATGGTGGACGACATTCTGGCCAAATACGTCTGAGGCCCCGGCTGAACTATGAAGGAGCTGAGTCTGAACATCCTGGACATTGCGAAAAACTCCGTCACTGCCGGCGCGGGCCTGGTGCGCATCACCGTCGACGAGACGCCGGCGCGGCTGACCATTGTCATTGCCGACGACGGCTGCGGCATGTCCGAGGAATTTCTGGCCAGAGTGACCGATCCCTTCACCACCACCCGCACCACCCGCAAGGTGGGTATGGGCATTCCCCTGTTCAAAATGGCGGCGGAGATGTCCGGCGGCGGCTTTGAAATCCGCAGCCAGGTGGGCAAAGGGACGGAAACAACGGCGTGGTTCGATCCCAACAGCATCGACACCCCGCCCATGGGAGATCTGACGGGCTCCATCCTGACCCTGATCCAGGGCAGCCCGGACATCGACTTTTTGTTCATCCACCGGCGCGCCGCCGGCGATGGTACGCCAAAGGAGTACGAGCTGGACACGCGCCAGATCCGGCAGATCATGGAAGGTGTTCCGCTGGATACGCCGGAGCTTCTGGAGTGGATGCGCGAATTTATGACCGAAAACGAATCTGAATTACTGAGATAGAAGGGAAGAACAACGTTATGAAATCTTTGGAAGAGCTGAAGGCCATCCGCGAGCGGATGCAGGCCCAGGTCAACCTCCGGCAGGAGAGCGGCGACACCATTCGCGTGGTCGTCGGCATGGCCACCTGCGGCATTGCCGCCGGCGCACGGCCCGTCCTGACAGCGTTTATGGATGAGGTTAGCAAGCGGGGCTTGCAGAATGTGCAGGTCACGCAGACCGGCTGCATCGGCGTGTGCCGCCTGGAACCCATTGTGGAGGTCTACGCCCCCGGCCAGGAGAAAGTCACCTATGTAAAGATGACGCCGGAGAAGGTGCCGCAGATTGTGGCGGAGCACCTGGTCAATAACCACGTCGTCACCGAATACACCATCGGCGCAGCCGAATAAGCAGGAGGGAACATACGAATGGAGTATATCAGAGCACATATCCTGGTCTGCACCGGCACCGGCTGCACCTCCTCCAGAAGCCCTGAGATCATTGAGGAGTTCGAGCGCCTGCTGGCCGCCAATGGCCTGGATCGGGAAGTGAAGGTCATCAAAACCGGCTGTTTTGGCCTGTGCGCCAAGGGCCCCATTGTGGTAGTCTATCCCGAGGGCGCCCAGTACGGCCATGTTACCCTGGAGGACGTGTCGGAAATCGTCTCCGAGCACATTCTCAAGGGCCGCATTGTCCAGCGCCTGCTGATCAATGAGCAGGATCAGACCCAGACGGTCTCCAACCTCACCGATACCGCGTTCTATAAAAAGCAGGTCCGCGTGGCCCTGCGCAACTGCGGCGTCATCAACCCCGAGGACATCGACGAGTACATCGGCTATGACGGCTATGCCGCCCTGGCCAAGGTCCTGACGGAAATGACGCCCGATGAAGTGGTCCAGGAGATTCTGGACTCCGGCCTGCGGGGCCGCGGCGGCGCGGGCTTCCCCACTGGCCTGAAGTGGAAATTCGCCACCGCCAACCGCGGGCAGGTACAGAAGTACGTCTGCTGCAACGCCGACGAAAGCGACCCCGGCGCGTTTATGGACCGCTCCGTCCTGGAGGGCGATCCCCACTCCGTCCTGGAGGCCATGACCATTGCCGGCTACGCCATTGGCGCGTCCCAGGGCTATATCTATGTCCGTGCCGAGTATCCCATCGCTGTGGAACGCCTGCAAACTGCCATCCGGCAGTCCAGAGAGTACGGCTTCCTGGGCGACAACATCTTCGGCACCGGTTTTCAGTTTGACATCGAGCTGCGTCTGGGCTCCGGCGCGTTCGTCTGCGGCGAGGAGACGGCCCTGATGGTCTCCATCGAGGGCAAGCGCGGCGAGCCCCGCACCCGGCCGCCGTTCCCGGCGGTCAAGGGCCTGTTCGGCAAGCCCACCATCCTCAACAACGTGGAGACCTACGCCAATATCCCCTGGATCATCAACCATGGCGCGGCGGCCTTCGCGGCCATGGGCACCGAGACCTCCAAGGGCACCAAGGTCTTTGCCCTGGGCGGCAGGATCACCAACACCGGCCTGGTAGAAATTCCTATGGGTACGCCCCTGCGGGAGATCATCGAGGACATCGGCGGCGGCGTGCCCAACGGCAAGAAGTTTAAGGCCGTTCAGACCGGCGGCCCCTCCGGCGCCTGCATCCCTGCCAGCCAGATTGACGTGCCCATCGACTATGACAACCTGACCCGCATCGGCGCCATGATGGGCTCCGGCGGCATGATCGTCCTGGACGAGGACAACTGTATGGTGGATATTGCCAAGTTCTTCCTCCAGTTTACCGTGGATGAGAGCTGCGGCAAGTGCTCCCCCTGCCGGATCGGCACCCGCCGGATGCTGGAGATCCTGGACAAAATCACCGAGGGCAACGGCACCATGGAGGACCTGGAGACCCTGGAGGAGCTGGCCAACCACATCAAGGCCAACTCTCTGTGCGGCCTGGGCCAGACGGCGCCCAACCCGGTGCTGTCTACCATGCGCAATTTCCGGGACGAGTACATTGCCCACGTCGTGGACAAAAAGTGCCCTGCCGGCGTCTGCAAGAGCCTGCTGCGCTACGTCATCGACCCGGCCAAGTGTAAGGGCTGCTCCGCCTGCGCCCGCGTCTGCCCCGCCGACGCCATCTCCGGCGAAATCCGCAAGCCCTTTACCATTGACACCTCCAAGTGCATCAAGTGCGGCAGCTGCATTGAAAAATGTAAGTTTGGCGCAATTTCTAAGGGTTAAGGGAGGAAGCTGCAAATGGATACTGTCAAACTGAAGATTAACAATATTGAGGTGGAGGCGCCCGCCAACGCCACCATCATTGAAGCGGCCCACCTGGCCGGCATTCGGATCCCCTCCCTGTGCTATCTGAAGGGGATCAATGAGATCGGCGCATGCCGCGTGTGCATGGTGGAGGTCAAGGGCGCCAAGAGCCTGGTGGCTTCCTGCGTCTACCCCGTCTCCGAAGGTATGGAGGTGTTCACCAACACCGCCGCCGTCCGCAAGAGCCGCAAGATGACCCTGGAGCTGATCCTCTCCAACCACCGCATGGACTGCCTGACCTGTACCAGAAGCGGCAGCTGTGAGCTGCAGGCCCTGGCCAAGGAGTTCGGCGTGGAGCACGTTCGGTTCCAGACCAAGAAGCCGGAGCCGGAGATCGAAGACTCCGCCGTCCATCTGGTGCGCGACAACTCCAAGTGCGTGCTGTGCCGCCGCTGCGTGGCCGCCTGCCGGGAGCAGGGCGTGGGCGTCATTGGCGCCAATGAGCGGGGCTTCGCCACCCACATTGGCTGTGCCTTTGACCGGGATCTGAACGAAGTGGCCTGCGTTTCCTGCGGCCAGTGCATCGTGGCATGTCCCACCGGCGCGCTGCGGGAGCGGGACGATACCGACAAAGTCTGGGACGCCCTGGCCGACCCCACCAAGCATGTGGTCGTGGGCACCGCGCCCTCCGTCCGCGCCACCCTGGGCGAATGCTTCGACATGCCCATCGGCACCAACGTGGAGGGCAAGATGGCTGCGGCCCTGCGGCGCATGGGCTTTGACGGCGTGTTCGACGTGGACACCGCCGCCGACTTTACCATCATCGAGGAGGGCAACGAGTTCCTCCAGCGCATTCAGAACGGCGGTGTGCTGCCGCTGATCACCTCCTGCTCGCCCGGCTGGATTCGCTATGCGGAGCAGTATTACCCCGATTTCCTGCCCAACATCTCCTCCTGCAAATCTCCCCAGGGCATGTTCGGCGGCCTGATGAAGACATACTATGCGGAGAAAATGGGCATCGATCCCAAGGACATCTTTGTGGTGTCCATTATGCCCTGCACCGCCAAGAAGTATGAGATCAAGCGGCCCGATATGCAGGCGGCCGAGGGCTATCAGGACATTGACGTCAGCCTGACCACCCGGGAGCTGGCGGAGATGATCCGCCGCGCCGGCCTTCAGTTCCCCAATCTGCCCGATGAGGAGTTCGACCCCATCTTCGGCATCTCCACCGGCGCGTCCACCATCTTCGGCGCCTCCGGCGGCGTTATGGAAGCGGCCCTGCGCTCCGTGACCTCCATCCTCCTGGGCGGCGACGAGGCTGCGCCCCTGGAGTTCCACGACGTCCGCGGCATGGAGAACACCAAGGAAGCCACCTATGACGTGGCCGGCAAGACCGTCCGCGTGGCCGTGGTCTCCGGCACCGCCAACGCCGGCAAGCTGCTCGACGCCGTCCGCGCCGGTGAGAAGGAATATGACTTCATCGAAGTCATGTGCTGCCCCGGCGGCTGCATCAACGGCGGCGGCCAGCCCTATCAGCCGGCCTATGTGCGCAACTTCACCGATCTGAAGGCTCTGCGTGCCAAGGCGCTGTACGACGAGGACGCTGGCAAGGCCATGCGCCGCAGCCATCAGAACCCCATTGTCCAGGAGGTCTATGCCAATTATCTGGGCGCCTGGGGCGGCGAAAAGGCCCACCACATTCTCCACACCAAGTATTACGCCCAGCCCAAGTACCGGCTGTAATTGGTTGTTTATCCGCCCGCCGGGCGGGCCGCTCCGCGGCCTGCCCGGCGGGCACAATCTTCCTCCCAGGGATGGAACTGCGCGAGCTCTTTTTGGGCTGCGCCCGGCGGGACGCCGGGGCGCAGCCCTTTTTTATGGAGTTTTGCCTGGGCGGCCCGGCTGCACCGGCCCGTCCAGCCGGAGACCCCGCTGCCGGAGGCAAAAAGAGCGCGCTGCAAATACTCGTTTGCAGCGCGCTCCCGCGGCGCGTGGGGTTATGGCAGATATTCCAGGGGATCCACATGGACGCCGTCCAGCAGCACTTCAAAGTGCAGGTGAGATACATCGCCGGCTTCGCCCAGAGCGGTGTTGCTGACAGCGCCGATGACGGTACCGGCCTCTACCTCGTCGCCGGCCGTGACGGCGGGAATGGTATTCAGGTTGGCATAGACCGTGGAGTATCCGTTGGCGTGGTCAATGACCACCACGGAGCCCAGATAGTCGTCCGTATAGACGGCGCTG
>CBCPMX010000041.1:0-8355 GCA_965120355.1 uncultured Oscillospiraceae bacterium
CGTAACCTTGGACGGCTTTGTGGCCACCTCTCACTCCTCCAGCACGGGTCCCTCTGAGGCCGGCAACTTCTTCGGTCTGGGTTCCTCTATCCATGTGGACGGCGGCGACGGCTTTACAGCGGCCACCCGATACATTAACACCGACTCAGCGGTATTGACGCTGAACCAGCCCAAGGTGCTGGGTTCCGTCAACTCCATGTATGCCGCCGCGCATGGCGTAGTGTATGTGGAGGGCGGCGACATCTTCTCGTGCACCTCCGGCGGCCACGGCCCCTACGTCTCCACGGCCGGCCAAATTTTGCTCAACACCCGCGGCACCAATCTGATTGGCGCGGACAACTCCGTCAACACTGACGTGTCCACCCTGACTGCCGAGCTGCGCCCCTCTTCCGATCTGGGCACCATGGCCAGAGATGAAACCGGCATCATGCAAGGCGTCTACGCCGATCACGCCGATGACGTGACCGTCATTGTCACCGGCGACGAGGCCGGTACCGCCCTGGCCACCGACACCGGCGGCGGCGTCATTGTGGCCAACAAAGCCGTCACCAAGACCTTTGGTCTGCGGTGCGCCGGTGTCTACTCCATCGGCTGGAATGAGAGTTGGGTATATTGCTACAACTCCTCCCTGACCTCCTATCTGGATGCGGGGTTGTGCTCCGCCTCCGGCGGGTATATTTACGCCTACAACTGCGACATCAACGGCGTCATGGGCATCAAGACCCGCTCCGGCGGCAACTTGGAGTCCGACGAAACCGGCGTGTATGTGAATCACTCCCGGGTTGCCGCCAGCTACGACGCTGAGGAAATGGCCAGTGCCTACGACGTGGGAGATCCCGCCACCATGAAAGCGTTGGTGGACTCCGGCGAGCTGGATCTGGAGAACATGACCCCCGGCGATGACATCGGCCTGAACATGTTCGTGGACAAAGCCAACACGCCCCACTTTGTGGCCGATTCCTTGGATTGGTGGTACACCGACCGCTCCAAAACCCCCGGCTACTCCGGCGGCAACAAGTTCGCCGTCATCTACGTCGAGAACTCCTCGACACCGATTTATGTGGACTCCGCCAAACTGGTCAACCAGAACTATGTGGACTACGGTCCCGAGTCCGACTGGTGGGCCCAGCACCAGGGTCAGGTCAGCGAAGTCACCGGCATAGCCTATGCGCCCGCGGACAACCTGCTGATCTCCGTGGAAGGCGCTGGCGCGGCCACTGTATATTTCCGCAATGAAAACAGCCAAACCCTGTGGGATGACACCGGCGTCTCCGCGGAAACCTGCGAGCTGGTGGGCGATTTCTATCTCGGCGAATACTCCCAGAGCAGCGGCAACCCCGACAAGGGTACCGGCGCCAATGCCCTGACCGCTATTTTTGAGAACTCCGAGTGGGAGGGCACCATCCTCTATGGGGACGAAGCGATGACCGGCACCGCCACTGTGTCTTTCGACGCCGATTCCTCCTGGAAGGTCACTGCCGACACCTATGTGGCCAATCTGGAAATTGCGGATCTGAGTAAAGTCACCGCCGACGAGCCTGTGACCGTGTTCTACACCGCTTCCAACACCGTAAGCCCCGGCACCTATGGGAACGTGACGTTTGTCCGGACCTTTGCGGACACTGTTGAGCATCCCTATGCCTCAGAAATCCTGGCCGCTGTGGACGCCGGCCTGTTCGACGGCGTCACCGCCAGCGCCTTTGAACCAGACAGCACGCTCACCCGCGCTCAGGCCATCCAGGTGCTGTACAACTATGCCGGCCGGCCTGCCGGTGCGCCCGCTGCCGGGTTCCAGGATGTGGACAGCGGCATCTGGTGCGAAGCGGCCATCAACTGGGCTGCCAGCGAAGGGCTGATCTCCGGTTCCCTGTTCTCCCCCGACGCTGCCATGACCCGCCAGCAGCTGGCAGACCTGCTGACCGCCGTCAATCCCGACGCAGATGCAGCGGCCCTGTCTGCCTATGCTGCGGAAGCGCCCACAGCAGCTGTGATCCGTGGAGAAGCCGCAGCGCTGATCGGCAGCTTCCTGCTGGATTGATGGCCGGCACGATTTTTTGAGTTTCCGCAATGCGGGGCCAGGCGCTGCCTGGCCCCGCATATGCCATCGCCGTACACGCACAGCTGCCCAGGTATAAATTCAATGTGCGGCCAAACCGCATCAGCGGTTTGGCCGCACACTGCTTCCATGGTTTTTACGGCACGTCGCCGGAGCAGGGCTCCAGCTGTTCCCTGGCGTTTTGCACATAGTGCTCGGCGCTGAGGGCAAATCCCATGCGCTCCTCGGCAGTGGTCTGACGGACCACCTTGCCGGGACAGCCCATGACCACGCTATTGGGCGGAATCACCCGATCCTCCGGCACCAGGGCGCCGGCGGCAATGAGGCTCCCCTCCCCAATGACGCAGCCCGTCAGTAAAATGGCCCCCATACCAATCAGGCAATTGTCGCCAATGTCACAGGAGTGAAGAATGGCCCCGTGGCCCACGGTGACGTTCCGGCCCACCCGGCAGGGCGTGCCGTAGGAGGTGTGGACCACCACATGGTCCTGGAGGTTGGTGCATGGGCCAATGACGATCGGCTCCACATCACCCCGCAGGACAGCATTGTACCAGACACTGCTGCCGGCGGCCAGGGTCACCATGCCGATGACCGTGGCGTTTTCCGCCCCATATGCGTCAGGATCGATCACCGGCAGCGCCGTCTGAAAAGGTTTGATCAGCATCTACATTCCTCCAGCGCGCTGTTCAGCGGATAAAGTTGGTGGGCGTGAACGGCTCTTTCTCCGGCAGTCCAAACTGCTGTTTGCCCAGGGCAATGCTCTTCATCAGAAATGCCATGTTCCGGCCCAGCGTCCGCATAATCTGTAGGCCCTCTACATCCTTCTGCACATCCTCCGGAGCCCCGCCGTGCACCTGATTCCAATACTGACTCGAAGCGATGGGCATTCCGGAAATGGTGAAGTACTTGTTCAGCTCGTCAAAGGTGGCCGTACAGCCGCCCCGGCGGGCAGAAACCACCGATGCGCCCACTTTCATGGTCTTGTCAAAGCGGGTACTGAAAAACAGCCGGTCCAGGAAAGAAATCAGCGTCCCGTTGGCGGAGGCATAGTAAACCGGAGAGCCTACCACCAAGCCATCGCAGGCCTCAAACTTGGGGGCAACTTCGTTGACCAAATCGTCAAACACACATTTGCCCTTGGCCGCGCACTGGCGGCAAGCGATGCAGCCACGAATATCCTTCTGCCCTACCTGAATCAATTCCGTCTCAACCTGTGCCTCCTCCAGTGTTTTTGCCACCTCGCACAGGGCAGTATAGGTGCAGCCCTTGGGGTGGGGACTGCCGTTAATCAGCAAAACTTTCATCAAACAAACTCCTCTCTGATACATTCACAAATGCACATAACCATCATCGGCCCTCCAGAAAATACGTCGCCTCCATATCCGCCACAGACAGCGCAAAGGCCAACGGGTACTTCTGCAGCGCACTGCCCACGGTACGCTTATCCTCCTCCCCGGAAAAGCCCATATGATACCGGATCGCAAATGCCTCTTCCCGGGTCAGCCGCATGTAGCCGGACACCATATAAACAGACTTCTCCCCATGTCCATAAGGCATGGGGTCGTCAAAGACGTAATAGGGAACCTTCTGCCAGACACCGTTGGCGTCCTTGACATTGCGGGTACTGACCTGGTAGCAGTTGGCCTTGCACAGGTCGTGCAGCAGCGACACAATGGCGATGGTCTCCTGAGATGGACGCAGGCCGTAGGTCTCCTGCACCCTGGGCCTGGCCAGATAATCCACCAGGCAGTCATAGACGTTCAGGCTGTGGGTCACCAGGCCGCCCTCAAACGCCCCATGATAGCGGGCGCTGGCCGGCGATGTAAAAAAATCGCAGTTGCGGGAGCACAGATAGTCCAGCAATTCCGCCGCGCCCGGCCGCGTAATGTGCTCCTGATAGATGGATATAAACCGCTCCTTCGCCTCCATTTGGCACCTCCCGGAAAATTGCTGGTTCCCGCCGGTCCTGTACCCGCAGCCTTTGACGGTATACAGAATCCTGCGGAGATCCCTGATTATTATTGTACCACGACACAGGCTGCGGCACAACCGCCGCATATGAATAAATACCTGCTTTTTTGTGTAAGATTCTATGGAACACCCTGGAAGAGGGGCGATACCTTGCAATACTTTTTTGTATATGAACTGGATCTGCCGGAAGACGTGGAGGGCTTTTCCCGCTTCGGCCCGTGGCACATATTCTGGATTTCGCTGACACTGGCCCTGTGTGTGGGACTCAGTCCGCTCTACCGGCGGGCACCGGCGCCACGGCAGCGGGCCATTGGTCTGGGACTGTCCGTGGCGATGATAGTCATTGAGTTTTTCAATGACGTAGTACTCCTGATCCTCGGAAAATTCGACTGGCAGTACCTCCCTCTGCATCTGTGCGGACTGGCCATGTTCGTCTGTCTGGCCCATGCCATCCGGCCCTCGGACTGGAGCGGCCAAACGCTCTATTGCCTATGTCTGCCGGGCGCTGCCGCTGCCATGCTGTTTCCGGACTGGACCCGCTGCCCGCCGCTGCAGTTTGAGAACTTGCACAGCTTTTCCCTGCACACGCTTTTGATTCTCTACCCCGTCCTGGAGCTGGCGGCGGGCCACATCCGGCCCCGGCTGCGCAGCGCGTGGAAGCCGGGCGTCTTTCTGCTGGGCAGCGCGCTGCCATTGTACTTCCTCAATAAAATCTGGGGGACCAATTTCATGTTTCTCAACTGGCCGTCCCCCGATTCCCCGCTGGTACCCATGGCCGCGGTGCTGGGCAATCCCGGCTACCTGGCCGGCTTTGCCCTGCTGGTCTTGGCCGTGGTGCTGCTGCTGTATCTGCCGCCGGCAATCTGGCAGCGGCGGCAAACCCGCCGCACCAACGCCGCCACAGAGCAAAACATGCCGCTTTCCGATCTCTGAACCCATTCGTCAGGATTTGCCGTCCTGTCCGCCCGCATCCCGCAGTTTTTCGGGAACGGCAAATCCAGGATCCCCTGCGAACCCATCCGGCTCCGATTTTGGCCGGCTTTCCGCTTCCTCCACCGGCGTAAACCGCCGGAAGGACTGTCCGTCCCGCTCCACAATTTCTGTCCACATGGCCGCGGGACGCACCCATAGGCCGCCCTCGCCATATAATGCCCGGTAGACCACCATGGGCTCCAGCGTCTCCGAGTGTTTCGCCACACCCAGCAGCTCATACTCACCGCCCTTAAAATGCCGGTACCGTCCTGGCTTGAAGTTTTCCATTGGCTTCACCTCCCCTGCCGTTTTCTCTATCATAGTGCATTGGGGCACAAAAGTCAAAACACCTGGGATTTTGAACCGCAATCGCAGAAAGTGCGTCTTTTTCCCACCCCGCCGCCGTGCTACAATGGATCTGTCAAAATAATACGACAGGAGGCGTCTGGATGAAAAAGATCAGAGACTTTTTGGCCGACGACATGTTTAACCACATTCTCATGTCCGGCCCGGATATTGTCAAATACTTCGACCCTGCCGCCGGCATGACGCCAGAGGAAAAGCATGCCTACTGCCAGGGCATTTTCTGCACCTATCCTCACATTATGCTGGGTAACTTTACCCGCTGGCTGTTCTCCGAGGAACCGGCTCCCAAGGACTACAGTGGTTTCATGGAGGAAAGCCTGCCGACCCTCCAGGCCAAGGTTTTCCCTGTGCTGGAACAGGTCTTTGCCGGTACCCTGGATGAAGAAGCCCGCGGACAGCTTCTGATTCCTGTGCTGACGGAAGTCATTCCCACCCACATGCTCACAGGATTCCACAACTACATGTTCCCCGACACCAAGAATGTGCAGGAGCTGCTGGACAGCTTGAAGCCCATGCTCCAGGGTGTGGTGGCCCATGCCCTGAAGGGCTGCTATGACGGCACTTTTGACAACAAGGAAAAGACCGAGGTCTATCTGTTCGTAGCCACACGGATGTCCTATTTCATCCTCAAGCGCTGGCACGACTGGATGTTCGGCGCGGAAGTGCTGGAGATGGGGCCTCCGCCCGGAGAGGGCGGTCCTGGTGATCCTCCCCCCATGGGTCCCCCGCCCATGTAAACAGACTCCATCCGGGTATTATGCGCACCGCAGAGCAGTTTGCTCTGCGGTGCGCTTTGGTTGGGAACCTCCGCACAAACCGGCATGGGCTGCGGGCGGCTCTTTTCCTTGTCTGTCCGAAAAAGAACGCCCCATTGCGGCCAAAAATTTCGTTTGCAATCGAAAACCATTTGCACAGCATTTCTTCGGAATTCTCCCGCTGCGCCGGTTGCGCTTCAGCAGGAAAGCTGTTATAATGCCATTTAAGATATGCAAATCCAACGGAGCGACTACCAATGGAACTGAAGAAGAAAATACAGCATTTTTTGCAGGACCGTAAGAACCTGATGGGCCTGATCCGCTACGCCCTGGTGGGGTGCGCCAATACGGCAGTGGATTTTTTCCTTTTCTGGCTGTTCAAGCGCTATATGGACCCCACCGTCGCCGATGCCTTGGCACTGTTGTTGGCCATGACATTTGCATATGTGGCCCACAAGCGGTTCGTCTTTCGCACCCACCAGCCTGATTGGCGGGCACTTTTGCGGGAAGCAGGGACATTCTATGGCGAGCGGCTGCTGACCAGCCTGCTGAACGTGGGCTGCATGTTTGTCTTTGCTACAACCCTGGGGCTGTGGCCCATGGGGGTGAAGGTGGTGGTGACCGGTTCCATCATCCTCATTGACTATCTGGCCTCCCGTCTGCTGGTCTTTCGCAAAAAGCCGCCGGGGGGTACACATTTATAGGAGATACAATATGAGAAAACGAAGAATGATCCGCATCCTTGCCATGGTGCTGGTCCTTGCCATGGCGCTGCCGGTGACGGCGCTGGCTGGCGCATCCACCAAGGATACGTCAATGATGACGGGGGACGTCTGGAACGGGTATACGGTGGAGTATCAAAACGATGGGACGTATTCCGGATATGCGCTGACAGACGCCAATGGGCAGCGGCTCACCGATACCCTCTGGTCCACGCTGTGGGTGCTGGACGATACGCGGCTGCTGGCCGAATACTATAATGTTGAAGATTATATATTTAGATATTTAGATATTTTACGCTGGATTTGCAGGGCAATACCGCTGAGGTCGCAGCCCTGACGGGTTGCCGGGTATACGGCGTTTCCGAGGGAATGGTGCTTTATTATACGGAAGCAAGAGTGCTTCTCCTAACTGCGGGATATGATTTGATGTACAGTGCAGCCGGCGATGGCCATATTGGCGTTATGAACAGCCAGTTTCAGGTCGTTTCCGAGCCGCAGTGGTGCATGCTCGTCAGCGGATCTGACGGGTGGGAATTTGTTGATGGCTACGCGGTTCTGGCAAAAAGCGAAGTAATGGAAAATTCGCGCGGCATTGGTGTGCTTTCTTTCCATCCCCGCTACGGCGTCATCGATACGGCGGGGAATGTCGTCGTTCCCGTGGAATATGACGATCTGGAATATCAGGGCGGCGGCGTCTTCACCGGCACGCTGGCCGGGCAGAGCGTCACCATTGATCTGAATGACCCCGCGCCCGCCGATACCTCTTATGATACCTGGGCGGCCGAAGAGGTGCAGCGGGCCATTGCGGATGAGCTGGTGCCGCTGGCGCTTCAGAGCAGCTATACCAGCGCCATCACCCGGCAGGAGTTTTGCTTCCTGGCCGTGCGGACATATGAAGCGTATCTCGGCATGCTTGTGGGGGAGTATCTGGCGGAACAGGGCGCCGAAATCCACAGCTGCCCCTTCAGCGATACGAACAATATTGATGTGATTCTGGCCTGCGGACTGGGAATTGTCACCGGGTACGGGAACGATGACATTGACCTTTCGGAGGAGTACATCGGTTACGTTTCCTATCCCTACGGCGAGTTCCGGCCCGACCAAACCATCACCCGGCAGGAAGCCGCCGCCATGCTGGCCCGTCTGGCGGCGCTGATGGGCGTTTCCGCCACGGAAGCCGCGCCGGACTACACCGACGCCGCCGACATCGGCAGTTGGGCGGTGGAAAGCGTCCAGACCGTGGGCGGCATCCGCAGCAGCGTCAGCGGAAACGCCGTCATGCAGGGCGTTTCCGGCGGCGCGTTCGCGCCAACGAAAACCTATACCCGGCAGGAGAGCATTCTGACCATGGTACGGCTGTACGAGGCTACGCTGTCCTCAGCATAGATCGCCGCCGTACCGGAGGCGGAGTCCATTGCCGCCCGGTAACCCCCCTCCTCTGTGTCCGACATCTGTTTAAAAAGATGGACCGGGGCCAGCTTCTTCCCGCAAAATGGTGCCGGTCCCAACACCC
>CBCPMX010000042.1:0-43306 GCA_965120355.1 uncultured Oscillospiraceae bacterium
CCATTCCGAACACAGAAGTTAAGCTCACATGCGCCGACAATACTTTGCGGGCGACTGCACGGGAAGATAGGTAATGCCAACACAAACATTCCTCAATAGCTCAGTCGGTAGAGCAACGGACTGTTAATCCGTGGGTCGTTGGTTCGAGTCCAACTTGGGGAGCCAAAAGAATGGCCGTCACGAAGATTCGTGACGGCCATTCTCTTTATGAAAAGTTATATGGGCCTTTAGCTCAGTTGGTTAGAGCAGCCGGCTCATAACCGGTCGGTCCTGGGTTCAAGTCCCTGAAGGCCCACCAATTATATCGGCTATTGACCGTTTTAATAAGTTTATATAGGGGTATAGCTCAGCTGGTAGAGCGGCGGTCTCCAAAACCGTAGGTCCAGGGTTCGATCCCTTGTGCCCCTGCCATTTCCCCGTCTGCAAATTGCAGACGGGGATTTTTTTATACAATTTAATGCGGAAAAATAACATTGGACACGCTATGTGCGGCCTTGTGAACAGAGATCGAAGAATTGTAAGGCTTGGCATGTAAACAGCGGCATAAAGTGCGACCGCATTATCTGGTCCGATGAGAATCGTAAGAAATTGTGACAGGGGAGTTTGGGAGAAAAAATGTAACAACCCCCTTGACAACGTAACGTTGTTATGTTACACTGTGGGCAACGAGGTGATAAACATGGATGAAAATCTGATATCCAAACGAGAACTGCTGGAGCGAACCGGAATCTCCTATGGAGCCCTCTACCGTTGGAAGAGAATGAAGCTGATCCCAGATGAGTGGTTTATCCGTCGATCCACCTATACTGGCAGCGAAACCTTTTTTCCACGAGATAAAATTTTAGAGCGTGTGGAAAAGATTCAGAAAATGAAAGGAGAAATGTCCCTAGAGGATATTGCGAAAACCTTTGACGGCGGCGGCTTGGACGTCACCCTGGGATTGCGGGATGTAGTCAGCCGGGGCATTGCAGGCCCCCAGGTCCTGGACAGCTGGCTTGCTCGTTTTGGCGAGTCAGATAAGCCTGGAAATGTGGATTTTGACACACTGCTGTCTGTCAGTTTGCTGCAAAAGCTTTTGACCTCTGGTGTTGTTGATCGGGAGGATGCGCTGGATGCAGTAGCGCTGTGCCGCGACACTACAGGGTTCCAGCAGCCCCAGCTGGTGTTGCTGCGGAAGCTTGGCGTGGCCACGATCCTGTTAAAAGAGGAATCCATGCCGCTGCGGCATGATGAAGATTCCAAAGAAATTATGGTAGTCTCATTGGCGGCGCTGTCCGCTGAGTTAAAAGAACGTCTTGGAAAGGGAGACAAGCTATGAACGATATGGAATATGAAAACATGCGAAACGAACTGGACGAATTGGTTGGTGAACTGGACCGGCTGACAGCTGATCTGGATGCGGCCCGTGCAGAGAAGGAAGCACTGCGAAAGCAGCGGCAAGCTCTGCGCGAAGAGCGGAACCGTATCCGCACACAGTTGAAGGTGGCGAAAATTGCCAATGAAGAAGAGGAGGTTGCGCGCTTTCAGGCAGACCTGGATGGCTTGGAGGTTCAGCTGGATACCATTGCGGATCGGCTGGATGCACTGAACGATAGCATTGATGAAGCTGTAGATAAGATGGATGATATGCGCGACCATATGGACGATATGGAAGAGGAAATTGAGGAGGAATTGGAAGACGAGGCTGCAGCAGAAGGCGAAGAGACCGAGCATTTCTATGAGTGGCGTGAGTCCCTCAATGATCTGGGCGCAAAATTGGATGAGGCATTTCACAAAGTTGCAGCGAAACTGGATGACGTTGATTTTGAACGCATGGGCGATCAGATTAACTCTGCCGTCAATTCTGCAATCCGGCAGGCCAACCGCACTTGGCACAAGGTAAAAAGTTCTGTGGAATATCATGTTAAGGACGGAGACTATCGGTTTGCCGGCTCCGGTATTCTGGACGGCGGGGATTACAATGATCTGGCCTTCGCCGGCTCTGGTAAGATTGCCGGAGATGTCCGGTGCAGCAGTATCAAGATCGGCGGCTCCTTCAAAGCAGATGGCAGCATTGAATGTAAAAACGCCATTCAGGGCGGCGGCTCTTTCAGCGCGAAGGGCGACGTGAAGGCGGAAACAATTCGCTGCGGCGGCGCTTTTAAGGCTGAGGGAAATGTGGAGGCGGAGACCTTCCGCTGCGGCGGCTCGACCACCATCGACGGAAGTTTTTCCGGCGGCAGTCTTGTGGCTCCCGGCGCTCTGTCGGTTCGGAAGGATGTAACGGCCCGGGAGATCAATGCCTATGGTTCCGTTCACATTGGCGGAAATTGTGAGGCCGAGCACTTCCAGTCCAACGGTAAGGTTTCAATTGATGGCCTGCTTAACGCAGACACAGTAGAGATTTGGCTGGGATGCGTGGATGGCAGCACCATTGGCGACATTGGCTGCACGAATCTGACAGTAACACAGGGGCGTGTCAGTAGCTTTATGGGCGATATATTTGGCAAAGGCAGCGCTGGACGGCTGACGGTGGGTACCATCGAAGGCGACAACATCTCTCTGATCAATACCGAAGCTGAAACGGTCCGCGGCACCAACGTTCTCATCGGCACAGGCTGTAAAATTGGCACGGTGGAGTTCTATGGAAACTGTGAGATCTTCCCGGATGCAGAAGTGGAGACCTGTACAGAACTATAACCGAAAGTTCCTCCTTAAAATAAATGTGTGTCCAAGGGGCGGCGAACTTCTGTTCGCCGCCCCTTGACGATTGCGTATCGTGAGGATACAAAACTGGCTGGGCTTGCTTCCGACTGGTTTTTTGAGGACAAGACGGTATACTGTTGCACGGAGGCGGTGCTATGGTCGTTTATCTGGATGCGCTGTTTGGCGTCAACTTTTTGATGAACTATCTGCTGCTGGTGGGGGCGGCCAGGCTCTCTGCGGTACAGATTCGCCGTGGCCGGTTGGCCGCTGCCGCTGCACTGGGCGGTTTGTATGCTGTGGGTGTGTATCTGCCGCAGCTGCAATGGCTCCAGGCATCGGGCATGAAGTTGGTAGTGGCGGCCTGCATGGTGCTGTGTGCGTTTGGGACAGGCAGAGGGGCGCTGCGGCAGCTGCTGCTGTTTGGCGGATTGAGCTTTGCCCTGGGCGGTGCGCTGTTGATGCTGACGACCGCAGTAGGCGGCGGGTGGCTGGTGCGGGGCGGAACAATCTATTATCCCATTAGTTTGAAGGCACTGCTTCTGACAGCGGCAGCCGCTTACGGCGTGGTGTGGCTAGTGTTTTCCCGCCTGGCAGCCCACGGTGGCGGAGAGATTGTTCAGGTCCGACTGCGGCTGGGCGATCGCTCCGCCCGGGTTCCGGCGTTGGTGGACACAGGCAACAGCCTGCGGGATCCACTGACCAACCGGCCTGTGCTGGTGGTCAATTGGCAGCTGGCACAGCAGATTTTGCCGCGCAGTGTGCAGCCGCTGCTGTCTGAGACGGCCTTTTCTGATCCGGCGCAGCTGTTGGAACAGCTGCATCAGGCCGCACCGGAGCTTCAGCTGCGTCTGATTCCGTACAGGGCAGTGGGAGTGGCGCATGCCATGCTTCTGGCAGTGCGCTGCGATGAGATCGTCATTGGGAAAAAGCAGCAACCGGGGGCGTTGGCGGCTTTTTCTCCCACGGAGCTGTCAGATGGCGGCGCATATGCTGCTTTGACGGCATAGCTTTTTGAGGCCGCCTGAAATCCGCAGCACCGGCAATATGAAGGATTCAGGCGAATGCGGCTTCCAACGGTGCAATTTTGTGCAATGAGGTGGTTTTCTATGATTCCCGAAGAGATCCGAAAATGGCTGGTCCGGCTTGGCTTGCTGAGGCCGCCGAAAATCATGTACATAGGCGGCAGCGACATTCTCCCTGCGCCGCTGAAAGCAGCGGAAGAACAGGAAATGATCCGGCGGCTGTCAGAGGGCGATGAAATTGCCAAGCAGGTTCTCATTGAGCGAAATCTGCGGTTGGTAGTCTATATTGCGCGGCGCTTTGAGAACACCGGCGTCAATCTGGAAGATTTAATTTCCATTGGTACCATTGGCCTGATCAAAGCGGTCAGTACATTCAAGGCGGACAAAAAAATTAAATTGGCCACCTATTCGTCCCGATGTATTGAAAATGAGATTTTGATGCACATCCGCAAGATCTCTGGACAGAAGGCGGAAATTTCTCTGGACGAGCCAATCAACACTGACTGGGACGGCAATGAGCTGTTGCTCAGCGATGTGTTGGGGACTGACGGGGACGTGGTGGCCCGGCCCATTGAGGACGATGTGGATCACCAGCTCCTGCGCGAGGCGTTGGAAAAGCTGTCAGAGCGGGAAAAAACCATTGTAATGATGCGGTATGGCCTGGGTGGAAAAAAGGAAAAGACACAAAAGGAGGTGGCGGATCTGATGGGAATTTCTCAGTCCTACATTTCCCGCCTGGAAAAGCGCATCATGGTGCGGCTGCGGCGGGAAATTTCCAAGCAAATCTCTTGAAAAGGGCGCGTTGCAAAATTATTTGCAACGCGCCTAAAATCACGCAATATGCGCTGGGGAGCGCCTCTAACCGGACAATTTTCCGGCTGAAGAGTGCTTTTTCAGCAATGCGGAATGGAACAGCCTCCCGGGCGGAAACCCGCCTTCGGGAGGCTGTCGTGCATCACAACCGTTCCATGGGGATATCCCCCAAATTAATGCATTGGCTGGTGTCCAAATCTTTGAATACCTGCTCCTGATACCCTTCGGCTGAGAGGGTCAGAGTGAACCGGCCCACTGGCAGATTTTTAAACCAGAAATCACCGAATGGGTCTGTTTTGAGCTCCAGATCCAGTCCATTGCCGGTCAGGCGGCACGATGCGCCGATCAGCACTTCCTCTTCCACCGGATCGTAGAGCAGTCCGCCAATAAATTGTCCAGGAATGTTCCGGTAATAGACCCGCGGCGATGCGCCGGTTTCCGGCTGAAGGACCACCGCGTCTTTCAGGAGTTCGGCCAAGTCTTCCTCTTCGCCGAATTGCAGGGCGTCGGTGGGACAGGCCTCCACACAGCGGGGTTTTTCGTAGCCGTTGTCCAGCAGATGGGCACAGCCAGTGCACTTCTGCGGCAGTTGCAGATCTTCATTCCAGTAGATGGCTCCATAGGGACAGGCGTCCACCAGCTGCCGCTGGCCGATGGCTTTTTCCGGATCAATGAGGACCAAGCCGTCAGGACGGCGGTAAACAGCGCCGTTTTCCGCCGCAGCCATGCAGGGGGCATTCCGGCAGTGGTTGCACATCTGCGGGATGTAGTGGACCGTGACCTTGGGAATGGTGCCGCGAGGGTAGTCGTGGACCTTGATCCAGAACTGCCCCGTGGGCGGCTGGGGAGCGGCATAGGGCCGCCAGTCGTTTTCACAGTGCTCGTCCTTACAGGACAGCTGGCAGTTGTGGCAGCCGGAACATTTGGCCACATCGAAAACAAATACTTTACTCATAGAATAGCCTCCTGGGCCTTATGAAATCATTGGAATCATGCGCAACCGTAAAAAGTTGTCTGAAAAGTTATCCGCAGAACCGGTTGCAGCTTGGCACGTGCGGCTGCACGCTGCCAAGGGGGACCTGAGACTTGTCCTTCAGGCACCGGACGCCGTCGGTGGGATCTTCATCGTCGGCGGGGTCTACCAGCCAGCCCGCCAAGCACACGCCTGCATCGGGATGGCGTGGGCGGTTCCAGGCTTCGGCGTAGGTGGTGGACCAATGGCGGTATTCCTCGTCGGTGACTTTCTGGCACTCCACCAAAAACCCGGAGACAGCCATACCAGTGGAGTTCTTGCTGGTCATGGAGGTGGGGGTAATACAGTTGATACATCCGCCCCGGTCCAGCCAGCCGGGAATGATGGGATCCAGCCGCGCGCCGTGGTCTACATAGACCACGCCCGGCATCAGCCGTTCCGTGACATAGGCGGCACACAGGACAATGCCACGTTCATTGAAGATTTTCACAATATCGTGGTGTTGAATCCCCCGTTCCTTTGCGGTATCGGGGTGGATCCACATGGGCTCGTACTGGTAGCCGTCCCAGGCGCGGATCTTCATGGTCTCCACTTCCCGATTCCAGATAATGTCGTCACACTGGGCGTGCATCCGCCAGCGGCCATGGTTGGACATACAAAGCAAGGGGTATTTTTTTGCCCGTTCGGAACTCAGCCGTTCGTCGTGACTTTCGCTCTTTTCGATCCAGTGGGGGACCGGGGGTCGCTCCGGGTCATCGGGCATGTATTTTTCAATATCTGTGGAGCTGTATTCCAACAGGCCTGTGGGGGTGGACAGCGGATTGTGTTCCGGGTCAGTGTAGAACTTGTACATACCGGCGGGAATCTCCTGGGCGTCAGGTTTGCAGGGAACGACGTAGATTTTCCGGTCCTTGAACTCGTCCCAGCTCATATAGTCTTCACAGCCGGAGGCGGCGTAGAAAAACCGCACACGATCTGCCTCGGTCAGGCCGTTGCCAGTATAGGCTCGAACATATTCCGGCCCCAGCTTCTCGCAGATTTTAACACATACGTCGAAGTCAGTCATGCTTTCGCCGATGGGCGGGCAGCAGGGCTCTGTCAGGTATACAGATTGATACACGCCGGAGGAGAGATCATTGCACAGGTCGCTCATTTCATGCTTGGTAGACACGGGGAGAATCAAATCGGCAAAGTAGCAGTCGTTCTCCAGCCACGGGTGCTGGGCCACAACCGTTTCGATAGACGGGTCGCGATAGGCCTCTGTAAACAGGTTGCCGTTGTTCCAGCAGGTGACGTTACAGGGCGAATCAGTCCAGATCATGTGGACGCGGGAAAGGCCGGGCCGGGGATAGATGATCTTGTCAAACTGATAGATGTTGGTGGGCTTGCGGTTGCCGTCCTTGTCCGGCTGCTGGCTGGACGAGAAGCAGTGCAGGCCATACCACTCTGCGTGTCCCTCCACAATGGCGCGATGCACCATACACCGGGGAATGAACTGCTTGGGGGCGGGAAGCTTCTGGAACAGCTCGATCAGTTCCGGAGCCTTTTCCTTTTGATAGTCGTTAAGGTCGTAGCGGCGCATGTCAATGTCGTCAGGCAGATCGCCGTCTACAGCCCGCAGGCAGTCGCAGATCTGCGGCACTTTGGGGGCAAAATCGCCCTGGTACGGAACAGGGAAATCCTTGGCCCACATGTTCCATTCGATCATCTTGGCCTGGTGGACGCCAGGGCGGCCCAGTCCCTGCATGCCCAACAGCATGACCTCCAGACGGGCCGGCTCCGTGGCGTAGGGGCCACGGATGAAACAGCCGCCGTTGCCGTGGAGAATGGAGGTGGTGGTTTTGGCCCAGTGGCGGGCCAGGGCTTTGATGGTCCAGGGCTTGACGCCGCACTTTTCACTGGCCCATTTGGGCGTTTTGGGAATGCCGTCTTCTTTCCCCAACACATAGTCGGCAAATTTGTCAAAGCCATAAGTGTGGGTGGCGATATAGTCTTTATCGTAGGTGTCTTCTGTCAGCCAGATATAGGCGATGGCCAGTTGGAGGGCGGCGTCAGTATTGGGCAGAATGGGAATCCACTTGTCTGCGTGCACTGCAGCCCCATAATTGAGGTCCGGGCAGACGTAGACTTGCCGAATCCCCAGATCTGTAAACCAGTAGCACAGCCGGGAGGGCATGTGACTGACTACGCCCAGAGGGGTGGTCTCCGGGTCACAGCCCCAGAACAGCAGCATGTCGCTGTTCTGCGCAATGTCGGGATACAGATTGGCGGTGGGAGCCATTTCGCCCACAGGCTCACAGCCCCAGACGTGCTTGGCGCCCCAGTACCAGCCTTCCCAGGAATCCATATTGCGCATTTGGAGCGTATACCCGCCCATGAGGGCCAACAGCCGGTTAGGACAGCCATGGCTGGGCGCCACACGCTTGCCTTCCCCGTGCATGTCGCTTTCACAGAGGACAGCTTCCGGGCCGTAAGTCTCTTTCATGCGCCGCAGCTCGTCTGCACAGATTTGGGCAGCTTCATCCCAGGAGATGCGGACGTAGCCGCTTTTTCCTCGATTTTGGGGGTTGCGTTCCCCGTTGGGATCCCAGTCAACGCGCTTCAGCGGATACTTGACGCGGTTGGGGGAATAGACCCGGCTCTTGTAGCCCAGGCCCAGGGGAGTAATGGTCACGCGGTCCGGCGGGGTAAAGGTCTGCCCCCTGGCTTCAATTTTCCAGGGGTTGCAGTGGGCGTCTGTGTATTCCTTGTCGTAGGCATAGGGCCGGATGCGGGTGATGGTGTTGTTGGTGGTATCTACCAGACAGGGGCCGCCGCTTTCCGGACCCATGAGGCTGTAGCTGACGAGGTTCTGTAAATCGGGCTGAAAGTTCTTTCCCATGAAAAAATACCTCGCTTTCAGGAATGAGTAAGAAAGAACAGAGAGAAAGTATAACTCTGTGCTGCCCGTTTTGCGGAAGCATCTTGCTGGCGGTCAAACGGGTAAACACCAATTCTATGTTTTGTCTACTCTATCATAGCATATCACTATGGTCGGATGCAAACAGGATTATTTCAAGCGGTCACATTCATTCAGTTGTGACCAGATAAAAAAGTGGCAGCCCTTTCCCGTAAAAATCCTGTTGACATTGGAATCGTTCCATGGTTTAAAATAAGCATGTAAAGGTCGAAGTACGTCCAGCTGCCGTCCGGCAGGGTGGATGAAAGAAACGGAGGGAGTCCATGCAGAAAGAACAGTCCAGACGGAAGGGTCCGCACGACAACGATGTGCGGCTCAGCCCCCTGGAAAAGGACGGGGAAAAGCTGATTGAAACCCTGGAAAAAGGCCATATGGTGGCAATCCTGTCTCAAATGGAGATCATGTATGTCCTGCTCCAGGGAGATTACCGGTGCTATATCCATCCCATTGGTGCGGAAGAGGGACGTGCCAAGCGTCTGCCCCGTACCGATGAGCGCCGGGCAGTCATTAAGAATTTGGCGAATTTGGCCGACCTGCTCTTTGAGGTGGAATTCCAACAGGGGATGGACGTGATGGGCGTCATGCAGGCAGCTGAAAACGGCATCGTGGCGTTCCTGGATGTCACTGGCCAGCTGCCTGCGGAGGACTTTGACTTTATGCAGTGGAAGGAAACGCCAAAGGAAAGCTCAGAATAAACCGGCGCCAGCAGTGGACGAAAAGATTCGCCCAAAGCCGATGCCGGTTTGTGCAGAGGTTCCCAAGGAAACAATAAGGAGGTGCAGGCGTGAAAACCTATAAATTTGTATGCAGAAGCACCCGCGGTGGGTTCACCGAGTGGGCCAGCATTCTGGAAGACGGCGTTGAGGTGAGCCGGATTGACCGGGATGTGCATCAGGAGACTGTGCGGCAGTTCCGCGAGCGGGTTGGCGCGCAGCTGGAAGCCGAGGGCTGCCAGCCCGAACCCCACCAGTACCGGCTCTGAGGTCTGCCTGACCGGAAATTTGGAATTACAAGGAAGAAGGGAAACGATGACATCCATATCAGTTTTGATCCAGCATCATGCCGGGCCTACTGGCAATGTGCTGATCTGCAGAAATGCGGATGGCGCCTGGGAGCTGCCCCACGGTACGCTCCGTACGAATGAGACCGAAGAGAATGCCGCCAGACGCATTGCGTGGGAGCAGGTAGGCATTGAGGTCACGCCGGGCAAGCTGGTCACCATTGGGCACAAATACCCAAAGGATGGGTATACGGAGCATTTTCTGTGCGGGAATATCACCCACAATACCCATACCAAACATAACTATCATTGCTATTACGAGTCCGTCAGCAAGTGGCAGACAGAGCCGGTGGCAGGCAGCTACACGGAGTTCCGGTGGGTGCATCCCACGGAATTGGGCGGCTACGAGTTTGACGGCGACGACAAGAACTTTATCGCCAAGTATGATCCGTGGGTCAATGCCCGCGAAATCAAGGACGTCAGAATGTTTTAAGGAGGCGGCATAGCGTTGAAGAAATACTTCTTTGAAGCGGAGAAGATTCAGTGGGAAAAACCCAATGAACCGAAGCATGTGTGCAGTGCCGCCGCCACGACTGCGGTCATTGCCGCCAGTGAAGCGGAGGCCCAAACGCTAGCGGAGGCGAAGCTGGAGCGGGAATACTACGGCACCGGCTGCCTGCTGGGGCCGGTGAAGCTGACCGGCTGCGCGGAATTGCCGGCAGACTGGAGCTATGGCTACGGCGCGGAGTGCCGGTCCGGCCCCACGGCGCAAATCGGCGACCTGGTGGGCAAGAATGTGATCCGATAGGAGGAGACAGCGTGGATTTGGTAAAAAAATATATGCTGCATCTGCCGGAAGGCAATGTCACTTTGACAAAGGAAGAAGTTTTTGCCAAAGTCAAAGAGGTGCTGAAAGACCATCCAAGTGAATATATCAACGCGTTCCGCGTCTGGTATGAGGGCTTTGAGGGTTACGGCATGCCCGGGTCGGACGTCTATGCGTGCATTATTGATGCGATTCGCGCCATGCCGGAGGACTGGGAGGAAATCGGCCCCATGCGCTGGGAAAAGTATGGTGTAGTGGATCCCAGTTTTCGGAACCTGCACTATGCACAGGCCCGCAAACAGGACGCCGGGGTAGATATGCTCCTGCACCGGTTCCATCTGGGCAAGCATTATCAGGGGCCTGACGGCCGAGTATTCTGGATTCCGGTGATCGAGGACTTCGATATGCGCTGCTTTGAACGCAAGGACGGCAAGTACGTCGGCAATATGGTGGAGATCGATCCCCGTTCCGAGTACGCCAGGCAGATGATTGAAGTCGAAGTGTCGTGAGGAGGAAACAGTATGCCTGAAACGAAATATACCCCTGTTGAAACGAATTCCAAGGAGCGCATTACCCATAGCATCTGTGTGGGAGGCCCCATGACCATTCATACGGTCAATGGCGTGATCCGCCGGATCCGGCCCATTGTCCTCACAGACGACGATGCGCCCGGATGGGTCATCAAGGCCCGTGGCAAACAGTTTACCCCTCAGCGCAAGACCACCATGTCGCTGCTGGGCTACTGTGAAAAGGATCGTACTTATGCCTATGACCGGCTGAAGTATCCCATGATCCGAGAGGATTTTGTGGAGACGCCCGATGGCAAAAACCGCAACACCGAAAACCGCGGCAAATCCGGCTACCGCCGTGCCTCCTGGGACGAGGCGCTGTCGCTGGTGGCGCGGGAGATCAAGCGCCTGCACAGAACCTACGGCAAAGAGACCATTACGGCCTGCACCTCTTCTCACCACTCCTGGGGCCTGGCGGGCTACAAGATCTCCCTGTTCAACCGCTTCTTCACCATGCTGGGCTACACCCGCATTGCCGACAACCCGGACTCCTGGGAGGGCTTCCACTGGGGCACCCCCCACACTTACGGCTACTACTGGCGTCTGGGCGGACCTGAACCCTATGATATGCTGGAGATGGCGCTGCAAAATGTGGAGACCATTGTCATGTGGTCCCACGACCCGGACACCACCCGCGGCGGCTATTCCGCCCAGGAGTCTGCCTTGTGGCGATGGTGGATGAAAGAGATGGGCGTTCAGTTCATCTATGTGGACCCCTTCAACAATTTCTCCTCCGTCAAGCAGGCGGATAAGTGGATTGGGCCCCGTATGGGCACCGACGCCGCCATTCTGGAGGCCATTGCCTATGTCTGGATCACGGAGGATCTGTACGACAAGGAGTATGTGGCCCAGCACGGCCACCGGTTTGAGGAGTTCAAAAATCACATTTTGGGCCTGGGGCCTGACGGCACGGCCAAGACGCCCCGTTGGGCGTCGGAAATCTCCCTGGTGCCGGCCATGGACATCAAAGCCATTGCCCGCCGCTGGGCAAATTCCGTCACCACGGCCGGATCCGGCATGCGCGGTGGCTTCGGCGGCGCCTGCCGCACGGTGGGCGGCACGGAATACGCCCGTCTGCTGGTCTGCCTGCTGGCTATGCAGGGCATGGGCAAGCCGGGCCGGAACATGTGGACCGGCACCTGCGGCGGCCCCATGAACTATAATTTCTGGTTTGGCGGTTACTCGGATCCCCTGAGCACCATTGCCAAATATCCCATTTGCGACGATCAGCCGGTCAACACTGTGGAGCAGGTCCTGTACCGGCCCAATCTGCCCGACGCTATTCTGGACGGGCACTACGAGTGGTACGGCGAGGGCTTCTGCGGCGGCGGCCTGGACTTCGAGTTCACCCGGCACGTCTATCCCGCCCCGGGCTATAACAAGGTCCACTGTTTCTGGCGGTATGGCGGCTCCTTCATCGGCACCATGCTGGACACCAACAAGTGGGTGCGCATGTATAAGAGCCCGGAGCTGGAGTTTGTCATCAACCAGGACATCTATATGACGCCGGAGACGCGGCATGCCGACGTGATTCTGCCGGCCTGCAGCAATTTGGAGCGGGTAGACATCGGTGAAGTGGGCAACTCCGGCAACGGCGGCTACTGCTCCCACTCGCAGACCGGTAACTCCTGGCAGGTCATTGTGTATCAGGATAAAGCCATTGAGCCGTTGTGGGATTCCCGTTCGGACTACTGGATTTTCTCCCAGGTTGCGGCCCGTCTGGGCTGGGGCGAGCGCTTCACCGAAGGCCGGGACGAGGAACAGTGGGCTAAGCGCTTCTGGCAGTTCTCGGATCTCCCCAAGCATATGTCCTGGGAGGACTTCAAGGCAAAGGGATACTACATTCCGCCGGTTTCCTATAAGGAAGAGAATGTGGACCCGGAGACCGGCCTGATCGAAAACTGGGATCGCTATCCCGGCTTCCAGTGGTTTGCCGAGAACCGTCCCTGCGACACCATGAACCACAAGGACTTCCAGGAGGAGGGCCAGCTGGGTACGCTGTCGGGCAAGTTCGAGTTTGTCTCGGAATCCCTGCTGTACTGGGCGCCGGATGACGATGCCCGCGCGCCGATTCCCCACTATAAGGATTCTTGGGAGGGGCATAAGTCCTTGACGGCTGATGTCTATCCTTATGGGCTGATTTCGCCGCATCCCCGGTTCGACTACCATACGCATTACAACCAGCATGCCGTCTGGCTGTGGGAGATCCCGGAGAACCGGGTTGTCATCAACGGCAATCCTTATCTGATCTGCCGCATCAACCCCAAGGTGGCTGAACAGAAGGGCATTCAGGACGGCGACGTGGTGCGGCTGTTCAACAACCGCGGCAGCGTAATGTGCGTGGCTCGGGTTACTTACCGGGTCAACCCGGAAACGATTCACGCCTATACGTCCTCCGGTATTTACAATCCCATCCAGTATGGCGAGCGGGAGAGCTGGGATAAAGGTGGCTGCGTGAATCTGTTGGTGCCGGGCCGCCTCATGGGTGAGTATGTACCCGCCATGGTGCCAAACTCCTGCAACATCGACGTGGAAAAGGTGGATCCCGACCCCAATTACGGCCAGGGCTTTGAGTTTATTCTTGACGCTGTGGATAAGCAGCAGCTGGAGACAGAGCGGCCTATCCGCACCTCCGCTGAGGCGGATCTCCTTTTTGGAGAAAGAGAACATCACAAGGAGGCTGTTTAATTATGCTGAAGCCCGGAATCAAGAAGCCCGGCATCGCTATCAACTCCGCACGCTGCATGGCCTGCTACGCCTGCTTTATGGCCTGCAAGGACGAGCATTGCGGCTGGGACACTGCGGTGTCCAAGGCGCAGCCTGAGATGGGCCAATTCTGGATGAACATCCGGGAGTGGGAGCGCGGCGACAACGAACGTCGGATTAAGACCGCTACGGTTCCCACCCCCTGCTCTCACTGCGACAATCCTGCCTGTATGGCGGCGGCGGAAAACGGCGCCGTGTATAAGCGGCCTGACGGCATTGTCATCATTGATCCGGAGAAGTCCAAGGGCCAGAAGCAAATTGTGGACGCCTGCCCCATTGGTGCAGTGTACTGGAACGAGACGCTTCAGATTCCACAGAAGTGCACCATGTGCGCCCATCTGCTGGACGACCCCGATTATCCCGGCTATGAGCCGCGGTGCGTGGAGGCATGCCCCAACCAGGCGCTGGTGTTCGGCGATTTGGCGGATCCGGACAGCGAGATCAGCAAACTGATTGCTGCCAACCGGGTCACACAGTTGGAGGGTCTGGGCAATATGGGCTCCAGTGTGGTCCATTTGAACATCCCCAGCGCATTTCTGGCCGGTACTGTAGCCTACCCCGAGGAGCTGGAGGAGGTCTGCATCGGCGCCAAGGTGAAAATCACCTGCGATGAGACCGGCGAGACGCACGAGATGGAGACCAACTGGGCTGGCGACTACGAGTTTGAGGATCTGCCAAAGGGCATGACCTGGACGGTGGATATCACCTTCCCTGGCTTTAAACCGGTGCAGTATACCGGCGAGCGCACAGATCACGACCACTATGTGGGAATTACCTATTTGGAACAGGTGTGAGAAAATCAGCCAGCCCTGCTGCGGCGGGGCTGGCTGTGCGGTGTGCTTCATGGTGCGCCATGACAGCAGTCCGGCTGTTGCCATGAGGGACCATGAAATATGCAATCTATTTTTCTGTGAAAGGAAGGAATTATTTTAATGGAACTTCGTAACGTAGTCATTGTGGAGGGCTGCCGCACGGCTGTGGGCAGCATGGGCGGTTCTTTGAAGCCGCTGTCCGCATATGACATGGCCTGCGCAGTGCTCAAGGGCATTTTGGATCGCAGCGGCATTGATCCCCAGGAAGTGGGCGAGGTTATTCTCGGCCACTGCCGCCAGACCTCTGATGAACCCAATATTGCCCGGATGGCCGCGCTGAAAGTGGGCATCCCCGAAGCCGTACCCGCCTATACCGTGATGCGTCAGTGCGCTTCGGCCATGACGGCCGTACAGAATGGCGTCATGAGCATTATGTGCGGACAGAATGACGTGGTCATTGCCGGCGGCACCGAGTCCATGTCCAACGCGGTATTTTATCTGCGCAACGCCCGCTGGGGCGTGGGCACCGGCAACACCGAACTGGTGGACGCCCTGACTGAGGGACAATTCCGCTCCCAGCCCCAGGAGATCTATGGCCGTTATAATATGGGCGCTACCGCTGAGAATATTGCCCAGGAGTTGGGCATCACCCGGGAGGAGCAGGACGCGTTTTCCCTGGAGTCCCAGCGCCGGGCCATCGCTGCCATCGACGCCGGAAAATTTAAGGACGAGATCGTCCCCGTGGAGGTGCCTCAGGGCAGGAAAAAACCCTCCATTATCTTTGACACCGACGAGTTCCCGCGCCGCGACACCAATGCGGAGAAGATGGCCAAGCTGAAACCCTGTTTTAACATCCGCAAAGATGAAGAGGGGCGCGTTTACGGCTCCTCCGAGCTGACCGGTACTGTCACCGCCGCCAGCAGCTCCGGCCGCAACGATGGCGCGTCTGCCGTACTGCTGATGGCCGAGGATAAGGCAAAGGAACTGGGCTTGAAGCCCATTTGCAAGATCATTGGCATGGGCACTGCCGGTTGTGATCCCCGCACCATGGGGCTTGGCCCTGTCTATGCTGTGCCCAAGGCACTGCAGGACGCTGGTTTGACCATGGATGATATCCAGCTGATTGAACTGAACGAGGCCTTTGCGGCACAGGCGCTGGGCTGCATTAAGCAGCTGGGCTGGGAGGACAAGATGGACATCATCAATGTCAACGGCGGCGCCATTGCCCTGGGCCATCCCGTTGGTTCCTCCGGCTGCCGCATCCTCATTACCCTGATGTATGAGATGAAGCGCCGCGGCCTGAAGTACGGCCTTGCGACCCTGTGCATTGCCGGCGGAATGGGCCAGGCCACCGTCATTGAAATGTGTGACTGAGTCCCGCTCTGCGGCGGATTTTCCCCTATAACCCCTTGCGTGAAGCATGAAATAGAATTAGGAGTGAATGAACATGGCAAAATCAAATAAGATCATGATCCAGGTCTGCCTGTGCGGCGCCGGCACAAAGAAGGCCCAGGCCCCCACGGTTCCCTACACTGCCGACGAGCTGGCGGAGCAGATCGTCGCCTGCGCCAAGCTTGGTGCGTCCATTGCCCACATCCATGTCCGGGAGGACAAGGAAGTGGACGGTGTCCTGCAGATCGGTTACAAGTCCATGAGTCTGCAAAAGTTCACTGAAGCTGTGGAAAAGACCCGCGAGCTGTGCTTGAAGGAGGGCGTGGACATTATTCTCAACTTGACCACCTCCGGCGGCGAGTATGAGGATTACAAGCGGTTACAGCATCTGGCCGCGCTGCAGCCGGAGATGTGCTCCTTCGATCCCAACACCCTCAACTGGGCCAACAGCTATATCTTTGAGAACAGCCCCCGCTTCCTGAACCTGCTGAGCCAGGAAGTGATCAAGTACGACATCAAGCCCGAGTTTGAGGTCTTTGATACCGGTCACATTGATTCGGTGATGTACTATGTCAACAAGCACGGTATTCCCAAGCCGCCCCACATTCAGTTCATCATGGGCGTCGGCGGTTCTATGCCCGGTACTGCGGAGAACCTGGCCTTCCTGGTGAACAAACTGCCTGAGGGTGCCACATGGTCAGTTTCCGGCATTGGCAAGGCCCATATGCCGATGATGCTGGCCGGTTTGGCGCTGGGCTGTGATGGCCTGCGCGTTGGCCTGGAGGACAATATCCTCTATGGCAAAAATCCGGACGGCACGAAGGTGATTGCCACCAATGAGATGCTGGTCAAACGCGCTGTCGAGCTGGCCAAGCTGGCCGGCCGCGAGATCGCCACGGCCCAGGAGGCTCGTGAGATCCTGGGCATCACCCGCAACTGCATTCAGGGCGACCGAGTGGCTGAGTAAAGATCTACCGCTTGTCATCCAGAATGGTCTGTGATACAATAAAAACATAAACATATCTCCGAGCTTCCGCGCCTAAGGCGGCGACGTTATGGCGCGGAAGCCGGGGCAGCTCTGGAAACGGAGCTGCCTTCCCTGTGTGAAAAGGAGAGCGTCTGACCTCCCCGAATCGTGGCCGGGAGGATTGCACTCTGCTTTTTGCGCAGAGTGCTTTTTCTTTGGGGAGGGAATCGGCATATGCTGATGAATTGTAAATTTACCGAAGCGCGGGATGCGCTGTTGGAGCTGGTTCGGCCGGTAGAGGCGGAGCGGGTGTCAGTCAGCGCCTGTGTGGGACGAGTGCTGGCGGAGCGGGGTGTGGCTGTTGCCGACGTGCCGCCTTTTGACCGATCGCCCTATGACGGCTATGCCTTTCGGGCGGCAGATACCCAAACTGCCTCCAGGGAGCATCCTGTGACGCTGCGGATTTTAGAGGAAATCGCCGCCGGCGGCATGTGGACGCAGCCGGTGACGGAGGGAACCGCCGTGAAGATCCTGACCGGCGCGCCAGTGCCGGAGGGCGCCGATGCGGTTTGCCAGTTTGAAAAGACCGAATTTACAGCGGAGACGGTGACCCTGTTTGGGGCGTTTCGCCCTGGGGACAATATTGTCCGGCGCGGCGAGGATGTGCAGGCGGGTCAGATTCTGGCGGAGGCCGGCACCGTGATCGACGGCCCATTGGCCGGTACGCTGGCGGCACAGGGGATTACTGCGCCTCTGGTGTACCGCCGGCCCAGGGCTGGGCTGCTCACCACTGGCAGTGAGCTGGCCGATGCGGGGGAAGCTCTGACACCGGGAAAGATCGTCAATACCAACCGATATACTTTTGAAGCGGAGTTGGCACGCCTTGGTATGGAGCCGCGCTTCTTTGGGGCGCCTGGGGATGATGTGCCGTCCATTGCCGCTGCCCTGGAAGCGGCTCTGGCCGAGAGCGATCTGGTGGTGGTTACCGGCGGCGTCTCTGTAGGCGACTATGACCTGACACCGGCGGCTCTGGAAGCAGTGGGCGCGGAGATTGTGGTGAAGAATGTGGCCTTGAAGCCTGGTGGAAAATGCTGCTACGCCGTGCGCGACGGGAAACTGATTTGCTGCTTGTCTGGCAATCCCGCCTCCAGCCTGACGAATTTTTATGCGGTGGTTCTGCCGGCGGTCCGGCGGATGTGTGGGCTGACAGCCGCAAAATTGCCGGAGATCCCAGTGACGCTGGCGGAACCGTTTCCAAAGAAAAGCCCGCAGACCCGCCTCCTGCGGGGCCGCCTGGAATTGGCCCATGGGAAGACGGCTATGTCCATCACCAGTGAGCAGGGGAACAGCATTCTGCACACCATGATCGGCTGTAATCTGTTGGCCGTTGTTCCGGCGAAAAGCGCACCGCTGCCGGTGGGGACGGAGCTGACAGCATATCTGTTGCCGTTTGCATTGTATTGAGGGGGAAAACTATGAGAAAAGTCAAAGTGACCGAGGCTGTGGGCCTGCCGCTGTGCCACGACATCACGGCCATCCGCGATGGCTTCAAAGGCGCGGCATTCCGCCGCGGGCATGTGATTCAGCCAGAGGATGTGGAGGCGCTGCTGAACATTGGCAAGCAGCATGTGTTTATCTGGGAGGATACTGCCGGCGAAATTCATGAAGAGGACGCCGCCCTGCGGCTGAGTAAGTTGGCGGCAGTGGAGCACGGGAGCTTTTCCGGCCCTTCCGAGGGCAAAATGGTCCTGACGGCGGACATTCCCGGCCTGTTCCGGGTCAATACAGCGCTGTTACGGGCCATCAATTCCATTGGCGACATCACGATTTCCACGGTGCCGGACCATTACCCGGTGCACCCCGGTGGCCGTCTGGCCAGTATGCGGATTGTGCCGCTGGTGACGAAGGAATCCAACATTACGGAGGCTGAGCGGCTGTGTGCGCAGAGTGATACGCCGCTGCTGCAGCTGCTGCCGTATCGGGCGGGCCTGCGGGCCGGGATCATTATCACTGGCAGCGAACTTTATTCCGGCCGCGTCAAGGACAAGTTTGAACCAGTGGCCAGGAAGAAGCTGGACGCCTATGGCGTGGAGATTGTCTCCTGCAGGATCTGTGATGATGATCTGGACATGCTGGCCAAAGCCATCGCAGAGCTGCAGGCGTTGGATGTGGATCTAATCCTGTTGTCCGGCGGCATGTCTGTGGACCCGGACGACGTGACGCCCACGGCGGTGCGCAATGCCGGCGCAGAGATTATTTCCCACGGTGTGCCGTCTCAGCCAGGCAATATGCTGTTGGTGGCGTATTTGGGCAAAGCTGTGGTCTTTGGTGTGCCCGGCGCAGCGGTGAGCCTGCCGGTGACTACCTTTGACGTGATGCTGCCCCAGGCCGTGGCCGGCGTAAAGATCACCAAAGCGGATCTGGTGAACTTGGGTGACGGGGGCTTCTGCCAGGGCTGCAAGGTGTGTCACTGGCCCAACTGTACTTTTGGCAGGTATTGAAAATGAGAGATGCTTACGCACGGAATATCAACTATCTCCGCGTCTCCGTGACGGATCGCTGCAATCTGCGCTGCGCCTACTGTATGCCGCCGGAGGGTATTTGCAAGGTCCAACACCGGGACATCCTCTCCTATGAGGAAATCACACAGATTGTAGCGGCGGCGGCAGAGTTGGGGATCGAAAAGATCCGCATCACCGGGGGAGAGCCCCTGGTGCGCCCTGGTGTGGCGGGCCTTTGCCGCGCGATTGCCAAACTGCCCGGCATTCGGGAAGTGGCTGTGACCACCAACGGCATATTTTTGGCGGATTTGGCACAGGAATTGAAAGACGCCGGCGTAAGCCGCGTCAATGTGAGTCTGGACACGCTGCATCCGGAAAAATATCGGAAAATGACCGGTGGGGGAGACCTGAACCGGGTCCTGGAGGGCCTGCGGGCTGCTGAGGACGTGGGACTTGGCCCGATCAAACTGAACTGCGTTCTGATCGGCGGGTTCAATGACGATGAAATTGTGGACTTTGTGGCGCGAACCCAACACAAGGCCATAGATGTGCGGTTTATCGAACTGATGCCCATTGGGCCGGGCGCGAAGTTCCCGGAGAAGGCATTTTTAAAAGGCAGCGTAGTTTTGGAGCGCTGCCCGGAATTGATACCGTTACCCGCCGACGGTGGTGTGGCGCAGCTGTACCGCCTGCCAGACGGCATGGGCCGCGTGGGGCTGATCAATCCTCTCAGCTGCCAGTTTTGCAGCGACTGCAACCGGATTCGCCTGACGCCGGAGGGGGCGCTGAAGCCCTGCCTGCATTCGGACCGGGAGATTCCCGTCCGGGGACTCACCGGAGCGGCGCTGCGGGAGGCCGTGGCCTCCGCCATCCTTCAGAAGCCGCGGCAGCATGGAGAACTGGATGCCCACCATGCCAGTGAGGCGGGGCGGGACATGTACACCATTGGCGGATAAGATGCATGGGTGCAGAGTATGAAATGTACGTTTGAAAGGAAGGCTGACAGTGGCGGACTTTACGCATTTTAATGAAGCGGGGCGGGCGCGAATGGTAGATGTCTCGGAAAAGAGCGACACCAAACGCACCGCTGTAGCCGCGGGGCGGGTGCTGGTAAGCCGCGAGACCTTTGACCTGATCCGCACTGGCGGCATGAAAAAGGGCGACGTGCTGACGACTGCTCAGATCGGCGGCATCATGGGAGCGAAGCGGACGCCGGACGTGATCCCCATGTGCCATCCCATTCTGATCTCTGGCGTGGATATCGATTTTGCGCTCAATGAGGCCGACTGCGCTGTGGAGATCACGGCTGCGGTCTCCTGCACCGGCGCCACTGGTGTGGAGATGGAGGCGCTGACTGCCGTGTCCGTGGCGGCTTTGACGGTCTATGACATGTGCAAGGCCGTCCAGAAGGACATGGTCATCGACAATATCCGCCTGTTGAAAAAAACCGGCGGAAAATCCGGCGATTTTATTCGAGAGGAGGAACCATGATGGGCAGAACTGCAGCTGTCATTACCATGAGCGACAAAGGCAGCCGCGGGGAGCGGGTGGATACTGCCGGCCCCGCCGTGGCAGAGATCCTGCGGGAAAACGGCTATGAGATTATTCATACGGAATTGATTCCCGATGACTATGAGACCATCCGGAAGGAACTGATGGACTGTAGCGACCGGTTGAAAGCTGACCTGGTAGTTACCACTGGCGGCACCGGCTTTTCGCCACGGGATGTGACGCCGGAGGCCACCCTTTCCGTGATAGAGCGGGTGACGCCGGGGATCCCGGAGGCTATGCGGTATGAGAGCCTGAAAATCACCCCCATGGCCATGTTGTCCCGGGCCGCTGCCGGCATTCGGGGCAAGACCCTGATTGTCAATCTTCCCGGCAGCGAAAAGGCGGCGCGGGAGAATTTGCAGGCGGTGATCCGCCCGCTGGCCCATGGCCTGGATGTGCTGCTGGGGCGCAGCGGCGACTGCGCGGAGCTGCATACACACCACCATCATCATCACGAGGAGGAAGCGTAGCATGGCAAAGGTTTTAGCCGTGTGCATCAGTGAAAAAAAGGGCCAGCAGAAGCATCCCATCGATGTGGCGGAGCTGCGGGTGGATCACGGAATCGTGGGCGACGCTCACGCCGGAAACTGGCACCGGCAGGTAAGCCTGCTGGGCATTGAAAGTGTGCAAAAGGTGCAGGAAAAGATCTCCTTTCAGCTGAAGCCCGGGGATTTTGCCGAAAACATCCTCACCGAGGGCATCGTGCTCTATACGCTGCCGGTGGGAACCCGTTTGCGCATTGGTCCGGTACTGGCGGAGGTAACCCAAATCGGAAAGGAATGCCATTACGGCTGCGCCATCCGGCAGCAGGCCGGAGACTGTGTCATGCCCCGGGAAGGGATTTTTGTCAAAGTGCTGGGACCGGGCGAGGTCAAGGCTGGCGACGAGATTACGGTCGAGCCGTGAATGGCATGAAGAAAGACAGAAACTTCTGAGCAATCCAGAGGCGCCAATCTGAAAAAAAGCGCTGAATATGGAAAAGAGACTGGATATGCTGTCAGCAGAGAAGAGATGCCTGGAACACCTCCTGGAGCGCTGCGGCCTTGTGGCCGCGGCGCTCCATTTATAGCAATCTTAATTTTTGCAATCCGCTGTGCTATCATGGACAATATTTCGCAGCAGGAGGATGCGGAGCAGTTTGCGTGCTGGATGAACGATGTTGCACTGATGGAACTGGCGGCAGGGAATGCACATAAAAACGTAACCATGGAAGGAGAGCGAAAGTGGCTTGCCAACGCTGTTGACAGTAAGGACCCGCATTTTGCCATCGTATCTCTGGAAGGGGACCGGCTGTTGGGAACTTGCGATCTTGTGACAAATTTGGTAAACCGGACTGCTACTCTGGGCATCTTCCTGGGAGAGAAGGAGAGTTTTGGCCGGGGCTATGGAACGGAAGCAGTGCGGCTGCTGGTGGGGTATGGCTTTGACCAGCTGGGCCTGCACAACATTGAATTGGGGGTCTATGCGTTCAATGCCCGCGCCATCGTATGCTATAAAAAAGTGGGCTTCCGGGAGTATGGCCGCCGCCATCAGTGTTGTTATCTGCGGGGAGAATGGCACGATGAACTGCGGATGGAACTGCTGCCCACGGACTGGTATGGGCACAAATGATGGCTTTACATTGTTCGGGCGGATTGCTATAATAAAACCGCATGGGGTTCCATGCGGTTTTTTGCATGTTTCAGACGAAAGAGGAGGAATTCATCATGATCTCCATTGATGAAACCCGTTGTGTCAACTGCGGAAGTTGTATCCGCAGCTGCTCCATGGGCGTCCTGGGCGCAGGGGAGAAGGCCCCGCAGATTTTGCCCCGGCGGCGGTGCATTGGCTGCATGCACTGCGTGGCCGCCTGCCCCCAACAGGCGGTGCTGTGGGACGGGCAGCCGGCCTGTCTGACGCCGCCGGAGGAGCCGGTGGAAAGGCTGGTGATGTCCCGCCGGTCTGTGCGTCACTTCCGGGAGGAGCCGCCAGACCGGGAGACGCTCCAATGGGCCCTGGATCGGGCCAACTATGCGCCCAGCGGCAAGAACATACACGCCACCGGATGGACGGTGCTGTGGTCCAAAGAGGTTACTGCCGCCATGACGGACAAAGTATTGCAGTGGTGCGATGAAACCGGCGAAGCGCCGGAGCTGCGCAAGCTCTATGACCGGGGGACCAACCTGGTGACCTGCGGCGCGCCCTGTGTGCTGTTGGGCTGGTCGCCGGACGACTGCCTCAACCCGGTGGTGGACACGGCGGTGGCCATGACCACAGTGGAGCTGCTGCTGCGCACACGGGGCCTGGCCAGCTGTTGGGGTGGCTATCTGGTGCAGATTCTCAATGCTGCGCCGGAACTGCTGGCCCAGACGGGCGTCCCGGAGGGCTGTCACGTCCGGTGCGCGCTGATGGTGGGATATGCGGACCGGGAACGGTATCCCAATATTCCTGTCCGGCCGGCGGCAGAGCCGGTCTGGGTGACCAAATTCGATTAAAGAAGGCGAAACGCGCGTGTTTTCCAATCGCGACTTAAAAAAACTGCTGCTCCCCCTGATTGTGGAACAGGTTCTGGGGGCCTTTATGGGCACTGCCGATACCATGATGGTTTCGGTCGTTGGTGCGGCGTCCATTTCCGGCGTATCCCTGGTCAATTCCATTGATACGTTAATGGTGTACATGTTTTCGGCTCTGGCTACCGGCGGTACCATCGTCTGCGCGCAGTATCTGGGCGCAAAGGAACGGGAGGGCGCGGACAACGCTGCCAGACAGGTGTATCTGTCCACTTTTGCCCTGTCCGTGGCGATCATGATTTTCTGCCTTGCGGCCAGGGGACCGCTGCTCCGAATCCTGTTCGGCTCGGTGGAGGACGATGTCATGGAGGCGGCGCAGACATATTTCTTCATTACGGCGCTGTCCTATCCCTTCATCGCCCTGTATAATGCCGGTGCGGCCCTGTACCGGGCCACGGGCAATTCCAAACTGCCCATGCGCATTGCCTTTGCCACAAACCTGCTGAATATTGTGGGCAATTCTGTGCTGATGTTTGTATTTGATATGGGCGTGGCCGGTGCTGCCATCTCCACCACGGCATCGCGAATGCTGGGCGCGGTCATCATCCTGGTCATGCAGCAGCGGCCGGCCCAGACGCTGACTGTGGGCAATTATCTGAAGATCCGGCCGGACTGGCATGTCATTGGTCTGGTACTGAAGATTGGCATTCCCACGGGGCTGGAAAACAGCCTGTTTCAGGTGGGCAAGCTGGCGGTCCAGAGCACCGTCTCCACCCTGGGTACTGCGGCCATTGCCGCCCAGGCCATGACCATTGTGCTGGAGGGCTTCACCAGTCAACCGTCCATGGCTGTGGGGCTGGCACTGACGACGGTGGCAGGACAGTGCATTGGCGCAGGACGGCCGGACGAAGCCCGGCGCTATACCAAAAAACTCAGCGTCTGGTCCTGGTTCATTTTGCTGGGGGTCAGTGTCATTGTTCTGGCTGCCACATGGCCAGTGACGATTTTGGGCAATATGTCCCAGGAGAGCGCGGCGATGTGCTGGCAAATGATGCTGGTTATCACCATTGTCAAGCCGCTGGTTTGGGTGCAGGCGTTTACGGTGCCCAATGGCATGCGGGCCGCAGGGGATGTGACCTTTGCCATGCTGGTTTCGGTTGGCTCCATGTGGTTGTTCCGGGTAGGTGTATGCATTGTGCTGTGCCGGTTCTTTGGGTTTGGGCCCATGGGCGTGTGGATCGGCATGTTTGTGGACTGGTTTGTCCGTGGATGTGTGTTTTTGGTGCGGTTCCGCAGCGGCAAATGGATTCACAAGGCCCTGGTACAGACTGCTCCATAGTGCCCCGGCGAGTTTTGGGCCAGGGTATATGGATAAAAGAAGGTCCCATGCGGGAGATTCCCGCATGGGACCTTGTCTGTGTCCGTTCAGTTTTTGAAATTAAATATATCCCAGTTTTTCAGGAAATACTCCACGCCGGAATATACCGTTGTCACCACAATGACGCCGACAATGACACTATTGACCACTTCCGGGATCTGCGGCAGCATAATGATACACAGCCCAACCATGGTGGTAAATGTCTTGACCTTGCCTGACCAGCCTGCAGCAATGACGCGGCCTCCAGTGACGGCCACCAGCCGCAATCCCATGACGGCGAACTCCCGGGTGAGAACCACCATCACCGACCAGGCCGGCATCAGCCCCCATTGGACAAAGACCAGCATAGCGGCCATGACCAGCAGCTTGTCTGCCAAAGGATCCAGAAATTTGCCAAAAGTGCTGACCTGGTTGTAGTGGCGGGCGATGTAGCCGTCTACAAAGTCGGTGCAGCTGGCAATGATGAAAATGACCAGTGCGGCCAGCCGGTAGCCCAACAGGAGCACAACCATAAAAATGGGAATCAGTACGATGCGGGCCAGTGTAACCTTGGAAGCAGTCGTCATGGTTCTTCCCCCTCTGCAGCAGTGTCCAGGATGGCTGTTCCCACCAAGTCGCCGTCCAGAATGTCATGAATTTTTACCGGTACAAAGCTGCCCTCCCGCAGCCGCACCGGGCTGTCAAAGAACACTTTCCCATCAATGTCCGGAGAATCGGCGTAGGTGCGGCCAAAATGGCACTCCGCCAGCCGGTCATAGCCCTCGCACAGGACAGTCATAGTCTGACCCAGGCGGCTCTGGTTGTATGCATCCATGATGCGGGACTGCAGATCCACCAGAAGTTCGGCGCGGCGCTGGGCTACTTCCGTATCAGGATAGTCCATAGCTGCTGCCGGCGTACCCCCCTCCGGGGAGAAGACAAAGGCGCCGACACGTTCCAGCTTGTGCTTGCGCAGGAACTGACAAAGCTCTTCAAATTCCGCTTCGCCTTCGCCAGGCAGACCGGCAATGAGGCTGGTCCGCAATACCAGGCCGGGAATCCGGGTGCGAAGCTTGGTAAACAGCTGGTCTAAAAACGCCTTGTCGCCGCGGCGGTTCATGCGCTTGAGAATGGTGTCGTTGACGTGCTGAATGGGAATATCCAGATATTTGACGATTTTATCTTCTTTGGCGATGACGTCGATCAGTTCCTCACTGATTTCATCTGGATAGAGGTAGTGCAGGCGGATCCATCGCAGCTGGGGAATTTGGCACAGTGCCTGCAGCAGCTCGGCCAACCGGTAGCGGCCATAGCGGTCAATGCCGTACCGGCTGATATCCTGTGCCACCACAATCAGCTCCTGGACGCCGTTTTCTGCCAGCAGCTTGGCTTCGTCCACCAGTTCTTCAAAGCCGCGGCTGCGGTACCGGCCCCGCAGATACGGAATGACGCAGAAACTGCACCGGTTGTCACAACCCTCTGCAATTTTTAGATACGCAAAATAGGACGGCGTGGTCAAAATCCGGCCAGGCTCATCCAGTGCGGCATTGATATCGCCAAACAACCGGGGCGATTTCTCATCCAAGACGTCGTCCACAGCAGAGACAATATCCTGGTAGCTTCCGCACCCCAGAACGCCGTCCACTTCCGGCAGCTCCTGCATCAGTTCATCGGGATAGCGCTGGGGCAGGCACCCGGCGACGAGAATCTTGCCAATCTTGCCCTCTTCCTTCAGCTTGCCCAGCTCAATGATCTCGGCAATGGCTTCCGATTTGGCAGAGTCGATGAAGCCGCAGGTGTTGACGACAACCACATCCACGTTTTCCACCTTGGTTGTAATCTCATAGCCGGCCTGATCCAGCAAATACAGCATCTGTTCACTGTTGACCTGGTTCTTGGCACAGCCAAGGGACACAAAGCCGATGGTTTTTGACATAATTGCTTCCTCCAAAATCGTTGAATGGGACGCCGATTGTTGGCTATTCCTCTTCAAGCTCCAGATTTTCACGGTATCGGGTCAGGGCGCGGCGGATGTCTTCCCAGCTGTGCCCGCGGCGGCACAGTGCGTCCGTGGTTTTTTTCAGGGTTTTTTCATCCGGCCATTGCCCTTGCAGCCGACGGTATAGAAATTGGTCGATGGCGTCGTCCGGTTCCGGCAGAGCTGCCAGCGCTTCCTCCCAATAGTCCCGGGGGATTCCTTTCTGATAGAGGATCTGACGGATTCGGGACTTGCCATAACCCTTGGCAGCGGCCTGCCGCGCCACACGCATCGCCAGATCGTAGTCATTGACGGCGCCCAACTCCTCCAGCCACTGGGCGGCCTCGGCGGCATCTTCGGCATCTTCGCCCTTCCGCACCAGCCGGCGCTCCAGCTCCTGCCGGGAGACGGCGGAGGCGGAGACAATGCGAACTGCCCGCTGACGGGCGTTGGATTGGCGCACGGCCTGCTGCAGGGCCTCCAGTTCTGACGCGTCCAGAAGTTTTCCGGGGTACAGGCTCCAGTCGGCCACCACAGCGGATGGAGCCTGCAGCCGTGCACCATTCTCAAAGGTCAGCGTGATACGGGAAGGATCCCGCGGCGACGGCTCCAGCTTTTCAAGCTTCATCGTCAAAGTCGTCGGCAGAGATGTCCACTGCCTTGGAGGCAGTCTTTGCCGCCGGCTTCTTCCTGTTCAGGGCCAGCAGCTTGGGCAGGTCGCGGCGAATGGCCGCTTCCAGAGTGTCGGCGACCTCCGGGTTTTCCTGCAAATATTTTTTTGCATTGTCTCGGCCCTGGCCAATGCGTTCGCCGCCGATGGAGTACCAGGAACCGCTCTTCTGTACCAGATCCAGCTGAACGCCCAAGTCCACCAGTTCTCCGGTGCGGGAGATACCCTCGCCATACATAATGTCAAACATGGCCTCCCGGAAGGGCGGCGCCACCTTGTTTTTGATGACTTTGGCCCGAGTGCGGTTGCCGATAATTTCGGAACCGTCTTTAATCGCTTCTACGCGGCGGATGTCGATGCGGACAGAGGCGTAAAACTTCAGGGCGTTGCCGCCGGTGGTCGTTTCCGGGTTGCCATACATGACGCCGATTTTCATGCGGATCTGATTGATAAAAATAACTACGCAGTTGGTCTTGGCGATGGAGCCGGCCAGCTTCCGCAGCGCCTGACTCATAAGCCGGGCGTGGAGGCCCACAAAGGCGTCGCCCATTTCACCCTCGATTTCGGCACGGGGCGTCAGGGCCGCTACGGAGTCCACCACCACCACATCCACGGCGCCGGAACGCACCAGGGCATCTGTGATTTCAAGGGCCTGCTCACCGGTATCCGGCTGAGAGACCAGCATGGAGTCTATGTCCACGCCCAGCGCTGCGGCATAGTTGGGATCCAGGGCGTGCTCGGCATCTACGAAGGCCACTTCGCCGCCCAGCTTCTGCGCTTCCGCCAAAATATGCAGGGCCAGGGTAGTTTTGCCGGAGGACTCCGGTCCGTAGATCTCGATAATACGGCCACGGGGGACACCGCCGATGCCCAGGGCCGCATCCAGGTTCAAAGAGCCAGTGGGAATGGCGTCCACCTGCATCTCCGGTTTGTCGCCCAGACGCATGACCGCACCTTTGCCATAGTTTTTTTCAATCTGGGACAGGGCGGTTTCCAGCGCCTTTTGTTTGTCTTCTGCACGGGTAGGTGCTTCATAGGGGGCGTTTTTTTTCATGCTTCCACTTCCTCAATTCTGTATGCAATATGTTGAACGCATCTGTCATCACGCATCAATCGCCATCCGTCTCAGGATCCGGCTTACGGGCCATGACCGCCCGTACGATGCCGCCGGTATCCGACCGGAACACCAAATCTGCAAAGCCCGCCGCTTCCAGCAGTGTGCCCACAGCGGTATGCTGCCCCATGCCGAATTCAAAGAGCAGATAGCCGCCAGGTTTTATTGCAGGTCCAAAATTCTTCAGAATGGCCCGGTAAAAATCCAATCCGTCCTCGCCGCCATCCAGTGCCAGGTGTGGCTCAAACTCACGGACAGAGGGATCCAGCAGTTCCATTTCTGCACGGGTCACATAGGGCGGGTTGGACACAATCATGTCAAACTGGCCCAGGAAAGGGGTGGCCGGCTGCAGGGCGTCCACCGGCAGACAGTTGACCCGTCCGTTGAGACCAAGATCCCGCACGTTCCGGCGGGCCACACGGATGGCGCCATGCGAAATATCTCCCAAGGTGACTCTGGCGTCGGCCACAGCCTTGGCAATGGCCAGACCAATGCAGCCGGAACCGGCACACAGGTCTAGAATGCGGGGGTTCTGATCCAGAAACTTTGCTTTGGAGATGGCCATCTGCGTCACCACCTCTGTGTCGTCTCGGGGAATCAACACATCTGGAGTCACCGTCAGAGTCATACCATGGAACTGCCATTGCCCGGTGAGATATGCCAATGGCTCACCGCGGCCGGCCCGTTCCACCAACTCACCGGCTTTTTTCAGCACTGCGTCGGTGGCATACTCCGGAAAGTCCTTGACCAGCTCTGCCACGGTCTTCCCTGCTGCAAAGGCCACCAGCTCCCGCGCCAGGACGGGCGCGTGGTCCTCTGCTGTTTCCCGCAGGGCGTTGCGCGCAGCCAGATAGAGCTGCTGGTAGGTTTTTACCACTTATCTGCACCTTCCTGCTCGGGAATCACCAGTTTCAGAGCCTCAATGGCCACTTCAATCATGCTGTCGTCTGGCTCGTTGGTGGTAAAGTTTTGCAGCCACATGCCGGGAGCAGTGAGAATTCTGGTCAGCCAGTTGTCGTGGCGGCCCACCAGCCGGTTGAATTCATAACTGATACCCACCACAGGGAACAGCAGCAGCAAATGGATCAACATCCGCAGCAAAGAATTGGACACCGGAATGAATGCGCCCACCAAGATGCTGACAAACAGCACCACGAACAGGAAGCTGGTCCCGCAACGGGGATGCTGCCGCACCATGGGACGGACGTTTTCCACTGTCAAGGGCAGCTTTGCTTCATAACAGCGAATGGTTTTATGTTCTGCTCCGTGGTAGGAAAACACACGACGCATGTCCTTCATACGGGATACTCCGATCATATAGCCGATCAGAATTGCAATTTTCAGACAGCCCTCCAGCAGGTTCCGCAGGACATACATTTCCCGCACCGGTTGGATCAGCCCCACCAGGAAGGTGGGCAACAGGAAAAACAGCCCCACACTGAACAAGACGCCCAGCACCGCAGCGGAATAAATGATGAACTGCTCCAAAGCTTTCGAGCCAAACTTCTTTTCAATCCACTGTTCAAACTTGGTGGGCCCTTCATCTTCGCCCTCTTCCGGAAAGTAGTCCGCCGAGAACAACAGGGCGCGGACGCCGTTGACTATGGAGCCGCCGAAGTTGAAGATGCCGCGAATCAGCGGCCAGCCCAGAATGGGGTATTTGTCTTTGATGAATTTTAATTCCGATACCTTGGTGACCAGGCCCTCGGGACTGCGCACGACAATGGCCTGTTTTGACGGACCACGCATCATGATGCCTTCAATGAGCGCCTGCCCACCGATCATAGTACGGAACTTTTCTTGGTTTTCTGCCATAATTCGTCCTCTCCAGCAAAAAAATAATTGATAGGTTTGCTACAGACCAGCGATTATCCAACGGGCAGGCTGATGGTTACCAGCGCGCCGCCGCCGGGCGCATTTTCAATGGTCAGGGTGCCGTTGTGCATGGAGACGATTTCCTCACACACGGCCAGCCCGATGCCGCTGCCGCGGGCCTTTGAACTGCCCTTGTAAAATTTCAGTTTGATATGAGGCAGTTCTTCCTCTGGAATGCCGGGGCCGAAATCCCGAATGCGGGTGACCACATGGTTGTCTTCCAGAGACATGGACGCCACAATCCGCCGCCCCTCGCCGCCATGCTTGGCGGCATTGTCCAATATGTTCAGAAATACCTGCCGCATCCGCGCCGGATCACAGGATATTTCGGGAATGTCATCGTCATTGTCTTCATAGTCCAGGTCTATGCCTTCCTGGCGCAACCGGCTGCCGTACATGAAGACGGTATCTTCAAATTCGGCGCGAATGTCACAGGGTTCCACGCTCAGCTTAAAGCGGCCATCCTGCATGCGGGTAAATTCCAGCAGCTCTTCCACCATGCGGGTCAGCCGCTGGGTTTCCCGCAGAATAGTGGTGATGCCGCGGCGGGTTTCCTGATCCAGGTTTTTGCCGGCCAGCAGCGTTTCTCCCCAGCCGGCAATGGCCGTAAGCGGCGTGCGCAGCTCGTGGGAGACGGAAGAGATAAACTCTGTCTGCATCTTTTCTGACTGGCTGATTTGCAGGGACATGTCGTTGATGGTATCGGCCAGCTCACCGATTTCGTCGTCAAATTTCTTTTTGATCTGCACGCCGTAGCTGCCGGCGGCAATGCGCTTGGCGGTGGCGGTGATTTCCGTCACCGGCTCGACAATGGAGCGAATAAAATATTGTCCGTTGAACAGCACCAGAGCGATGATCAGCACACCCACCAACAGCGCCAGGCAGATGCCCAGAATGATCTGACGGTCCACCACCCGCAGACTCGTGACAATCCGCAGAACGCCGATAATCTCGCCGTTGGAATAGATCATGGGTGCGGAGACGGACATAATTCGTTCGCCGGTGCTGGGATCCCGCCCGGAAAAGTCTGCCGTTTGACCGGTCTCCAGGGCTTCGGTGATGTCCTCCGTGCCAGGGGAAGTACCGGACCACTGCCCATAAGATGAGACAATAATATTGCCGCGTGTGGTGATAAACTGCAGCTCCAGGGAGTTCTTGTCTTCAAAGCTTTCGGCGTACTTAATGCAGGACTGGTAGAATTCGTTATAACTCTGATTGATGTAGTTTCCAAAAAAATCTGTAATGGTTTTTGCCTTGGCTTCCAGAGCTGTCTTGATATTGGAATAATAATAGCTGGAAAAGACCATGGCAAATACGCCTACACTGAAGATTACAATGGCCAGTAAGGCGCTGACATTGTTGATTACCCAGCGCCGCTTCAGGCCGGTGAGCTTCCGCCAATGCAGCTTGATTTTTTTGATTTTCATCCGACCGCTCCCTTCTGCTGGAGATTGTTCAGACGGTCATGCTCTGATTATGCGCCCCATTTGTATCCGAAGCCCCACACCGTGGTGATATAGGTGGGGGAAGAGGTGTCGTCTTCGATCTTGATGCGCAGCCGGCGAATGTTGACATCCACAATTTTCAGTTCGCCGTCATAATCACGGCCCCAAACCGTCGTTAAAATGTCCTCCCGGCTCAGTGCGCGGCCTGGATTCTGCATAAACAGTTTCATAATGGCGTATTCCACTTGTGTCAGCTTGATGCGCTCTCCGTTTTTCTCCAGAGTGCGGTTGCGGGTGTTGAGTACGAACGGACCTTGGCGCAGCTCCTCTGAGTCCACAGTGGCTTCGCCGCCGATGCGGCGGTACAATGCGTCAATGCGGGCCGTCAATTCCGCCGGAGAAAAGGGCTTGGTTACATAATCGTCGGCGCCAGTCATCAGACCGGTGACCTTGTCCATCTCCTGGGTGCGGGCGGTTAGCATAATGATGCCAATGGTCTTATTGGTGGCGCGAATGGTCCGGCACACCTCAAATCCGTCCATTTCAGGAACCATGATGTCCAGAATGGCCACGCCGGTGTCCGGATTGGCCTTCAGCTGCTCCAATGCTTCCGGACCAGTGGCGGCCTCAATGGCCTCATAGCCCGCCCGTCGCAGATTGATGACCACAAAGCTGCGGATGCTGACCTCATCTTCCAGGATTAAAACTTTTTTCAAGAGAACCCCTCCTACATTTCGCCGTTATACCAATTTGTCTGGATCATATGGAACCGTTGGGACAGGGCTTCTGCCGTAATTTCGCTGGACCAGTTTTCAGCGCCCTGTGTAATGGTCAGATAATAGGTTGTGCCATTTTGCTCCGTCAGGACAGTGCTGTTCTCCGGCAGGCTTTCTCCCTCCGTGGCGGCGCCAATGGAGAACAGTGGCTGGGGAGTTTCGTCTGCGCCGCGCCATGCGGCAAAGACGTAGGCGTTATCCGACCGGTAGACAGTAATCTGGTCACGCCATTCACTGGGCAGCTCCAGGAACCAACCGGCGGAGTAGTTGTGATATGTCAGACTCTTGTCTGTGGTGGAGCCGTCCAGGCTGAGACTATACCATTGGATAATCCAGTAACTTTCTGTATTTTCACTGTCCGCCGATGGCAGCGGAATGGGCATGGGCAGCTCCAGTACGCCGTCGTTGTCCACATCCGTGGCATAGACGTAATAATTACGGACCGTCTGTGTCACGCCGTCAGCCTGGCTGTCGGCGGCAATGTTGACCAACTGACCGTCCCGCAGGGCAAAGACATCCGTGACAAGACTGTTTTCATCATAGGTGCTGGCCACAAAGACGGCCGATGCGCCATCTTCCAAACTGCCGGTCAAGACCCGCCGCGCTGCATCTGCGGGGGCTGATAAACGGGCCTTCCCGTTTTTTTCCATTATCCCCTGGGACCAGCTGTACCATTCCACCGTACCGCCGGAGTCACCGGAAGAGCACAGCAGGAACAGCTCAAAGACGCTGTCACTGTTCAAATCTACCACTCGATAGTCACTGCAGGTAGCGCTCATGAGCTCTGTGGCGGAGAACTGGGCGCTCAGATCATAGACGCTGATGGCCTGCGGCACCTGATCGCTGACCTGCCGGCAGATGATCAGCTCCAACGCTTCATCGTCATCCACCTGTGCATAGGCCACACTCTGGAACGCGCTGCCGTCGCCTTCAATGACGGCGGCGTTCTGATAGGTACCGTCGACTTTACAGAAGATGTAGACTTTCAACGGCTTATCGCCGGTTGTTTTGACAAAGGCCAGGGCTTCTTTTTCCCCATCGCCGTCCAGATCCACCAGCTGTACGGCCTGCTGCTGAGAGCCGGAGACCGGTGCGGCATACTCGGCGTCTCCACTGAGCACTTCATCCAGACAAGCCTGCAGATCGTAATAGTCCTCCGGCAGCCGCGGCAGGCTGTAGAGTTCGTCCACCGACTGAAACAGGCAGCCGGACAGGCACGCGAGCAGCGCCGTCAGCGCTGCCAGAACACAAAGTTTCCGAAGTTTCACCGGCTTGCCTCCTTCCTTGTGCGGCGAGAATTCCAATACTGTATTATAGCACAGTTCCCGCCGCTTGTGTACCCCGATCAAGCGAATTTCCGCCGGTTTTCTCTGGCAGAGCCAGCGCTTCATCAGGACTTTAAAACCACGCTGTCTGCGCCGAGAATTTCCCGCAGTTCCTGCAGCATATCTGCTTCCGGCTGGCAGGTGGTGCCGAAGCGCTGTTTCCGATCGGCATAGTACAGCACCGCCTGGCAGCTGCCCGGAAACATATTCAGGACGGCTCGAGTTTTCCGGTCTTCCCGGGTTCCGGGTGCGTTGATTTTCAAATAAAGCTTTCCGCTGGCGGCGGATTTTGGCGCCAGCAGTTCCAGCGCGGCAATGGGCTGGATCTGGTTGGCAATGATTTGCGGATCTTTTTCATCGCGGATGGACAGCCGGCCCTGCACGGCCACAGCGGCGCCCTCCTGAAGGGCGCTGCCGCATCGGCCAAGCGTGCTGGAGAAGACCAGCAGTTCCATGGCCGCCGTGTCGTCTTCCAGGGTCACATAGGCCATCATGGAGTTGTTGCGGGTGGTCTTGTTCTTGACGCTCTGGACGATGCCGCAGACAGTCACCTGCTGCTCATCGTGGAACCGTTCCGGCCCCTCCTCCCGGGAAAAGTCCTCCATGATCTCCCCAATGTGGCTGGCGCCGCTCTGTCGGACCAGGTCGCGGTAGTCGTCCATGGGGTGGCCGCTGAGGTACATGCCAGTGGTCTCCCGCTCCATGGCCATCAGTTCCCGGCGGCTCAGTTCCGGTACGCTGGGGATACGGATGGACTGGCGCGGCGCGTCATCCTGTTGCCCCATCAGATCGAACATGCCCATTTGTCCGTCCACGTTGCGTCGTTTGGCGTCGGCGACGGAATCCATAATCAGCTCATAGACCTGCAACAGCTCCGAGCGGTGGTGGCCGAAGCAGTCCATGGCCCCGCATTTGATCAGGTTTTCTACGGCGCGCTTGTTGAGGTCTGCGCCGTTCATACGCGCACAGAAATCCTCCAGGGATTGGAAGGGACCGTTTTCCGCCCGTTCGGCCATGAGACGCTGGATGACGCCCTTGCCAATATTTTTGACGGCCACCAGGCCAAAGCGGATGCCGCCTTCGACAACGGTGAAGTTGTCGTCGGACTCATTGACGTCCGGCGGCAGAATAGAGATGCCCATGTCCTTGCAGGCGGAAATGTATTCCGCCACTTTGACGGAGTTATCCAGCACCGAGGTCAGCAGGGCCGCCATGTACTGGCGGGGATAGTGACATTTGAGATAGGCCGTCTGATAAGCCACTACTGCATAGGCCACCGCGTGAGACTTGTTGAAAGCATAGTTGGCGAAATCCAGGATTTCGTCATAGATGCTGCCTGCCACATCTTCAGGCACGCCGTTGGCTACGGCGCCGCAGATGTTTCGTTCCGGGTCGCCGTAAATAAAGGTGGCGCGCTCTTTGACAATCTCTGCCTGCTTTTTTTTGGACATGGCGCGGCGGATCAGGTCGGCCTGCCCCAGAGAGAAGCCGCCCAGGCGGCGCATGATCTCAATGACCTGCTCCTGATAGACAATGCAGCCGTAGGTCACAAGCAAGATCGGCTCCAACAGGGGGTGCTTATAGGTGATCCGGCTGGGGTCGTTGTTGTTGGCCAGGAACCGGGGGATGGAGTCCATGGGGCCGGGACGGTACAGGGCGATCACGGCAGTGATGTCCTCGATGTTTTTGGGCCGCAGGCCCACGCATACGCCGGTCATGCCCGCGGATTCCAGCTGAAACACGCCCACGGTTCTGCCCTGTGACAGCATTTCATAGGTCTCCGGATCGTTTTCCGGAATTTTTGAAATTGCAAACTCCGGCTCAACTGTGCGGATATTCTGCACGGCGTCGTCAATGACCGTCAGGTTCCGCAGGCCCAGAAAGTCCATTTTCAAAAGGCCCAGCTCTTCCAGTGTTGTCATCACATACTGGGTGACAATGGTTTCATCGTTGCGGCTCAGGGGCACGTAGTCGTGGACGGGCCGCTTGGTAATGACGACGCCGGCAGCATGGGTAGAGGTGTTCCGGGGCATGCCTTCAATGCTGCGGGCTGTATCGATGAGGGTTTTGATACGCTCGTCGCTGTCATAGAGCTGTTTGAGCTGGGGAGAGACCTTCAAGGCTTCCTCCAGGGTGATGTGGAGCGTTGTGGGAACCAGCTTGGCCACCACATCCGTTTCAGCGTAGCTGAAGTTCAGCGCCCGGCCCACGTCACGGATGGCGCCGCGGGCAGCCATGGTGCCGAAGGTGACGATTTGTGCCACATGGTCGTCGCCGTAGGTCCGGCGCACATAGTCAATGACCTCGCCCCGGCGGCGTTCACAGAAGTCGATGTCGATGTCCGGCATGCTGACCCGTTCCGGGTTGAGGAAACGCTCAAAATACAGGCCGTATTTCATGGGATCGATGTCCGTGATCTCCAGGCAGTAGGCCACCACGGACCCGGCGGCAGAGCCGCGGCCCGGGCCGACGGGAATGCCCTGTCCTTTGGCATAGGCAATGAAATCGGAAACGATCAGGAAATAGTCCGTGAACCCCATTTTCTCAATCATATCCAGCTCATAGAACAGTTGGTTTTTGACGTCTTCCCGGTCTGCGCTGTACCGCTTTTCAAAGCCCTGGAGACACAGGTGGCGCAGATAGTCCGGGGAAGTCCAGCCCTCCGGCAGATGGAATTCCGGCAGATGATAGTGGTTGAACTCAAATTCCAGCGTGCAGCGGGAGGCGATTTCTGCGGTATTTTCCAGTGCCTCCGGGAGATTGGAAAACAGGGACGCCATTTCCGCCTCGGATTTGAGATAAAACTGGTCTGTTTCAAAGCGCATCCGGTCCGGATCATCCACGGTTTTGCCCATCTGGATGCACATCAGCACGTCCTGCATCTGGCTGTCTTCCTGCCGCAGATAGTGGGCGTCGTTGGTGGCGACCAGCGGCAGGCCCAGTTCACGGTGAAGCCGCAGGAGCCCCTGGTTGACGGCCTTCTGGGCCGGAATGCCATGGTCCTGCAGTTCCAGATAGAAGTGGTCGGGACCAAAGATTTCCGACAGGGCCTGGGCTTCTGCTTTTGCGCCTTCGAAGTCCTCGTCGGCAAGCCGCCGCGGCACCGCGCCGGCCAAACATGCCGACAGGGCAATGAGTCCCTCGTGGTGTTCCCGCAGGAGCTCCATGTCCACCCGCGGTTTCCCGTAAAAGCCGTCCAGGAAGCCCTGGGAGACCATATAGGATAGATTCCGGTAGCCGGTTTCGTTTTCACACAGCAGAACCAGGTGCCGGTTTTCATTGTCCACGCCGTAGACTTTGTCATGACGGGACCGGGGGGCGACATAAACTTCACAACCGATGATGGGTTTGATGCCGGCTTTCTTTGCCGCCTTATAAAAATCAATGACGCCGTACATGACGCCGTGGTCGGTGATGGCAATGGCATCCTGCCCCAGTTCCTTCACCCGCGCCATGATGCGGTCAATGCGGCACGCGCCGTCCAAAAGGCTGAATTCCGTATGGACATGTAAATGGACAAAAGACATATTCCACCTCTTTCCGGCCGTCTGCCAGCCATGTTTGTGTATGAGACGCCGCGATAAAATGCAGCGTATAAGCGTCTTAGCCTGTGGGAAGGGGGCGCTTTATGAGAACAGCCCCGACAGCAGCAGAAGGCCGCCGGCCACCATTAGAATCCCGCCGCTTCCCTTGGTCATCGCGATGGAAACAGGCGTCGGGGGATTGTCCCAGCGCCGCCAAAACGTTCCGCCGGTTTTGCGGGCCATCAGCATGCTGATCTCCGGCAGGAAAAAATCAAATCCGCCCAGAAGAAGGCCAATGACACCCAGCAGTACCCTGGTATTGGCGGTTCTGGACGCAGCGGCTGCGGCGCCGCTGGCAATGAGCCCCCGATCCTCCAGCAGCCCAAAGGCGTCGGACCGGTCCAGATAGCCGTCGAAGGACGACAGATCCACGCTGGCCGGCGACCAGGTCTCTTCGTAGCCGCTGTCCCGGTAGGTGCGGTCCACCTGCACCCCGTTGGGCCAGGTGATGGAGACGGTGTCCCCACGGACCGCATAGCGGTAGGTTTCACCCCGATAGGTAAAGGACGCGCCGTCTGCGGCAAACGCCACAGGGGAGCCGTTGGCCGTGACGGTTTCGGCGGCCCATACGGTACCCATGGCGGCCAGAAGGGTCCACAGGCACAGCAACAGGGCGGCTGGACGGAACAGAAGCCGGGGGAGCAGACGGTCCATGACAGGGCACTCCTTTGTGAAAGATTATCCGGCGGAATCGGATTCCTTTGCCAGTTCAATGAGCTTGCGCATCCGATGGTTCATGGCGGATTTTGTGATGGGCGGATCCAGCATGGCCGCCAGCTCGGAAAGGGTGGCTTCCGGATTTTCCATCCGCAGCCGGACGGTGGCCTTCAGCTTGTCCGGCAGGGTTTCCAGCTTGCCTGTTGTCTCCAGCTGCCGGATAGCCTCCAGCTGTTCCTGTGCAGCGTTGACGACCTTGCCGATGTTGGCAGTTTCACAGTTGACCCGGCGGTTGATGCCATTGCGCAGGTCTTTTTCCACCTTGGCAGCCATAATGCCCATGGCGCAGACCGGCGCGCCGATCATGGTCAGGAAGTCTTCAATGGCGTCGCTCTGCTTAAAATATAAGATATGACTGCCGCCGCGTTCAGTATCCTTGGGCTGGTATCCCAGCTCCAGCAGCAGCGCATACGTTTCCCGGCTGACGGCCCGGTGCACCGTCAACAGTTCCAGATGATACCGCTTTTCCGGATCCGTTACAGATCCGCCGGCCAGGAACGCGCCTCGCAGGAAGGACACCTGACAGCAGGGCTCTTCCAGAACGCCTAAATTCACATGGAGGACTAAACTGTTTTCCCGGGAGTATCCATAGGCGGCAAAAATTTTTTCAATTTTTTCACGTTCATAAATGGCATAGATCAGTTTGCCGGGGCGGTCCAGGCTGTCTGGACCGGCGTCGAATGCAATGCCGAACGCCTTCTGGAACAGCTTTGGCAGCCGCGCCGCCAGGGCGCGGCTTTCGGTGATGATCTTAACCTCCCGGCATGTAAAGGTGTTGCAGTAGAGCAGAATGCCATAGCACTCTGCCACGGCGCAGCATTTTTTGTGCAGGGAGGCCCGGCACAGTTCACTTTTCACATTGGAGGAAAAAGAGGGCTTTGCCGCAGTCCCTTCTGATTTCTGGGTCATATTCTTTTTTGCTCCTTCCGCAGGACCTCCATGAGCGCTGTGGCCAGCGCGCCGGGGTCGTGCCGGGCGAAACCGCTGTCGCTGGCCGCCAGCGGAAACTCCGCCAACTCCAGCCCCATGGCTTCCAGTTCGTCGCGGGTCAGATCCAGGGGTTCCGCGCCTTCCATGCGGTATGCTGCCGCTACGCTGGGCGGGATGGCGGCGCAATTGCCTACGCATACGTCCAGCATCCCCGGCGCGCCGTGGGCAAAAATGGCCCGCACGTGATCGGCAGCGGTGTAGCCCTCCGTTTCACCGTCCTGTGTCATGATGTTCAGCACAAGCACCCGTACGGCGCCGGCATGGGCGATGGCGTCCGCGACGCCGTCCACCAGCAGATTGGGGATAATACTGGTGTAGAGGCTGCCCGGGCCAAGGACGATCATGTCTGCCTGGGAAATAGCTTCCAGGCTCTCCGGCAGGGCGCTGGGGTGCTCCGGCACCAGACGCACCTTGCGGATGCGGCAGTCATTGGCCTTTTTGGCGTGGAAGATTTTGCTCTCCCCCAGAACACGGCTGCCGTTTTCAAATTCGGCTTCCAAATAGACGTTTTCATTGGTCACTGGAAGCACACGGCCCCGGATCGCCAGAACTTCACCCATGCGGCGCACCGCTTCATCAAAGGTGCTGGAGATCCCGTTGCAGGCCGCCAGAAACAGGTTGCCGAAGCTCTGTCCCGCCAGCTGGCCCTCGGGGAAGCGGTAATCCAGCAGTTTTTCCATGGTCGGCTCCATGTTGGCCAAAGCCAGAATACAGTTTCGAATATCGCCCGGCGGGAGCATCCCCAGATCCTCCCGCAGCATGCCGGAGCCGCCGCCGTCATCGGCTACCGTCACAATCGCCGTGATGTTCTTGGAGTAGTGTTTCAGGCCACGCAGCATGGTGGACAGACCGTGTCCGCCGCCGATGACCACGATCCTGGGGTCGCCTCTGCCGGGCAAATACAGTTTTAAGCCTTCCTGATGTACAGACATAGTCGTCTCCTCCGCTGACCGTCACTCATTCTCGCCGTCCCGGTGCATATCGCGGTGGCGCAGCACTGTGGCGTAGCCCCGTTTGGCAATGAATTCGCTCAGCTCTTTGGCAATGGCCACCGAACGGTGGTGCCCGCCGGTGCAGCCGATGGCAATGACCAGGCTGGTTTTGCCCTCTTCCATATAGTGGGGCAGGGTGAAAGCCAGCAGATCCTCCACCTTTTGGACAAAGTCCAGAGTCTGCTGATAGGAGAACACAAATTCCCGGACCTCCGGCTCCAGACCGCTTTTTTCCCGCAGTTCCGCAATGTAATACGGATTTGGGAGAAACCGCACGTCAAACACCAGGTCGGCGTCGCGCGGCAGGCCGTATTTGAAGCCAAAGGAAACGACGTTGACCGACATGGCCCGTTCCCGGGTATCGCCGGAAAACAGCCGAAGCAGCTCCCGGCGGAGCCGGGCAGTGGACAGCCCGGTGGTATTGATGACGTGGCCGGCCCGGGTCCGAACCGGCTCCAGGAGCTGCCGCTCCCGTTCCACAGCCTCAGCCAGGGACGTGCCGTCTTTGGACAGGGGATGGGTTCGCCGTGTCTCTTTGTAGCGGTTGATGATGGTCTGTGTGGATGCTTCAATAAAAACAATAGTATAGGCGCAGTGCATTTCGTCGAGCTGCGACAGGGCCTTAAACAGACCGTCAAACGTCTGGCCGCCCCGCACGTCGGTGACCAGCGCCACTTTGTCATAGCGTCCGGTGGTGGCCAGACACAGTCTGGCAAATTGGGGGATTAAATCTGCCGGCATATTGTCCACACAGTAAAAGCCCATGTCCTCCAAGGTGGAGGCAGTCTTACTTTTGCCGGCGCCAGACAGGCCGGATACGATCAAAAATTGCATGATGATGCCTCCTTACCCAGCAGCCGAACCTCCGGCTCCAGACGGATTCCACTGGTTTCCTCCACCCTTTGGCGCACTTGGTCCATCAGGGTCAGGACATCGGCGCAGGTGGCGCCTCCGCGGTTGATAATGAAGCCTGCGTGCTTTTCCGATACCTCCGCGCCGCCGACCCGCAGGCCCTTGAGTCCGGCCCCGTCGATCAGCGCGGCTGCATATCCCGTGGCGGGCCGCTTGAAAGTGCTGCCGGCGGACGGATACTCCAGCGGCTGCGAGGCGCGCCGTTTTTCTGCCAGCAGGTTCATGGTTTCTTGAATCTGCGCCGGGTTGCCGGGCTCCAGGGCAAATTCCGCCTTCAGAATTACGCCGCTGCAGCTGGAAAACGCGCTGCGGCGATAGCCGAAGCCCTGCTGTTCTCCTTCGTAGGCCCGCAGGCTGCCATCCGGTTCCATAACAGTAGTACGGACAACCACCTGGGACAGCTCGCCGCCGTAAGCGCCGGCGTTCATTACCACGCCGCCGCCGACAGTGCCGGGGATGCCATGGGCAAATTCCAGTCCTGTCAGGCCATGTGCCTGTGCAAAAACGGCAAGCTTTGCCAAAGTTACGCCGCAGTCCGCTTCCAGATGGCCGTTTTCCAGCAGGCGAATGCCGGCCAGACAATCCCGTGTGCGGAGAATCAGAGTGTCCAGCCCCTCGTCCGGCGCCAGGACATTGGTGCCGGCGCCCAGCACAACAGGGCGGATATGATGGTTTCCGGCTGCCAGCAGAAGCGCGCGCAGTTCCGCTTCTGTTTTGGGCAGCGCCAGCAGCGCCGCTGGGCCGCCAATGCGGAAAGAGGTATACCGCGCCAGGGGTTCCTGCGTCCGCAGCTCCAGAGTGGGGCAGGTATGCGTCAGCTCCTGTTGGAGCAGGGTCAGTTCTTCCATAAACGCCTCCGGGTGGACAAAATTTATCAAGCTGATTATAGCATACCATAACATAATTTGCATCAATTTTTGTGACGATTTCTTAAACAGAAAGTTCCCAATTTCCAGGGACGCAGACAAGGCGCGGAACCAGATAAAAAAATTGACGAAACTTCCCATTGTATTTTTTCTGTTGCAGCCCATACTAAAGACGGACAAGGCAATGCCTTTTTGCATAGATACTTGAATTTGGGTGCGTCTGAAAAAACCAGAGTGTGAAACGTCTGCCGGGGGCGATTTGCAAGGCCGCAGCAATGCATTGCAGTTTGTTTTCGGCAGAAGGAGCCGTAAGGGGAATTTGGCAAATCTGCGCTGACAGACAAAACCGGCGCTGGGGGATTTTCAGACGCGCCCCAGGAAAAGGAGAGCTTCTTTATGAAAAAACCTGTGGCAGTCTGCCTGAGCACAGCGCTGCTGGTGACTTTGCTGGCCGGCTGTGGCGGCAATATGGCCAATACAGCCAGCGACAATGGGTATCGCAGCGGCTATGGAAACGTATCTACCACGGACAATGGCGTAGTCAACGGCGGAGAGCGGGACTATGACCATGCCAATGGCGGCTACAACACCTATGACAACTACAATGGGACTGCTGGAAACCAGTATAACGGCACTGCCGGCAGCGGTTACAATGGAACCACCGGCAGCAATGGCACGACGGAAGGCGCCTATCACGGCAACGCCAGAACTGGCAGAACCAATACAGTCGGCGGCGCTGTGGGCGAAGCCGTGGGAGATGTGGGCGACGCTGTCAGCGACGTGGGCCGGAACATCAGCGATACGTTCCGGTAAACGCCCGCCGGCTCAAGAGGAAATGCGGAAAAGTCAGACTGCGGTTTGCGGCCTGACTTTTCCTGCGCATAAGGCCAGGAAATCTGCATAAACCCATTGCCCTTTGCGGCCGGATGGTGGTATAATCAAACTCAATGATCGACGAAATTTTGGGGGTGCTCAGCATGAGCGTATTCAAAATCAGAACGGAAAATTGCAAGAGCTGCTACAAGTGTTTGCGGGTGTGTCCGGTGAAGGCGATCAATCTGGTGGCCCGGTCAGTAGTGGAAATCGATGAGGACCGCTGTATTGAATGCGGCGCGTGTCATGCTGCCTGCGACCACAACGCCATAGAGACGAAAAACGAAGTCCAAAAGGCGAAACAGCTCATTGCCGAAAACCGCAAGGTCATTTGCTGCATTGACCCATCGTGTATTGCGGCATTTCCAAAGGGGTTGACCCTGGAACAGCTGGCGGGAGGCATCCTGAAGCTGGGCTTCTGGGATGTGGCTGACGTCTCGGAGTCCGCCGCCGCCGTGGCGTCGGAGTATTACCGGCTGGCCAAAGAGGGGCGGATGAAAAATATTT
>CBCPMX010000043.1:0-8216 GCA_965120355.1 uncultured Oscillospiraceae bacterium
TTCCTGTTCTCTCGCCATTTTTTGCCCTCCTCTACTTCGAGAACTATTATATCATACTTTTATTGACGACACCACCTAGAGCGTGTATTTGGCATTTCGATAGTATCCCCTTTCGTAATAGTGTGCGGTCAACTCGGCTAACTCATTGGTCTGGCGCAGCATTTCCGTCAGTACGGCGATGCGCCTTTGCAGATGCCAGCGTTCGTCCTCGTCCTGTGTGGCGCGCAGTGCGCTGCGCAGCAGCCGCAATCGGGCGCGCAGCAGATCCGCTGCCTGGATGTATTCCGACGAAAGCTCCAGTAAGGTCACAATGCTCTCCCTCCTCCGGCGGCGGGAATGTGCCGCCGTACCGCAGCGCGTTGGCGCATTGCGGACACAGCAGGCCCTCGGGGCTGGCATAGGGGACGCAGCCCTCGTAGAGTTCCCCGCCGCAGTAGTCGCAGAACGCCTGAATGGGGAGGTCCTGCGGATCCACCATTGAAATTACACTTCTTTCTATAATTGAAATTTTATAGCAGATTAGGTTCAGTGTACTACACAAAACGTGTGATGTCAAGGGAAAATATGTCATCTTTCTCTTTACAATGCAAAATGGGTATGGTATCTTTTTAATGCACGAATCTGGAGATGCTGGAAGAAACGAGGTGTGTTATGATCGGGCTACGGATCGCAGCAATGCGAAAACGGGCGGGGATGAGCCAGCGGGAGCTGGCCAGACGGCTGGGAGTCAGTGCCAGTGCTGTGGGCATGTACGAGCAGGGACGGCGAGAGCCGTCAGCGGAAAAGCTGGTTCGGCTGGCGCAGCTGCTGGACGTGTCGGTGGACTACCTGCTGACCGGTACGCCTGCCACCGGGGCCGACCGGCAAGCAGCCCAGGATGTGCTGCACAGAACCCTGTCCTGTGCGGCCGCCCAGGAGGTGATTCTGCGCAGTGCCGACGGCACCGAACGTCCCCTGGATGAAACCACTGCCCACTTGGTTCTGGCGGCGCTGCTGGGGAGTTGAATCTTCTCTTGACCTTTGGCACAAATTCCTCTACAATGACACAAAGGGTTGATGCCGGGAGGATCGTCATGGAGGATTGGGAATTTATGCAGCAGGCTTTGGCGTTGGCTGCGGAAGCTGCCGAAGACGGCGAAGTGCCTGTGGGCTGCGTCGTCGCCTTGGGAGACCGGGTAGTAGGCCGCGGCCGAAACCGGCGGGAAACGGAGAAAACTGCGTTGGCCCACGCGGAAGTGGAGGCCATTGCGGAGGCCTGCCGCACCTTAGGCGGGTGGCGGCTGTGGCAATGTACGCTGTATGTGACGCTGGAACCGTGTCCCATGTGTGCCGGGGCCATTATAAACGCCCGGATCCCCCGGGTGGTCTACGGCGCTGCCGACCCCAAGGCCGGCTCCTGCGGTTCGGTCATCAATTTGTTTGATCTGCCCTACAATCACCGGCCGGCGCTGACCGGCGGCGTTTTGGAGGAAGCGTGCGCGGCGATGCTGCGGCAATTTTTCCGCGACCTGCGGCAGCGGCGGCAGAGCAATGGGCGCAAGCCGGGCGAGTAGAGTTTCGGCGCATCGGAAGGTTTGCGGCGCAAGGAGCCGCCTGTCTGAAACATACAACCCCCCTGCCCTGCATACGGCGGATGCCGTGCGCAGGGCAGGGGGGCAGCAGCGTTTTGTGGAACAGCCGAACAGGGAGATGTGGCAACATCCCCCTGTTCGGCAAACACATTTTTTGGAATCTTTACAGCGTATAATCAGCGGCATTGACCACTTTGCTGTTTAAAAGAATTTCTGCCCGTTCAGCGGGCGTGAGCGCTTCACCGGGAAACAGCGCATTGAGTATGTCTTCTACCTTGTTGAGACCGTGGGGCTTTTCCACGCCGCCGTCTTCGCTGCCGTCTTCGCCGCCGATGTTGTCGACGTCAGTGGCAACCAGTTCGACGGCGCCCTGTTGCTCTCCTGTGCAGAAGACGTTGACGCAGTCGGTGATGCTTATGAGCCGTTCCCGGAGCAGTTCCGGCGGAACGTCTTTCGCAATTTTGACATTGACACAGTCCGTCAGGCTCAGGCCGTCTTCGGCCTGTTCCAGCATGGTGCGATCCACGTTGACGTCGATGCGGTCGGTGAGAACTGTGCCGCCCATGACGCACAGCGCATTGTAAGCGGCGTCGATGCCGCCCACGGCGTCCACCAGCGTTTTGGATACCAGAAGATCGCCGTTGACGTGCAGGAAGGTGATCTGCGCCAAATAGGGCGCGCTGTCCTTATTGATGGTGAGACTGCCGTCGATATAGAGCTTCCCGCCGTGCCGCCGGAGCAGTGCCGCATCCAGGGTGGCGCTGTCATCCACATAGCTGCAGCCGTCGGGCAGAATGGTGATGTCCGTCTGCTCGTCAAAGAGGGGGATGGCGGCCTCCGCCAGACCTTCCGCCACCAGCAGGGACTTGGTCACGAATTGGATATTCTTCTCCGTCAGCTTGTCAAAGGCAATGGCCGGGTCCAGGGCGACGATCCGCTTGGCGGCAAAGTACCGGGCGTCTTGTCTGGCCCGCAGGTGGAAGGTGCGGTCCAATACGGCGGTGCGTTTGAGCCGGATGCAGCCGTCGGGATAGGTCTCCATGGCTCCATTGAGTTTGACCATGGACAGGCGGCCCGCAATGCTTTCCGGGCAGGAGAGGGAGCCGTTGACCTGAATCACGCAGTAATTGCTCAGCAGGTCCTCGCTGCCAGGGGCGATGTCTACAGTGCCGTTGACCACCAGGGCTTGTTTCCCCGCTGGCTGAGCCGGCCCCGGCTTGATCTCTGTCCGGCCGTTGATTTTGAGCACCTGGACATCTTCGTCCAGCTCTAAGGTTTGGGGGGCGTTGACAAGGACGTTGTACTGATCCAGCAGCGCCTTTGACGCGGGAGAAACCAGAACCAGGGCGCTGTTGAGGATGGTTTTCGTATAGGCGGCCAGGGTACTTTCCTGGACGTTCCGCGTGTCGCAGGTGGCGGCGTTGACGACAAAAAACTTTTTCGGTTCCATATGAATTCTCCTTATTTTATAGTTTCCTGATACAGGTTGATCAGGTGCCTTCGCGCGGACGAAAGTCTGGCGCGGACGGTGGACGGCGGCAGACCGAACAGCTCACCCAGCTCCGTGGCGTTATAGCCCTGAAAATAGCGCATGGTGAACAGAGCGCGTTCTGTGTCCGGCAACCGGTTCACAAGCTGCTGGACCATGGCCCGGGTCAGATCCTCTTCTATAGCGGCCAGCGACAGGGCTTCCTCACTGCTGCTGGCTTCCCGCGAAAGCATGCGCAGCCGGTCGATGTACAGGTGTTTGGCGGTCTTGTACAGCCAGGCGCGGCATTGGGCGCGGCTGCAATCTTGAAGATCCTCCAGATGCGTCAGCGCCCGCATATAGGTCTCCTGTACCAGATCTTCTGCAGCGGCCCAATCCTTTGCCATCGAGACGCAGTAGTGCAGCAGTTCGTCGTAGAACGTTGTGTACAGTTCTTCCACCATGGGAACTGGGCTCCTTTCTATGTTTGCGCGTTCACCTGTAAGACGGATGAAAAGGCCGAAGTGTTGATGGCGTTCAGAAATTTTTTTGCAGAGCCTGGACGTTTCTGCGGACCGAGCAGTAGGTATGCTGTGGGCGCGATGCATGCTGCAAAGCGAAGCGGGCGCCCCGGCACGGCACAGCGCCGCTGTGCTGCAAACGTATGGAATGTTCCTGTTGAATCCGACCAATTTGAAATTGAAATTTCTATGAGATTCAAAAATATGCATAAAATTCGCGGTTTTTTTGAAAAACCCTTGCCATTTTGCAAGATGCGGAATATAATAATGTGAAATTACTTGCGTGCGGAAAGGAAGTATCGCTATGAAGGAACTGTCTCAGGTGGCCAGCGCCGTCCGGGCCTCCACAACCATGGAAATCGACAGCATGTTCAAGAAAATGAAGGCGGATGGCATTGACGTGGTGGGCTTCGGCGCCGGCGAGCCTGATTTTGCCACGCCGGAGAATATCACCGAGGCCGCCATCCAGGCCCTGCGGGAGCACAAGACCAAATATACCGCTGCCTCCGGTATTACGGAGCTGAAGGCCGCTGCCTGCCAGCGGATGAAGGAGGACTGCGGCCTGGACTATCAGCCCGCCAATGTGGTCATCGCCTCCGGCGCTAAGCATATTGTCTATCTTGCCCTGCGGGCCCTGGTCAATCCCGGCGACGAAGTGCTGCTGCCGGCTCCCTACTGGGTCAGCTACTATGAGCTGATCAAAATGGTGGGCGGCGTACCCGTGGTGCTCCACGCTTCGGAGGAAGCGCAGTTCAAAGTCACTGCCAGTCAGCTCCGGGCTGCCGTCACCGATAAGACCAAATGCCTGATTCTCAACAGCCCCTGCAATCCCACGGGGATGGTCTATTCCCGGCAGGAGCTGCAGGCCATTGCCGACGTGTGCGTGGAAAAGGATCTGTATGTGCTGTCAGATGAAATCTATTATACCCTGGTCTATGACGGCGTGGAGTTTGTTTCTCTGCCTTCTTTGGGCGAGGAGATTAAGGCCCGTACCATCCTGATCAACGGCGTGTCCAAGGCCTATGCCATGACCGGCTGGCGCATTGGTTACGCCATGGCCGACGAGAAGATCATTAAGGTCATGAGCAACTTTGTCAGCCACTCCACCGGCGGCCCCGCTACCTTTTGCCAGTGGGCGTCCGTGGAGGCCCTCAGCGGTCCGCAGGATGCCAGGGAGACCATGCGCAAGGCATTCGAGGAACGCCGCAACTACATTGTTGCGCGCATCAACGCCATTCCCGGCGTCAGCTGCCTGAAACCTCAGGGCGCGTTTTATATCATGATGAATCTGAGGGAGCTCATTGGCAAGGAGCTGTATGGCGTGACCATCCGGGACGCCGACGATTTTGCCAACCTGTTCCTGCAGAAGGGTCTGGTGGCCACGGTGCCCTGCACCGGGTTTGACGCGCCGGAGTTTGTGCGCTGGAGCTATGCCACCAGCATGGAGAACATCAAGGAAGGCTGTGACCGGCTGGAGAAATTCCTGGCGGATGCCGGAATTTCTGCGTGAAATCTATACAAACCACTGGAAATCTACCGCAGGATCCTGTATAATTTACCGTGACCCAACCGGGTCACGGTATTTTCTTGTGAACTTCCATTCTGAAAGGATTGATTGTCATAGCTACCGATATTTATGAAAGCCCGCTGGCCAGCCGGTATGCCAGCCCAGAGATGTTGTATCTGTTTTCTCCACAGAAGAAATTCTCTACCTGGCGGCGCCTGTGGGTGGCTCTGGCCCGGGCGGAGATGCAGCTGGGCCTGCCCATCACGCAGGAGCAGGTGGACGAGATGGAGGCCCATCTGGATGACATTGATTTTGAGAAGGCGGCACAGTACGAAAAAGAGCTGCGCCACGACGTCATGGCCCATGTCCACACCTACGGCGAGGTCTGCCCCAAGGCCATGCCCATTATCCATCTGGGCGCGACGTCCTGCTATGTGGGCGATAACACCGATGTGATTCTCATGAAAGAGGGCCTGGAGCTGATCCGTGGAAAGCTGGTCAATGTGATCCAGCGCCTGGCGGCCTTTGCCGACCGGTATAAGGCGCTGCCCACCCTGGGCTTCACCCACTTCCAGCCGGCCCAGACCACCACCGTGGGCAAGCGCGCCACCCTCTGGTGCAATGAGCTGCTGATGGATTTGGACGAGGTGAACTACCGCATCGGCACCCTGAAGCTGCTGGGGTCCAAGGGAACCACCGGTACCCAGGCCAGCTTTCTGGAGCTGTTTGACGGCGATGGGGAGAAGGTAAAAAAGCTGGAGGAGCTGATCGCCAAGGAGATGGGCTTTGATGCCTGCGTGCCCGTATCCGGCCAGACCTATTCCCGGAAAATGGACACCGGCGTGCTGAACACCCTCAGCGGCATTGCCCAGTCTGCCGGCAAGTTTGCCACCGATGTGCGGCTGCTCAGCCACCTGAAAGAGGTGGAGGAGCCCTTCGAGGGCAAGCAGATCGGTTCTTCCGCCATGCCCTATAAGCGCAATCCCATGCGCTGCGAGCGCATCTGCTCACTGGCGCGGTATGTGATCACCGACGCCCTGAACCCGGCCTTCACGGCCTATAACCAGTGGTTTGAGCGGACTCTGGACGATTCTGCCGGCAAGCGGATTTCCGTGCCGGAGGCGTTTTTGGCGGTGGACGCCATCCTTAACATTTATCTCAACGTGGCCGGCGGCCTGAAGGTCTATGAAAAAGTCATTGCCAAGCATTTGCAGGAGGAGCTGCCCTTCATGGCCACCGAGAATATCATGATGGCTGCTGTGAAGGCCGGCGGCAACCGCCAGGAACTTCACGAGCGCATCCGTGTCCACTCCATTGCCGCCGGCAAGACGGTCAAGGAGGAGGGCAAGCCCAACGACCTGGTGGACCGCATTGCCGCGGATCCGGCTTTCGGCCTGACCCGGGAGCAGATTCTGGCGCATATGGAGCCGTCCATGTACATTGGGCGCTGTCCGGAGCAGGTGGAGGAGTTTATCCGCGACTGTGTCCAACCGGCGCTGGCGCCCTTTGCCCATCTGCTGACAGATCAGCAGGTCGATCTGAAGGTATAATTGCCGGAACGCGGAGTTCCGGAAAGGTCAACGGTCCATGTCCGGCTGCGCCGGGCATGGACCGTTTTTCATTCAGAGCAGGAACTGCCTGCCGGTCTGAGAGAAATCGTAATTGCCCAACAGTTCCAGCTCCCGGCGAAAGGCGGGAGAGGAGACAAACTCGACAATGGTGGAATAAGGAGGGCGGTCCCGCAGATCTGCGGCGAAGATCATGTCGTACCATTCCAGCTGCAGGGGGAGAAAGTCCACGTCTCGCACCTGGCGGGCGGCGGCCTCGATTCCCAGCCCCGCGTCGGCTTCGCCGCGGGAAATGGCTCCGGCCACCGTCAGGTGGGAGGTCTGTTCCGTGCCATAGCCTGCTATGGCGCTTTTGGGGATGCCCAGAGCCTTGAGTTTACTGTCAAGGAGGATGCGGGTGCCGCTGCCGGTTTCCCGGTTGCAGATGGTGACGTCCGGACGGGCCAGGTCGGCAATGGAGGCGATCCCTTTTGGATTGCCCCGGCGAACATAGATGCCGATGGTGCGCCCAAACAGGCGCACTGCCATCACGTCCATACCCGGCAGCAGCTTGGACAGATAGGGCAGATTGTACTGGCCGCTTTCTTCATCCCACAGGTGGGCCGTGGCGATGGCTGCCCGCCCATGGTAGAGCCGGTTGAGGCTGTTGTAGCTGCCGGCATAAGAGCGCAGGACGTTGGGCACGTTGGGCAGGGAGGAAATGTGGTTGGCAATGAGGTCCAGGGATACGTCCTGCCCGCAGAGGACCACGCTGCGGTGCTTGCTGCCTATGGCCGCCGGATCCGCCTCGGTGGCGTGGCTGGCGGCATGGGATGGAGCGGCCAGCTGCTCTACATCGGCCCGCGCAATGCGCAGCTGTTTGCCGATTTTTGTGGAGGGCAGGTCGCCCCGTTTGACCATCTCATAGACGGTGGCCTTTTTCAGCTTCAAATAGTCAGCCACTTCCTGGGCTGTCATCAGATCGTTGGACATGGCGGTACCTCACAGGCTGTTTTTTCTCAGTATAACATATTTTGCGGGGTGGGTAAAGCGGCGGAAAGGCTGGAATTCAAAAGGCGGCGGCTGGCTGCCAAAAACAAAAAAACCCCGCTTTGGTTACAACCAATTTTGTCTGGTTTTGTTCTGTTTTATTGTAAATCGTCTATTGCAAAGAAGTATGTGATTATGTATAATGAGTTCATCTTGCAAAACATAAGAAAACCAAACAAGAAAGGTGAACGACAAATGAAAAAAGTGTCCATTATGCTGATTGCCGCGCTGCTCTTGAGCCTGGTGCTGGGCGCCTGCGGCAGCAGCACGGAGACCGCCGCGGAGAGCAGTGCAGATGTCTCTGAGACCACGGAAGCGTCCGCCGAGGTCTCTGCCGAGACTGAAGCAGAGGAGGCTGACGCCGCTGCGGATGGCGAAGAAGTGGAGCTGGTGGTCTTTGCCGCTGCATCCATGACCGAAACTTTGACGGAGATTGCGGAGCTGTACAAGGACGTGGCCCCCAATGTGACCCTGACCTTCAACTTCGATTCCTCCGGTACGCTGAAGACCCAGATTGAAGAAGGCGCGGACTGCGACGTCTTTATCTCCGCT